>DASUFF010000020.1:0-40236 GCA_036274695.1 bacterium | reverse complement strand
CTTTCGGAGACCTACGTGGTCGGCTACGTCTCGTCCACCTACCGGGACGCGCTGGCCTTCGTGCTTTTGATCCTCATCTTGCTCGTCCGGCCCGGCGGGCTGTTCGGCAAGAGCGCGTCGGAGAAGGTATGAGATACGCGGTTATCGCGGCGCTCCTGGCGGGCGTGTGGGCCTTTCAGACTTTTCTCAGCCCGTACGTCAATCCCTACTACCTGCAGATCCTCAATTCGATCGGCATCGCCGCCGTCATGGCGGTGAGCCTGAACCTGATCACGGGGCACACGGGCCAGTTCTCGCTCGGCCACGCGGGGTTCATGGCCTTGGGGGCCTATGCCTCGGCGGCCTTTACGGTGTACTTTCATCCGGGCGTCGCCGAAGCCTTGGTTTCGGTGCCGGGTCGTTTGTGGGAGCCCGTCTTTTTCGCCTCGGCCCTGATCTTCGGCGGGCTGGTGGCCGCCGTCGCCGGCGTGATCATCGGCATTCCGACGCTGCGTCTGAAAGGCGATTATCTCGCCATCGCGACCCTGGGTTTGGGGGAAATCATCCGCGTGATCGTCCTCAATGTCGAGTTCGTCGGCGGGGCACGCGGGTTCACGGACATCCCGGAATACGCCAACTTTTTCTGGATCTATTCGGCCCTGGTCGTTCTCCTGGCCCTGACCTCCCACGCCGTCTATTCGCTGAAGGGGCTGGCCTTCCTGGCGGTGCGCGACGACGAGATCGCCGCGCAATCCGTGGGAATCCCCACGACGCGCTACAAGGTCCTGGCCTTCACGCTGGGATCGTTCTGGGCGGGCGTGGGCGGCGGGCTCTTCGCGCACCTGAACACCTACCTGCATACGAACACGTTCGGGTTTTTGAAATCGGTCGAATACGTCGTGATGGTGGTGTTGGGCGGCATGGGGTCGATCACCGGCTCGTTGATTTCGTCGGCCGTCCTCACCATCCTGCCCGAAGCGCTCCGGGCCGCGAGCGAGTGGCGGATGATCGCCTACGCCTTGCTCCTGATCGTCATGATGATCCTCTGGCCGCGCGGGATCATGGGGAAAAAGGAACTGCCTTGGCTGAAGAGGAAAAAAACATGACGGCGGGCGCGGCGATCTTAAAGGCGGAGAATTGCGGCATCCGCTTCGGCGGGCTCCAGGCCTTAAAGGCGTTCCGGCTCGCGATGCAGCCGGGCGAGTTCGTCGGCGTGATCGGCCCCAACGGCGCGGGCAAGACGACCTTTTTCAATCTCTTGACCGGCGTCTACGAACCGACGGAAGGGGACCTCTTCGTCTGCGACCGGCGCGTGAACGGCTGGAAGCCCTTCCAAATCAGCCGCATCGGCGTCGCGCGCACCTTTCAGAACATACGCCTGTTCGGCGACCTGACGGTCGAAGAGAACGTCCTGGTGGCCTTCCATTCGCGCCTGAAATCCTCTCTCCTCTCCGCCGCCTTCCTCACGCCGTCCTATCGGAAGGAGGAGGCCGCGGACCGAAGCCGCGCCTGCGACCTCCTCAAGCTCTTCGGCTTGGAGAAGCTCAAGAATGAGATGGCGATCAACCTAAGCTACGGCGATCAGCGCCGGCTGGAGATCGTCCGGGCCCTGGCGACGGCGCCCAAGCTCCTGTTGCTGGACGAGCCCGCCGCCGGGATGAACCCCACCGAGAAGGTCGCCTTGGTCGAACTGATCCGGCGGGTCCACAAGGAGTTCTCCCTTGCCATCGTCCTGATCGAGCACGACATGAAGGTGGTGATGAACCTCTGTCCGCGCATTTTGGTGCTGGACCACGGAGAAATGATCGCCGAGGGGACGCCGGAGGAGATTCGGAAAAATCCCAAGGTGATCGAGGCGTACTTGGGAACGGCGGGATAGGGCGATGCTTTTAACGATCGACAATCTCAAGGTCTCCTACGGCGCCATCGAGGCGTTGAAGGGCGTTTCGCTTCAGGTCGAGGAAGGGGAGATGGTCGCCTTGATCGGCTCCAACGGCGCCGGGAAGACCACGCTCCTGCGGACGATCTCCGGGCTTCTGACTCCCGTCTTGGGCGAAATCCGCCTGAAGGCCGACGCCTCCGAGGTCCGTCTCGACCGCCTGGCGCCGCATAAAGTCGTTGCTCACGGCGTGGCGCAGGTGCCGGAAGGGCGGATGGTGTTTCAGAACTTGACCGTCCTGGAGAATTTGGAGTTGGGCGCCTTCGGACGGAAGGATAAGGCCGGCATCTCAAGCGACTTGGAACGCGCCTTATCCGTGTTTCCGCGGTTGAGGGAGAGGCTGGGGCAAAGCGCCGGGACCTTGTCGGGCGGCGAGCAGCAGATGCTTGCCATCGGGCGGGCCCTGATGGCGCGGCCGCGCCTGCTCCTCCTGGACGAGCCCTCCTTGGGCATCGCGCCCGCGTTGGTCCAGCAGATCTTCAAGGTGCTGGTGGAGATCAACAAGGCGGGGACGACGGTTCTCTTGGTCGAGCAGGACGCCTTCCTGGCGCTGAAGGTCTCCCGCCGGGCCTATGTCTTGGAGACTGGGCAAATCAAGATCTCCGGCCCTAGCGCGGAGCTTCAGGACGATCCGGACGTCAAAAAGGCCTATTTGGGCGGTTAGAATCCTACGCGTGATCCGTCCTCCGCTGTACACTTTGTGCCGCCAGAGAATTGATAAAACCGCGTTTTAAGCAACGTTTCACTCCGCTCAACGAGAAAAATGGACCTATGCTTAACCATTTTTCCGCGAATCCCGGGCTCGTCGGATCCTACCTGAATGGCTTTGAGGCTCAGGCTCATTCGGGAACGATGATCGTTCCGTTTCTTCAAAACGTTGGCGGAGACTCTTCCCAGGTCGTCTTGACTCGGGAGCCGCTTTCTCCCGACAACATCGACTCCTTCTCGAAGGGCCATCAAACTTTGGACTCTTGGCTGAGAATGAATGGAGTCGGAAAAGGTTTTGGCTCCTCAAGAACCATCGATGGCTGGCTTGCCTACAAAGATCCGGAGGAATTCGGTTTTTCGTTTCTTTTGAATTCCGATAATTCCCCTTTAGGAAGAAAAATCACCGTCGAATCGCTCCCCGAATACACCAGCGTCTCTCTCGCAAACTTCCGTCGTTCTCGGTCTGTGGGCATGAAGATGGAGCTCAGGCGGAAGCGGCCATCCACCACCTATTCGTTCGAGCTCGAAAATCTCGCGGTTCAAGGTTTGAAGGAATATTTAGGGCTGACTTCGAAACATCGTTTGGAACTCACGGCTCATGTCCTTCTCAAGAGCATCGCGACGGTCCCGGATGAAGACTATCCTGAAAAATTCTCTGAAGGTCTTTGGATGCTTTTTGCCAGGGCCCTGCACAAGCTATTCGACGGTGAAGACGTCGTACGGAAACGCGGCTTTAATGATTCCATGACGGTCCCGCTCATAAAAGGTCAAGGCGGAGATACGTGCACGGTTCACTATGGCTTGGAATTTTTCGAAGAAGATCCGATAGAAAAAATTTACGCCGATGTTACCGTCGGACGTTTCCCCGATTCCTTGAAGACTTTGAGCGACTGGATACTGTCGGAAGAATCGGGCCCCGATGACGGAGATGACGACAGTTACTACCGACGTCTGGATGAATATTTCGAACTCATGAAGAGGATTTATGCCGAGCCGGGGCCTTCAGCGCCAAGGAAAAAGTGGCCCACCTAATTTTAAGTATCTGTAATTACTATATAATTTTGAATAACATGGGTGAACTGGTGAAAAAGGCTCTTTTTCCATATGGAAAAAGGGCACCTTTTCACCTATCATTACCGATAAGCCTTACTGAGGAGAAACGATGGAACAATGCCTTGCCGAAATTACTTTGGACAAAAAGAAGAGGCTAGCCTTGGGAAAGGTGTTGGGGGCCAATCGGGTGACTTCTTTTGAGGTCTATGAGACGCCCGAGGGATATCTGCTCAAGCCCAAGGTCTCGATATCGGCGCACGAACTCTGGGTCTTCGAGAATCTGCAAGCCAAGCAGTCTTTGGCGAAGGGTCTTTCCCAAGACGCGAAGCATGATCTTGGTTCCTTCGCGAAAGACGCCAAAGACTAGTCCTCCGTGAAATTTCGCTTACTCTTTACGGACGAGGCCAAGTCCAATTTTGAAGCGCTCTCGAAAGATCCTTCCAAAGAGGCGGCGCTTAAGGCGGTGCGCAAGGCCCTCGGATACATGGAAACGGATTTGCGCCATCCCGGCCTCAAGACTCATAAATATTCTTCGATCAAAGGACCGCGCGGAGAGGAAGTTTTTGAATCCTACGCCCAGAATAAGACTCCCGGGGCCTACCGCATTTTTTGGTATTACGGTCCCGAAAAGGGAAAAATAGCGGTGGTCGCGATCATTCCTCATCCCTGAAAAAGTTACGATTGACGTTCTGAAAAAGATCCCTCTATACGGGGTCCTCCCATGACGACCTTCCTGAATATGCCCCTGACCTCCGTGCTGCAGTCCTTTCGTGGGGGCGGTTACGACGTCCTCATCCACGTCCCGCAACCTGATCCTTCCGCGCTGAAGACGGTGGCCGAGCGTTACTCGCCGATCGCGGGTTTCCGGGTCGCCCAACCCCGTATCGAGGACGAGGCCCGTGGCGTCGTGAAGTTTCTCGAGTTCGGCGGAGAAGAGCGGCGCGGGCCTTTGGAGGCCTGGTTGGAGGCGGAATATGGCTGGAAGGCCTTTCCAAGGCCGCTCCGGACCGAGGCCGCCTACCGCAACGCCAGCGCGAGCGATTTCGCCGCCGACACCGAAAAGGTGTTCGCCGCTCTGAGATCCCTAGGGTGGAACTGCGAAAACCGGAACGAACGCATCGGCGTCGGACTTCACAAGCCGGGCACCGCGGTCACCGATTTTTCGGCCGTGACCCAGGACGGCCGGGTCGCCTTCTTGGTCGCCTGGCAGGTCTCCTGGGCCACCTTGACTCCGCGCGTTCCCAATCCGAACTGGGTGCTGCGCACGGGAGGCACGAAGGGCAATCCGACCTTTGAAAAATCCCGATTCTCTACTCTCGAATTGGCCGTGCGCCTCCTTCAGGAGGAGGATCGTTTGAGTCTGGGAGGATTCGACGTTCTTCGCCAAGGCCTGCTGACCTTCCTCTCTCCCCTGGCGGCCGGGAACGGAGCGATCTCCTTGGGATTGCCGGGAGAATCGGCCTCCGAATTCGATTGGCCGGGATGCGCCCTGGAGTTCACGCTTCGGCAACCTTAAAAATTCATGGAAACGGTTTCGACCGCCCTCAAGGCTCGGTGGATTTACCTTCGGGGGTTGGGCTTCTGTTTTCTGGCGACCTTCCTCTCGCTGGCCTTTCAAGCGCGCGGTTTAATCGGGACGCGCGGCTTGTTTCCCGTCGCCGAATCCCTGGCGGGATCTTCTATCCTCAAAACGCCGACCTTGTTTTGGCTGGGCGCCTCCGAAGCGGCGGTCCTGGCTGTGGTATGGGCCGGAGTCGCGGGGGCCGTCCTCGTCCTTTTTAACCGCGCCAATCGCGTCGGACTTTTCATTTGTTGGCTCTGCTTTCTCTCCTTCGTCAGCGTGGCTCCGAGGGTCTCGTGGTACAAGGCGGACAGCCTCCTGCTCGAAGCGGCCTTCCTGGGAATTTTCCTCGCGCCTGCGGGACGGCGTCCGGGGCTTGGGGAGAAAGACCCGCCGACGCGCATCGCCCTGGCCGCCCATCTCTGGCTCCTGTTCCGGCTTTCGTTGGAGACGGGACTCAGCAAGGCCTTCAGTCCCGACGTGGCCTGGAGGGATCTCTCGGCGATGGCCTATTTCCACGACAATATGCCCTTTCCCACATGGGTAGGCTGGCTCATGGGCCGGATGCCGTACGTTTTTCAAAAGGTGGAGACGGCCTATACGTTGCTTGCCGAGCTCCTGGTCCCTTTCCTCCTCTTGTCGGGACGCCGGCCCAGGCTGGTGGGCATCCTTCTCTGGAGCGTCCTGCAGGCGGGAATTCTCGTTTCTGGAAATTTCCTTTCGTTCAGTTACCAGTCGATCGGTCTCGGCCTGCTGTTCGTCGGTTATCCCGTGTTCACCCGATCGGCCGGCGCCAAGAGGGAAGGGCGGCAGGCCTTGATCCTCGTCCCCCAAATGGCAGTCGGACTCCTGCTCCTGTGGAGCTTTCCGTTTTTTCCCGATCTCCCTCTGCCGGGGCCCGCCGTGCGCGCTCTGGATGCCTTGGCCCCGTTCCGGAGCGCCAACGCCTACCTCCTGTATCCGTTCATCGAGCGGGAGAGGAGGGTCGTGATCCTGGAAGGGTCGAACGACGGCGGGGCGACCTGGCGCGAGTACGGATACCAATGGCAGCCGCAGCGTTTAAACGGCGTTCCGCGTTTCTTGTCTCCCTTGAGCGATCGCTTTGAGAGGGAGATGCAGCATCTCTTGGAGAGGCCGGGGAGGGTGCCCTATGCCGAGAACGACTTCATTCTGCGCGTGTCGCGGCGCCTGATCGAGGGTGAAGGCCCCGTGGGCGGGCTCTTTGCGGTGAATCCCTTTTCCGGATCGGTTCCGGAACGCGTCCGCGCGTCAGTCTATCGTTATCTGGCCACGGATTTTGGGACCCTCCTGACGACCGGACATTGGTGGACGCGCGCCAGGACCGGCGCGTATTGTCCGGACATCGCCCGGAATCCCGGGGACGGACGCATCGATTATGTTCGCTAAAGCCTTACGCGCCACGATCGAGGAGATCCGGAACGATCCGGTCTTGAGGATCTACGGCTTCTGCTTAGCCGTGACCCACATTCTCACCTTCCTCTTCTGGAGGGGGGGCTACGACCTCGTCTCCCTGCTGACCGCCCCGGAGCCGATGTGCTGGCCGTTCTGGGCGGATTGTTTCCGCTACCGCTTTCTCTCTCCGGACGGCGTGTACTGGCTTCTGCGCGGTTACCTGTTCCTCTCGCTGATCGCGGGTGGTCTCTTTACGCGGAAAAAATGGGTGGCCGCCGCTTGGTGGATGTTTCTCGCGGTCAATCTGCTCAAGCTCGCCGTCGTCCTCCAAGATTTCCAGCTGCGCTTGAACCAGCACTACATGGCGGGCTTGGCGTGTCTGGCCTTCCTCTTCGTTCCGGGAAAACGGCGGTTTCTTAAGATCCTGATCGCTTTTTTCTATTTCTGGGCGGGCGTCCTGAAGCTCGACCCCGAGTGGCTTTCGGGGGCGGCGCTCTACCGGCCCGTGTGGTTCTTCACCGGACGCTGGCTGCCGGTGATTTGCACCTATGTCGTGGTCCTGGAGATCGTCTTCGTTTGGGGGCTCTTTTCGCGAAGACGCTGGATTTTTTGGACCACACTGGCGCAGCTGCTGGTCTTTCACGTCTTCTCATGGCCGGTGGTCGGGTATTTTTATCCGACCCTCATGTTCTGCCTTTTGACGATTTATCCGATGGATTTTGTCCGGCCTGCGGCCGGGACGGAACCCAAGCGGTTCGGGCGGTTGGGTTACGCTTTCCTGGGCGTTTTTTCCCTAGCGCAATTGGTTCCTTACGCGATGCCGGGCGATTCGGCGCTGACGGGGGAGGGGCGGATCTTCGGCGTGCACATGTTCGACGCCTTGGTCCAGTGCGAGGCCTACGCCTTGCTCAAGGAAACCGCCGGGACGGAGCGGAAGCTGAACCTGCATCGCAATTGGGCGGCGCGAATCCACTGCGATCCGGTGGTTTATTGGAACCGGGCGCGCGCCCTTTGCCGCTCCGAAGGGCGGGGGACGGTTTTCAAGGATTTCGATTTGATCCTGAATGCGCGCCGCAGCACGGAAACGGAGCTGAAACCCGTCCTCGCCGTCGAAAACTTCTGCGCGACGGATCCCGCCTACCGCGTCTGGCGGCACAACGAATGGATCCGAACCGATTAATCGACGCAATTTCCGTTAAAGCAAATGGCTCCCCCTCCGGCGCAGAGCGTATTGTTCGGACAGGCGACCGTGTCTTGGCAGTCGGTCAAGCCATCGTGGTCATTGTCGGAGAAGTCACCGCAATCTTCGCAAGCGGGCGGCACTTGGGCGACGGTTCCGTCGCAGCTTTGGCTCTCGTCGGGAGAGCAATCCAACGTAAAACTGTCCGCCGTGCAGGCGCTGTCGTCCGGGACGTTGACGGAGCCGCAGACGCCGTCGATGCAGGTGGCTTCGGTGCGGGCGCCTTGGCAGGTGTCGGGGGAATAACAGACCGACGGGCCGACGAAGGAGTCGGGGCAGTCCGCCGGCGCCGTGCATTCGCCGCTCACACCTCCCGTCGTTCCGCCGGTGGTACCGCCACCCGTCGTTCCGCCTCCGGTCGTGCCCCCGGATTCGACTTCGCAGGCGGCGTTGCAACCGTCGCCGTCGGCGGTGTTGCCGTCGTCGCAGGCTTCTCCGTCATTGAGGACATTGTTGCCGCAATCTCCCGCGCACCCGGAAGGACCGGAGACGTGGAGCACAAAACCGGCGAAGCCTAACGCCGCCAGTACCGACAGAATGCGAAGTTTTCGTGTCATGAGAATCTCCTCGTTCGGACCGTTTTAAGCCCAACCGGAAGGCCCGTCAATTAGGGAAAGAGTCCCCGGACCAGCATGGCGGCGGAGATCTTGCGGATGGCCAGGGTCAAGGCCGCCGTCCGCATGCTGATCTTGCGGGTTTGGGCCTCGGTGTAGACGTCGTGAAAGGCGCGGGACATGATGGCGCGCAGCTTTTCGTTGATCTCGGTCTCCGACCAGAAGAAGTTCTGCAGATCCTGCACCCACTCGAAATAGGAGACGGTGACGCCGCCGGCGTTGGCGAGCACGTCGGGGATGACGAAGACGTCGCCGCGCTCGTTCAAGATTTTGTCGCCCTGGCTGGTGGTGGGGCCGTTGGCGCCTTCGGCGATCATCCGGCACTTGAGCTTGGGCGCGTTCTCCTTGGTGATGACGCCGCCGGTGGCGGCGGGAATCAGGATGTCGCAGGGGAGGGTGAGCAGTTCCTCGTTGGTGATCGCTTCGGCGTCCGGGTAGCCCTTGATGCCCTGATGAGCGTCGGAGAAGGTTTTCAGTTTTTCATAGGAAAGGCCTTTGGGGTTGTGCAGGCCCCCGGTCACGTCCGAGACGGCGACGACCTTGCAGCCCAATAGCTCGATGTCCTTGAACGCCGCCCCGCCCACCTGGCCGAAGCCTTGGATGGCGACCGTCACCTTGTCGTCCAGTTTCCAGCCCAACCGGTCGGTCGCGTCGCGGATGGTGTAGACGACGCCGCGCCCGGGGGCGTCGTGGCGCCCGAGAGATCCGCCGAGCGAGACGGGCTTGCCCGTCACCACGCCCGGCACCGAGTGGCCCTTCAACTGGCTGTAGGTGTCCATCATCCACGCCATGACCTGCTCGCTGGTGCCCATGTCCGGGGCCGGGATGTCGGTCTCGGGGCCGATGAAATTCAAAATCTCCGCGGTGTAGCGGCGGGTGAGGCGCTGGGTTTCTTGTCTCGTGAGCGGCCGGGGATCGATGGCGACGCCCCCCTTGGCGCCGCCCAGCGGGAGGCCGACCAAGGCGGTTTTCCACGTCATCAGCATCGCGAGGGCCGCCACCTCGCCTAAGTTTACGTCTTCGTGATAACGGATGCCGCCCTTGCAGGGACCCAGGGCGTCGTTGTGCTGGACGCGGTAGCCGGGCACCACGCGCACGCTGCCGTCGTCCATGCGGAAGGGGACGGTGACGATCAGCGTCCGGTCGGGCACGCGCAGGCGGTGGAAGACGTTCTCATCGAGGGAAATTTTTTTGGCGGTGTCCTCGAACTGGATCTGGACGTCGCGGAACAGCGGGGAATCCCATTCGGCGTTGATTCTCTTCATGAATGCCTCCCGGAACCCGGACGGAAGAGCCGGACCAAGCCTTTCCTCGATCCCGGAACGACCGCGAACCATCCGGCGCCCAGGGCGATGTAGAGGAAGGCGAAGATGGTGCGGGCCTCGGTGGTGGAGATGAAAAGCTGCGAGACGAAGAGGGCGAGAAGGAGCAGGGCCTCGACCGCGGAAAACCTAAGGTTCGAGACGACGGCGAGCGCGAAGAACGATTGAGAGGCGGTGAGAAGGATTTCTTCCGACTGGCGCGCGTCGAGCGGCATGGCACCCCCGTGTCCTGCCGAGAGATTGTACACGATCGGCACCATCCCGACCAGAAGAGTCCATTGGTTTACCTTGGAAGAGATGAGCGTCCGGAGTCCCGCATCCGCCCGCGCCTTCAGCGCGAAGAGGATGGCCAAGATGAACTCCGGCGCCTCCGAGGCGATGGGGGCCAGCCACTGAACCAAGAGAAACTGCTCGATGCCCAGGGTTCGCCCGGCTTCGAGGAGGCTTTCCGCGAACGGTTTCGCGGAGAGGAGGATGCAGACGCCGGAGAAGGCGAAGAAGAGGACGGTCACGACCCTCCGGCGCCGGTCCGGCCACCGGGCGAAGGTTTCCATCGGACCGTCGATCTCGGGCTCCTCGTGGGCCGACCCGGCGGCGCGGCGGATGTAAAAGGCGAAGATCGTCAGGAAGACCAAAAAGTCGATCCAGGACAGCGTGCCTTTCAGGGGAATGACAAAGGCGTAGAGAGTCGCGAGAAAAAGGGCCAGGATCTCGTTCCGGTCGTGCGCGCCCAGACGGATTTCTCCGCGCGGGCCGCCGCCCCGTCCCCGTTTCAGGAAGGAGGCGAAGACGACCGCGCTCCAGCCGACGCCGATGAGCAGCCGGTTGGAGCCCGTCATGTTGGCCGTGGCGAAGTGGACGTAGGCCGGGTCTTTGCCCGCCCTCCAGGCGAAGTAGAGGTCGACCGCGTATTCGGGAAGGACGGCGACGAGGGCCAAAAAGGCGATGGCGAGCGACTGCGGGATATCCACCTGCGCGAGCTCGCCCCCCCACGACAGGACGTAGGCGGCGGCGAAGATCGAAAGCCCCGAGGACAGGGCGGCCCAGGCCGGGGAGAGCGGAATCCCGGCGGTCCGGAAGACCGGCCATTGAAGCCCCAAGACGACCAGGGCGGCCACGAGGGCTAGGTGTTTCCCTTTCACGAAGTTTTAGGCTCTTCGACCGTCCCGTGCAACGTGACGGGCTGCTGCAGGTTTTTCCTCATCTTAAGGTTGAGAAGCTCCACGCCCAGCGAGAAAGCCATGGCGAAATAGATGTAGCCCTTGTTCACGTGCTGCCCCATGCCCTCGGCGACGAGCAGGACGCCGATCAGTAGAAGGAAGCTCAAGGCCAGGATCTTCATGCTGGGATGCCGGTTCACGAAGCGGCTGATGCCGCCGGAAAACACCAGCATCACGAGGACGGACAGGACCATGGCGACGACCATGATGGCGACGTGGGGCGCCATCCCCACGGCGGTGATGACCGAGTCGAGCGAGAAGACGATGTCGAGCGCCAGGATCTGCGCCAGCACCGCGCCGAAGGCCGCCCCCTTTCGGGTCTTGGACGATTCCTTTTCGCTCTTCACCTCCAGCTTGTCGTGGATCTCGTGCGTGGCCTTGGCCATCAGGAAGAGGCCGCCTCCCAGCAGGATCAAATCGCGGCCGGAGATGTCCCGTCCGAAGAGGGAAAAGAGCGGGGCGGTCAGGCGCATGATCCAGGAGATGGCGAAAACGAGACCCAGGCGGAGGACGAGGGCGAGAGCGATGCCCAGACGCCGGGCCAGGTCTTGGGAGCTTTGGTGCAGCTTCCCCACCAGGATCGAGATGAAGACGATGTTGTCGATCCCTAAGACGATCTCCATCGCGGTCAGGGTCAGGAGGCTGATCCAGGATTCAGGCCGTGAAAAGATTTCCAGCATAGGCAGGTCGATTACTTTTTTGGTGGCGTCGTGACAAGGAAAATGGTCCAGAAGGACTCATGCTTCACACCATAGGCACTCCTCTCAATTGGGCGGCCTTTTTCGTCTTCGTTTTGGTCATGCTGGCCCTGGATCTCTTCGTGTTCAACCGCAAGTCGCACGAAGTGAAGGTCAGGGAGGCGCTCGCCTGGAGCCTCGTGTGGATCACCCTGGCCCTGGTCTTCAACTACCTCCTCTATCTCGAGTTCGGAAAGCAGCACGCATTGGAGTTTTTGACCGGCTACCTGATCGAAAAGGCCCTGTCCGTCGACAATCTCTTCGTCTTCCTCGTGATTTTCTCGTATTTCGCGGTTCCCAAACGCAACCAGCACCGCGTGCTTTTTTGGGGCATCCTGGGCGCGCTCATCATGCGCGCGATCTTCATCTTCTTGGGGGCGGTGCTGATCCAGAAGTTCAGCTGGATCATGTATCTCTTCGGCGCCTTCCTGATCTTCACCGGCTTCAAGCTGCTTTTTCAGAAGGGCGAAGAGGTCCATCCCGAGAAAAATCCCGTCATCACACTGTTTAAGAAAATGATACCGATGGTGGATCACTACAAGTCGGACAAATTTCTGCTCCGCGAGCATGGAAAACTGTTCGCCACGCCGCTTCTGCTCGTCTTGGTGGTCGTCGAAACCACCGACGTGATTTTCGCCGTCGACTCGATCCCGGCCATCTTCGCCGTCACCACGGACCCGTTCATCGTCTTTACGTCGAACATCTTCGCCATCTTGGGATTGCGCGCGCTCTTCTTCCTTTTGGCGGGCATGATGGGACGGTTCCACTATCTCAAGTACGGCTTAGGCCTCGTCCTGGCCTTCGTCGGCGTGAAGATGGTGATCGTGCACTGGTACAAATTCCCCATCGGCGTCTCGCTCGGGGTGATTGCGTCGCTGCTCGGGCTGTCGATCGTCGTCTCGCTGCTCAAGCCGGTTCCTTCGGACCAGGACCTGCCGAGAGCGCCCGGCGACGGAACGCCCATCTCTTAAGGCTCGAAAAATTCTTTCAGTTCATTATGGTGCCTGCGCGCGTCTTCGAAGCCCAGATCGAGGAGTTTTTTGACGTATTCGGGCAGGAAGCTGATGTAGGAGAGGAAGTCGACGCCCGACGACGAATCGATGTCCAGGAAGCGCACCAGGAACTTTTCGAACGAGGAGAGCTTGTCGCGTCCGCGGCGGAAGACGTGGCCGAAGATTTCCCCGATGTCCTCCGACGGACGGATCCTCAGGACGTGCAGGCGCTTGAGTCCCCGGTTGGCGATGTCGCCCTTGATGTTCCGGCGGTGCAGCATGGCGTTCAAGTCCTTCAGGAAGGTCTTTCCGTACAGATCCTCGCCCCAGTCGACGATCCGGTTGATCCGCTCCAGCTGCTCCAAGTCGTATTGGATGCGGTCCAAGAAGATCGAGTTCATCACCCGGCCCAGCACCTGGCCGAGCGCCGGTTGGTGGCCCTTGGTCCCGTGAAACGGTACCTTCTCGCCGGGTTTGGCGTAGTGGTGAAGGCCGATGACGAGAATGGAGTCCGCGCCCAATTGAATGGCCGGCGACATGGGCGTGTTGAGCCTAAGTCCCCCGTCCGTGTAGGCGATGCCGTCGATCAACACCGAGGGAAAGACCAGCGGGATGGCGGCGGAGGCCTTGGCGTGCACGGCATGGATGGGCGTGAAGTGGTGGATGTACTCGCCCGTGTATTCCACGTCCTTGTGCTTCTCGACGAAGAGCTCCATCCGCCCGGTGAAGACGTTCGTAGCGACGATGGAGACGGCCTTGACGGTCCCCTCCGCGACGTTCTTCGAGATCATGTCCCAGGGAAACAGTTTTTCCAAAAAGGGGAGGAAGGGGGCCGTGTCCAGAAATCCGTGGAAGTGGTTCGCCTTCTGCGGCTTGCGGAAGAAATTGCGGACGATGCCCTTGCCGCTCTCGAACAGGAAACTTCTCAAGGCGGCGATGTCCCGGCGGTAGATGTTTTCGGAGCGCAGCGTCTCCCAGAGGTGGCGGACCTCCTCTCCCTGGCGCTTCATGTCGTGGGAGGTGGCGACGAGATGGCAGGTATTGATGGCTCCGACGGACGAGCCGCAGTGGACGTCGAAGGGCCGGTAACGGACCTTCAGCGGCAGCATCGTCCGGATGTAATGCAGGATGCCCGCTTCGTAGGCGCCCCGCGCGCCGCCGCCCGACAGGACAAGAGCCAACGTCCGAGGAGACGATTTGGGGGTCATGATCGACGTCCATCATAACCGAAAACGGGGGATTCCGAAATGATTTCCGGCGTTATCGATTTGATAGCAGGTAATTTAGCCGCCCCTGATTTTTAGGTTCTAACGAGGGTTTGCGAAGGAGTAATATTCATCCTGTGAGTCTACCCTTCGTTCTGGACGAAAAAATCGCGCAGGGAGGGTTCGGAGAAGTCTGGCGCGGCAGAGACGCCCATGGCGGGGACACGATCGCCGTCAAGTTCCTGCGCCTGGACCGCGCGGGTCCCGGTTTCCTGGGCCTCTTCAAGCGCGAATTCGAGATCCTCTCCGAGATCCGCCACGTCCATCTCGCGCGGGTCTTCGACTTCGGCTTCGACCCCGAGCGCAACCTCTACTACTTCACCCAGGAATACTGCCCCGGCGCCTCGATGAAACAGGCGATGGAAAACCGCACGGGCTTCGAAGGCTTCGAGGAGATCTTGGTCCAGATACTCTCCGCCCTCGATTACATCCACTCCCAGGGCATCATTCACTTCGACATCAAGCCGGACAACATCATCGTCGAACGCACCGAAGGCGAGCCGCGCGCCAAACTGGTCGACTTCGGCATTTCGGCCCGGTTGAACGTCCTGTCGGGCGGCCGCGGCGGCACGCTCGCGTACATGGCGCCCGAGCTCTTTCAGAAGAACGCCGCCATCGATCACCGCATCGACCTCTATTCGTTGGGAATGACCTGCCTGGAAGTCCTCTGCGGCGGGTATCCCTTCGACATGGACGACGCCGAGACCGTCATCGCCTGGCATCAGAAAGGGAGCGTGCCCCCCGAGATGTGGGGACATGCGGGGCTGCCGCGCTACCTCCGGGAGATTTTGGAAAAGCTGTTGAGCAAAAAACCCTCGGAGCGCTTCTCCAGCGCCAAGGTCGCCCTGAATTTTCTGAACCTTTCCACGGGCCGCAAGTATTTGAAGGAAGAAGAGGGCCTTCTGGGACAGATCCCCACCGAAGGCCCGTTGGTGGAGCGGCGCGAAGAGGTGATCGTGCCCCTGTTGGAGGCGCTTAAGACTTTGGGGGTCATCGCCGTCTCCGGCGAGAAGGGGATGGGGAAATCCCGGGTTTTGGACGAGATCCGCTACGCCTTGGAGCTGAAGGAGATCCCGATCTGCCGGATCGAAGGCGACTGGCAGGAGCCGGCGTGGCCGAAGCTCTCGTCCTGGTTGGGACTGGCGCCTTTGCCGGAGAGCGAATTGACGGAGGAGTGGCGCATCGCGCGGCGTATCGACGCCGTGCTGGAGGCGGCGCGGACGCGTCCCTTCTGCTTGTTGGTGGACGACGCCCATAAGGCCGACGCGGAGATGAAGGCCTTTCTAAAGGCCCTGGTCCAGCGCGCCGAGAAGGGGCCGTTGCCGGGCCTGACGGCCGTCGTCGCCACCGAGGAGATCGGAGACGCGGAGGCCTCGCTCTTTCGGTTGAAGCGCATCAGCGAAAAGGGCGTGGCCCAGTACATGCGCCTCGTGCTCGGCGACGCCGCCGACGCCCAAGGCAGCATCGCGGTCAAGAGGCTGGCCGGTCTTCTCTATGCGTATTCGGGAGGTCTGCCCCTCCTGATGGTGGAAGGCCTTAAATTCCTGGCGCCGCATTTCGCGCGCGGAGAGTCGCTCGAGAGCCTGATGCCGCCGCCGGAAGTCGCCGATCTCTACAAGCCCGCCATGGATTCGCTCAGCCCCGTCGAGAAGGACGTCGTCCTCGTCTCCGCCCTGGTCTTCCGGCCCGTGCCCGAGGACGAATTGGCCATCATCCTGGAAAGGCCGATCAGCGACGTCCTTCACGATGCCGCCACCGGCGCGCGCAAGGGATTGCTGGCCGAAGGGTTCGGCGGCGGAAATCCCGTGCGCGTCTCCAGCCAGGCCCTGTCCCTGGGCATCATCCGGTCCTTGAACGCCGAGGACCGCGCCGCCATCCACCGGAGGATCGCGCGGGGACTGCAATCGATGCCGGGGTCGTCGGACCGGGAGATCGCCTACCATCTGTCCAAGTCCGGCGAGACCGGCCAGGCGGCGCGCTACTACCGGGAGGCCGCCAAGGCGTTCAAGGAGAGCGGACAGATCTCCGCGGCCACCGACTCCCTCATCCGCGCGATCCAATGCGTCGGCGAGTCGTCCGAAGCGGGGGAGGAGCTGATCTTGGAGGCGGTCCGGGCCCTCATTCTCTCGGGCGAATACACGGAAGCGGCGATGTACTTGAAGAAGCTGGAGGACCGCCCGTCCATCGAGCGTCACGAGTTGAGCGGGTGGCTCGCCTTCAAGCAGAGGCGGTTCGGAGAAGCGAGGGAATATTACGCGCGCGCCTTGCAATCGCTTCCGGCCGGAGACCAATTCCGCCGCATCCACCTGGAAAACTCTTTGGCCAACGTCGACCTGCAGGAGGGCCATCCCTTCGAGGCGTCCGTGCGTTTCCGCAAGACGCGGGATTGGGAGGCCAAGCTCGAGCCGGCGGAGCGGGTGAAGATTTCCAACAACAATTTGGGGCTCGCGCTTTCCCTCATGGGCGACTTGGCGGCCGCAGAAGGTTTCTACCGCGAGCGCCTCCTCCAAAGGTCGGGAGGGATGAATCCGGCCGAGGAGCTGTCCTGCTTAAGCGGCTTGGGTTACGTGCTTCTGCAATCCTCCCGCTACGAGGAGGCGGTGACCGTCCTCACGCGCGCCACCGACATCGCCGAGCGCACGGGGACCTTCCATTCGCTCTTCTCGTGCGCGGGCAACCTGGTCACCGCGCTGCTGAAGGAAGGGCGCTACGCGGAAAGCCTGTCCCATCTCCTGAAGACGGCGGCCTATCAGCAGCGCCTCGGGACGCTCCGGGACGTCGCCTACAACCTGCTCCGCCAGGGCGACGTCTATCTCACCTTGGGGATGGGAGAGGCCGCGCACGACGCCTTTCAACGGGGGCAGAAGGCTGCGCTCGAATCGGGGCAGCCAACGCTGGTCGCCTGGTTCCTCCTGATGGAGGGCTATTGGCAGCGCGAATTCGGCGAAAAGGAGACGTCCAAGCAACTCTTCCTCCAGACGGAGCTGGAGGCCGCGAAGATCTCGCAGGAGGATCTGGTGACGTGGGCCGCCTTCGCGCTGGCCGATTTGGCCTGCGACGCCGGAGACATGGAGGAATGCCGGAGGCATCTCGAGCGCATCGTTCCGATCAAGGGAGACCTGGAATTCGCCGCGCGCATGGAGTTATTGGAGCTCAAGACCCACCCGGAGGTCCCGAACCGCGACGCCCGCTACGAGGCCTTGGAAAAAACCTGCCGCGAGGGCCATCTGCGGGAGCTCCTCTGGGAGCTCTACGAGGCCTGGGGGAAGGCGGAGAAGGCGGACGGACGCCCGTCCCGGGCTTTGCAGCGTTTCGAGCAGGGGGTGGCCTCCATCGAGGCGGTGGCGGCGAGCCTGCCGGAGGAGTATCGGGACCGTTATATTCACTGCGGGGGAAGGCGCCGCATTCAGGAGGCGTTCCGAGAATTGGAAGGCCACGCGCGCCCCTCGATCGGCGAGAAGATCAAGCATTTCTTTCATCTTCATTGAATCGCCGTTCCTTCCAGATCGCGAAGACCACTGGATAGATCAGCAGCTCCAAGATAAAGGACGTCGCCAGCCCGCCCACCATCGGCGCCGCGATGCGCTTCATCAGGTCCGCGCCGGTCCCCATCGACCAGAGGATGGGCAGCAGGCCGATCATCGCGGCCATTACCGTCATGGCCTTGGGGCGCACGCGCTTGACGGCGCCGTGGACGATCGCTTCGGTCAAGTCCTCCCGGTTCCGCATCTTTCCCGCGGCGACGGCGTCTTTATAAGAGAGATCCAAAAAGAGCAGCATGAAGACGCCGGTCTCCGCGTCCAGGCCCATCAGGGCGATCATCCCCACCCAGACGGCGATGGAGACGTGGTAATCCAGAAGCCACAGAAGCCAGACCGCGCCGACGAGCGAGAAAGGTACGGCAAGGAGCACGATGCCCGCCTTCACGGCGGATTTCGTGTTCAAGTAGAGCAATCCGAAGATGAGGAAGAGGGTGAGCGGCAGGATGACCTTGAGGCGTTCGCGCACGCGCAGCATGTTTTCGTACTGACCGGACCACTGGAGGCTGTAACCGGCTTGTAGGGGCGAATGGCCATTCTCCCCTACGGCGGCATCCACGGCTTTCTTCGCATCTTTCACGTACGACCCGATGTCCCTCCCCGCGACGTCGATATAGACGTAGCCCGTGAGCATCCCGTTCTCGTCCCGGATCATCGCCGGACCCGTCGTCATCCGGATGTCGGCGATCTCCATAAGAGGGATCTGGGCGCCCGAAGGCGTCGGCACGAGCACGCGGCCGAGCTTCGGAACGTCGTCGCGCAGCTCACGGGCGTAGCGGACGTTCACGGTGTAGCGTTCGCGGCCTTCGACGGTGGTGGTGACGGCCTCGCCGCCGATGGCGGAGGAGACGACGGCGTTGGCGTCGTCGACGGTCAACCCGTAGCGCGCCAGTTGGCCGCGTTTGAGATCGAAATCCAAAAAATAGCCGCCGGTGACGCGTTCGGCGAACGCGCTTCGCGTGCCGGAGACGTCTTTCACGACCGCCTCCAGTTTCTTGCCGATCTCCTCGATGACCTTCAAATCCGCCCCGTAGATCTTGATGCCGACCGGCGTCCGGATGCCGGTGGAGAGCATGTCGATCCGGTTCTTGATCGGCATCGTCCACGCGTTCGTCCAGCCTGGGATCTGAAGCTTTTTGTCCATCTCGTCGATCAAGCTTTCCCAGGTGACGCCGGAAGGCCATTGGCCCTTGGGTTTCAGCACGACGGTGGTTTCCACCATGGAAAGAGGGGCGGGATCGGTCGGCGAATCGGCGCGCCCTATCTTTCCGAAGACGGACTCGACCTCCGGAAACGATTTCAAGATGCGGTCCTGGACCTGCAGCATCCGTTCGGCCTCGGTGATGGAGATGCCGGGCAGCGTCGTCGGCATGTAAAGGATGGCGCCTTCATTGAGGGGAGGCATGAACTCCGAGCCCAGGAGGAAATAGGGCGGAACGGCGGAGGCCAGCAGCAGGCCCGCGGCGACGAGCGTCCGTTTGCGGCGCTTCAGGACGAACCGGCAGGCGGGCTCGTAGGCGCGGAAGAGGACGCGGCTGATGGGATGCTTTTCCTCGGGATAGTAGCGCCCGACCAAGGCGTGATTGGCGATGCCCCTCAGCCACTTGGGATTGAAGGAGAAAAAATCCATGCGCGTGAAGAGCATGCGGAGCGCCGGATCCAAGGTGACGGCCAGCACCGCGGCGATGGCCATCGCCAGGTTCTTGGAGAAGGCCAGGGGCTTGAAGAGGCGACCTTCTTGATCGACCAAGGTGAAGACGGGCAGGAAGGCGACGGCGATGACGAGCAGCGAAAAGAAGACCGAAGGTCCGACTTCTTGCAAGGCCTTCAGCCGCACCTCGTGGAAGTCGCCCCGCCGCCCGCCGTGCAGCCATTCTTCCAAACGCTTGTAGGCGTTTTCCACCTCCACGATGGCGCCGTCCACCAGCACCCCGACCGAGATCGCGATGCCGGCCAGCGACATCAGATTCGAGGTCAGGCCCATGAAGTACATGGGAATGAAGGCCAGCAGGACGGAAATAGGGATGGTGAGGATCGGCACGACGGCCGAGGGAGCGTGCCAGAGAAAGAGGAGAATCACGAAGCTGACGATCAGAATTTCCTCGGTTAGCGTGGCTTTTAACGTGTCGATCGCCCGCTTGATCAGATCCGAGCGGTCGTAGGCGGTGACCAGGCGGACGCCTTCGGGGAAGCTCCCCCGGATTTCGGAGATCCTCCGCTTCACGCGCTCGATGACGTCGAGCGCGTTCTCCCCGTAGCGCATGACGACGACGCCGCCGACGACGTCGCCCCGGCCGTTCCAATCGGCCACGCCGCGCCGGAGGTCGGGTCCCAGGGAGACCGTTCCCAAATTTTTGACGAGGATCGGCGTCCCGGTCTTCGGGTCGTTGCCGACGGCGATGTTCTCGATGTCGGCGATCGACTTGATGTAACCGCGCCCGCGCACCATGTATTCGCGGCCCGAAAATTCGACCAAGCGTCCCCCGACCTCGTTGTTCCCCTTGCGGATGGCCTCTGTGACTTGAGCGAGCGGGATGTTGATCGCGAGCAGGGCGTTGGGGTCGACGGCGACTTGATATTGTTTGACCGGACCGCCGAAGGTCGCCACCTCGGCCACGCCGGGGACGGCTTGGAGCTGGTATTTGAGGTTCCAGTCTTGAAACGAGCGAAGCTCGGATAAGTCGTGTTTCCCGGTGTCGTCGACGAGCGCGTACTCGAACACCCAGCCGACGCCCGTGGCGTCCGGCCCGATCTCCGTCCGCACGCCCTCGGGCAGGCGCGGCGTGATTTTCGAAAGATATTCGAGCACCCGCGAGCGGGCCCAATAGACGTCGGTCCCGTCCTCGAAGATGACGTAGACGTACGAGAAGCCGAAGTCGGAGAACCCGCGGATGGCCTTCACCTTCGGGGCGCCGAGGAGAGCGGTGATGATCGGGTAAGTGACCTGATCCTCCAGGATGTCGGGGCTCCGGTCCCAGCGCGAATAGACGATGACCTGCGTGTCGGAGAGGTCGGGGATCGCGTCGAGCGGGATGTGCTTCACCGACCAGACGCCGGCGGCCATCGCGGCGGCCACCAGCGTCAGCACGACGAATTTGTTGCGCGCGCTCCAGGCGATCAGCCTTTCGATCATGGCAGCGCCGCCTTCAACTGCGACTCGGAGTCCACGAGAAACGCGGCGCCCGTCACGACCTCCTCGCCTTCGCTCAAGCCGCTCTTGATCACAACGTCGTCTCCGCCTCCGGCGGACGCCTTGGGGCCCACGGCGACTTCCCGGGTTTCGAAGCGATCTCCCGACCGGACGAAGACGATCCGGCGCGTTCCCGAATCCAGGACGGCGGAGGAGGGGATGAGGAGGGATTCGCCCAGGTCCGATTTCAGCGTCACGTCGACGTAGGTGTTGGGCCGGATGCGCCTGCCGGCGTCGGAAACCAAGATGCGCGCTCGGACCGACCGGGTCATCGCGTCGACGACGGGATCGACGGCCTTGACCGTACCTTCCATCGGCGCCGAAGGGTCCGAGGGCAGGGAGACGGCGGCGGCGTCGCCGGGCCGGATCGAATCCATCTCGTCCTGGAAGAGGGTGGCGTAGATCCAGACGGGGGCGTCGGTTGAAGGGAGATAGAGATTGGTCGATGGACGGTCGCGGAGTTCGCGAATTTCCTCCTCCGACATTCCCTTGATTCTCAAATTCGACCTCGCCGCCTCTTTTAAAGACGGGACGTTCTTCGCGATCTCCAAATATTCCCGCTGCGCTACCGCCAGGTCCGGGTCGAAGGCCGCGCGTCCGGTCGTCCGAATTTCTCGGATCGCCGGCTTTGTTTCGACCTTGGCCGTCTTGAGGCCCATCAATTGCTGGCGCTCGGGGGAGATCGTGATTCCCGCGTCCGGGCGATCACGAGGATCGCCCCTACTGTCTTTGTACACCGCCACCAGCTTCATTCCGCAGATGGGGCAATTTCCCGGATGATCCATATGGATCTGATGGTGCATGGGGCAGGTGTAGTATTCGATGTTGGAATCCTGATGGGCCGTTTTGGCGCAGGAGCCGAGGACGAAGGCCGCGCTCGACGCGATTCCCAGGAAAGTTGCGGCGATCAGCACGTGTTTGGCGTTCATAAATTTCTCCCGACGAGGCGCTCGAGTTCCGCGAACGACGTTCCGAGCCTCGCCTGGTTTTCGTAAAAAGACATTTGAAGGTCCTTATAGGTGCGCGCGGCGTCGATGAGCGTGAGGAAGTCGACCTTCGAAGACGCGTAGGCCAGCCGCGAGGCCTCCAGCGTCGTCTTCGCCTGCGGCAAAATTTTCGATTGATACGACCCGACGATCTTTTGAGCGGCCTTCACCGCGCTGTAGGCCTGCTCGATCTCGTGGCGCGTGTGGACCTCCAGGGACTGGTGTTCCGCCTGGGTCGCCTTCAGCGAGGCCTTGGCCTCGCGAATCTGCCCCCGGTTTTTGCCGAAATAGATGGGGACGTTGATGGCGGCGGTCCCGGTCCAGTGGTCGATGGAATTCGGCACCTGATTGTATTCGAAAGCGAAGGCGAAATCCGGGATAACCGACTGCTTGGCGGAAGTCACCTTCGCCACGTCCCTTTTCTCCAGGGCCCGGAGGGCGCCCAGCTCCGGCCGCGATTCGGAGGCCATCGCCTCCATCTCTTCCAAGGAGGCGCTCAGGCGGGGCCAGCTCAGGTTCGACGGGAGCCGGGGATCGTCGCGATGATTTTCGTGGTTCAGCAGCGCTTTCAAGTGCGCCATATGGGTCTGCCGCTCCTGATCCAGCAGGACCTCCTCGTTCTGAAGCTTGGAGAGTTCCACCTGCGCCTTGAGCGGCGCGTCGGCGGAGGTCTTGCCCGCCGCGTAGGCTTCCTCGGTCGATCCCAGGAACTGGCGGAGCAGCGCCTGAGTCTCACGGTTTACGGCCAGGGACCGGTCGAGCCGGTAGAGGTCGTAATAGGTGGACTTGAGATCAAGCAGGATGTCTTGGACGCGCCCGCGTGAACCTTCGGAGACGGCTTCGGCGTCGAAGCGCGCGGCCTTGCCCCGCACGTGACGTTTGCCGGGGAAGGGGAGCTTTTGCTCCACGCGGTAGTTGATTTTCTCGCCCTTGGTGACGTCCGCCGTATCGAGCGGAACGTCTTCGAAGGTGACGCCCACCATCGGGTCATCCAGCGCCTTGGCCTGAGGAATCCGCGCCTTGGCGGCCTCGATGCGGTAACCGGCGGCTTGAACGTCTTGATTGGCGGCAAGAACCTCTTGGACCGCCTTCTCCAAAGTCAACACGTCCGCCGCCTGGGCCCCTGCGGGCCAAAGAAGCAGGACCACCGTGATTATTTTTGAATTCATAAAAATCTGACCCCGTGGCTCGTAGTCGAGCCATGAACACGCACATCAGGCGTTTTCGGGTGGGGTCAGATTAAAAAGGAGGACTTCAGGCTAAAAATCGGCGGAGCGGTCGGAAACACATGCGAAACAGACAGGGGCGTGTGCAGGAAAGAGATCTTGCTGACATCCAGCTTGGTTAGGAAGACCAGGGCTGGGGCCGAGGTTTCCGGTGCCTTGACCGAAGGGGATACAGGCGCTTGCGGTTGGCGTTCGGACTCGGTTCGGCAGCAACCGGGTTGGGAGAACTGGGCCCCGCAAAGGCCGGGCCTGCAGCAGGCGGGCTTCGGGTGTTCCGTTCTGGACCAGGCCGTCGACGTCCCGAAACCCGCTGTGGCGGCCAGGACGACCGCTATGGCTGCAAGCCTCTTAAACATACTCTTACGATAAGCCTGCCGCTGAAAAGCGTCAACCGGACGGTTGTTTTTTTTTGAGGTAGGGAAAGTGCCGCTGAGAGGACTCGAACCTCCACGGGGTTGCCCCCACACGACCCTGAATCGTGCGTGTCTGCCAATTCCACCACAGCGGCTTACGGCCTGAGGCTTGTTTAAGTTTTTTGGAAAACTGTCAAGGGTTGTATTGGAAAAGGACTACTCGTCTTCCTCGTCGAGGTCGCGTTCTTCGTCGTCTTCTTCCTCTTCCTCGTCGTCCAAGTCGTCGTCGTCGAGTTCGTCTTCCTCTTCGTCGACATCATCCGGTTCTTCCTTTTCCTCGCGCCCGCCGCCTTCCTCGTCGTCATCCACCTCTTCGAGGCCGGAATCATCGTAGATCTTGGCGCCGCAATTCGGACAGACGGAATCGCCGCCGGTGTAGGCGCCGCACTTGGGGCAGTAGTCCTCGAGAACCTCGTCGTCTTTATACGCCACGTTTAAGTCCTCCTCGCGTTCTCTCCTTGACCTTGCCCATGACATTAGCGAAATCATTGAATAAAGTCTATGCCCATCGAACTCTTTTCCAGGGGAATCTCCGCCATCGTCAAGGAATACAAGCTCGCCACGGCTTTCCACCGCGAGGCGGAGGCCGAGGCCCGGCGCTTGAACGGCGAGATCACCGAGGCCGACCTGCGCGGCCGCGAAGACCTGCGCCACGACGCCGTCGTGACCATCGACGGGGAGACGGCCAAGGATTTCGACGACGCCGTCTCCGTGACCGCCACCGGCTCTGGAGGCTACCTCCTCAAGGTCTCCATCGCGGACGTGAGCCACTTCGTCCTTCCCGGCTCTCCAATCGACCGCGAGGCCTATCGCCGGGCGACCAGCACCTATTTTCCGGACCGCGTCCTTCCGATGCTGCCCGAGCGGCTGTCCAACGATCTCTGCAGCCTCGTGCCTCATCAAGACCGGCTGGCGTTCACCGCCGAGATGGAATTCGACGACCAAGGCCGCCGCCTCGCGAGCCGTTTCTATCGGAGCGTCATTCGGAGCCGCGCGCGGCTGACCTACACGGAGGTCCGAAAGATCCTGGGCGACCGCGACGACGCGGCCCGCGAGCGCCACCGCTCGCTTCTTGAGGACTTGGAGCGTATGGGGGAGCTGGCAAAACTTCTGCAGAAAGTCAGGCTCGCGCGGGGGAGTCTCGATTTCGACCTACCCGAGCCGTTCATCGATCTCAACGTCGCCGAAGGCACCATCTCCCGGATCATCAAGGCGGAAAGGAATCTGGCGCATCGCCTGATCGAGGAGTTCATGATCGCCGCGAACGAGGCCGTGGCGGAGTTCGTCACCGAAAGGGGGCTCCCCATGATCTACCGCGTGCATCAGGAGCCGGACCCCGAGCGCCTGAATGACTTCGCGGTCCTGTTGCATCATCTCGGATTCGGCCTGCGCGTCGGAAAAAGGGTGAAACCGCCGGCCCTGGCCGCCGTGATCGTGGCGGTGCGGGGAAGGCCGGAGGAAAAGCTGGTCAATACGGTCCTGCTGCGGACGATGGCGAAAGCCGTCTACGATACCAAGAACGTGGGCCACTTCGGGCTGGCCTCGACCTGCTACACGCACTTTACCTCGCCGATCCGGCGGTACCCGGACCTCATCGTCCACCGGCTCTTATGGCAGGCCTTGAAAGGGGAGCGCCAAAGGCCCGGAAAGGCGAAGGATGCGGGCGCCCGCCGCTTGAAGGAGATGGCCGGCCATTGTTCGGAACGGGAGCGCGTCTCGATGAAGGCGGAATGGGCTTCCCGCGATCTGGCGGCGACGATCTTCCTTCAGCCCAAAGTGGGGCAGCGTTTTGACGGCATCATTTCGGGGGTCACGAAATTCGGATTCTTCGTGGAGCTCTTGCCCTTTTTCGTCGAAGGCCTTGTTTCCATTAGGAATTTGAAGGACGACTCCTACACGTTCCATGAGAAGGCCCACTCCCTGGTCGGGCGGAAGCATAAGAAAAAATACCAGATCGGCAACGCCGTTTCCGTGCTAATTCGAGGGGTTAATATTGAAAAGCGATGGGTGGACTTCACCCTCTGACACCGGTTTGACATTCCCCGGCCGGCTCATTATGAGGTTCGAACCGGAATGCCTCAGTATTCTTCACTATTTTTGTTTTTCTACTTCACCGTTTTGGTGTTCCCGTCGCTGTTCGGGCTCCACCGGTATTACATGCTTTATTTGTATTACCGTCATCAGAAGCGAAAGCCCGAGGCCCCGGCTTTTGAATCCTTGGGCGAAACGCCTTTCGTAACGATCCAACTCCCAATCTATAACGAACAGTATGTCGCGACCCGCTTGATCCGCACCGTCTGCGATTTCGATTATCCCCAAGCCCGCTTCGAGATCCAGGTCCTGGACGATTCCACCGACGAAACGGTGGAGATCGTGGCCCGGGAAGTGGCGGAGTGGACGAAGAAGGGTTTTCAAATCCGCCATGTGCGGCGCGCGAGCCGAGAAGGGTTCAAGGCCGGCGCCTTGGCCGAGGGGTTGAAGACGGCGAAAGGGGCGTTCGTGGCGGTCTTCGACGCCGACTTCATCCCGAACCGCGATTTTTTGAAAAAGGTCATCCCTCATTTCTACCGAGGGGAACGGATCGGAATGGTCCAGACCCGTTGGGAGCATTTGAACCGGGATTATTCCTTGTTAACGCGCGCCCAGGCCATCCTGTTGGACGGCCACTTCGTCATCGAGCACACCGCGCGCCACCGCTCCGGCTGTTTTTTCAATTTCAACGGCACGGCGGGCGTCTGGCGCAAGGACTGCATCGCGGATGCCGGAGGCTGGGCCGGCGACACGCTGACGGAGGACATCGATCTGTCCTATCGGGCGCAGATGAAGGGCTGGCAGTTCATTTATTTGGACGACGTTGTGGCACCGGCCGAGCTGCCGGTCGATATCAACGCCTTGAAGACCCAGCAGCATCGTTGGGCGAAGGGCTCGGTGCAGGTCGCGCGCAAACTCCTGTGGCGGATCCTGACGGGACCGTTCCCCTTCAAGGTGAAGATGGAGGCCTTTTTCCATCTGGCCGCCAACGTGAATTATCTGCTCATCGCCGTCTTGTCCTTTCTCCTGCCGGCATCGATCTACGTGCGCCGTCAGCAAGGGTGGCAGGACATGCTTTGGATCGATCTCCCGTTGTTCCTGTCGGCCACCTGGTCGGTCTCGGTGTTTTATTACCATTCCCAAAAGGCCGTTTACCGGGACTGGTTTTCGCGGGTGAAATTCATCTTCTTCAGCCTGGCGTTGGGGATCGGTCTGTGCCTGAACAACAGCAAGGCGGTGATCGAAGGCTTCGCCTGCAAGACGGGAGAATTCAAGCGAACACCCAAGTACGCCGTCATCCGCCGGACCGATTCGTGGAAGGAAAAAAGGTATCGCGGGCGCCTCACCGGCGGCACCGTCCTGGAAATCTTCCTGACGGTGATGTACCTCGCCACCTTGGGTTACGTCATCGAGGAAGGGCTTTACCTCTCCATTCCCTTCGTTTTCCTGTTCATCGTCGGATTCGGCTATTCCAGCGCGATGTCCCTTTCTCAGGGGCGGGGCGTGGTCCGCTCGACCGAACCCCTGCCGGAACCCTTGCCAGAACCCTTTATTGAACCCCAAATTTCTTGACACCCCCTCGGAGCGGGACTTAAAGTTTCAAAAGCGGCAGCAGGTGATTCCCCTCCGCGACGGATGGTGCTATCATGAAGAAGTCTCACGTCGTTACGATCCTCAATCAGAAGCTGATCGTGAGGAGCGACGCGAGCGACGAGGCGGTGGCGGAGGTCGCCGGGCTGGTGGAGAGTCGGATCCAGGAGATCTTAGACGGCTCCAAGTCGGCCTCTTTGTTGGTGGCGTCCCTCTTGGCTTGTCTCAATTTCGCCGAGGAGCTGAGGGACCAAAAGAGGCTCCGGGGAGCGGCGGGACATAAAGCGGCCGAGAAGGTCCGCGAAATGATCCGGATGATCAACACGCATTTGGAAGACGGTGTTCGAAAGGCTCTTTGAGATTTTAAAGTTTCCCCTGTGTTGTGCGTGATGGGTTCATGTGCTTTTGAACCTATCTATAATATTGGGAACCGTCCCTTGCCGTGGTGTGCATGCCCATCAAATCGTATGGGAAGCCTGAAGCGGTAACATGATTCCCACCTAGCCTAAGGTTCTAAGGGCTACGCTCACACGGCAATGACAGGGGAATTGTTCCACCCCTCAAACGGCGTTTGAGGGGTGAAACAGCCCGATTCGAGATTGCTCGAACCGGGGCTGGTTGAAGATCAACGGTAGTGAGAGAAAAAAGGAATCAAGGCTTGTTACTTTCGAAACGTTTTTTGGTCGGCGATCGCCCGTCGGATCTCTCAGTAAGTTCGCCTCCTTTTCCAGGGAGAACGGACAATCTACGATTTGATGTTCGACGGACATAGGGCGCCGGAACGTTTTTCAAAAGCCTTCCTTATTTTCCCACTCCCAGTCGAGGATCGCGATCTTGGAATCGAAGGACAGTCTTCGGCTCCGGATGAAATCGTTGCGCCGGGCCCTTCGCCCCGACGAAGTCGTCGGGTTGGGTCGGCGGATCGAAGAACGTCTGTTCGCGTCCTCCCTGCTCGACGAGCTGGCCCATGTGGCCCTCTATGCCTCCGTACGGAACGAGGTTCCCACCGAGGCGATCTTCAACCAGTTGAACCGCAAGAAATGCCGGACTTACTTCCCCCGCGTAACGTCGGGGACGGTCGAGTTCCTCCTCGTGGAGGACTGGTCGGACATGGAGTCCGGGTCCTGGGGCATCCCGGAACCCAAATCCGGCAAGGCGGAGCCGGTCGGACGCATGGACGCGGTCGTCATTCCAGGCCTCGCCTTCGATGTCTCCGGCGTCCGCATGGGGTTCGGCCAAGGTTATTACGACCGAGTCTTGCAGGGATATACGGGCCGAAAAGTGGGGCTGGCTTACGATTTTCAGGTTTTAGACGCGATTCCCCGCGTTGTGACCGATCTCGTCTGCGATTGGATCGTGACGGAGACGAGGGTCATCGGGGGAGGAGCAGGAAGATAGGAGGCGTGATGGAATCTCAATCCGTTTTAGTGGCGGTTATCGGCGGGCTCGTGGCGCTGGGGTTCGGCCTGGTGGTCGGCTTTTTCATGAGGAAGAACGTCCTGAAAAAGGAGGCCGAATCGGCCGAGGCCAAGGTGAGAAACTTGGTTCAGGACGCGGAGAACAAGGCTAAGACGATTCAAAAAGAGGCGGAGTTGGCGGCGCGCGACCAGATGTACAAGGCGCGCATGGAAATGGAAGAGGAGGAGAAGCGCCGGCGCCAAGAGCTCTCGGCCACCGAGAAGCGCATCGTCGTCAAGGAAGAGAATCTCGATCGGAAAATGGAGCAGATGGAACGCAAGGAGAACGACATCCGGCGCTCCGAGCAGGGTCTTGAAGCCAAGAAGAAGAATCAGGAAGAGCTCGAGAAAAAGTATCAGGACATGATCGAGGATTCCAAGCAGCTCCTGGAAAGGCTCTCCGGCATGAGCGCGGAGGAGGCCAAGCGCATGCTGGTTGAGAAGATGACTTCCGAAGCGACGCACGAGGCCGCCAAGAAAATGAGGCAGATCGAGGACGAGGCGAAGGAAACGGCCGACAAGAAGGCCAAAAAAATCATCTCTCTCGCCATAGAGCGCATGTCGGGCGAATGGGTCCAGGAGGCCTCCATCTCCGTTGTAAAGCTGCCCTCGGAAGACATGAAGGGGCGCGTGATCGGCCGCGAAGGTCGGAACATCCGCGCTTTGGAGCAGGCCACCGGCGTCGACCTGATCGTCGACGACACACCCGGCGCCGTCGTGCTTTCTTCCCACAACCCGATCCGACGGGAAATCGCTCGGGCGACGTTGGAGAAGCTTCTGACGGACGGGCGCATTCACCCAGCCCGTATCGAAGAGACCCTCGAGAAGGTCACGCAGGACGTGGAAAAGGGGATCCGCGAGGCGGGACAGCAGGCGTTGTTCGAACTGGACATCCACGGCATCCACCCCGAGTTGGTCAAGCTTCTTGGGGCATTGAAATACCGGTACAGCTACGCCCAGAACGTTTTGAACCATTCCATCGAGGTCGGTTTCCTCTGCGGGATCATGGCTTCCGAATTGGGTTTGGATCCCAAGCTCGCGCGGCGCGCGGGGCTTCTGCACGACGTCGGCAAAGCCGTCTCCCATGAAATCGAAGGATCGCATGCCGTCATCGGAGGCGAGCTCGCGAAGAAATACGGGGAGCCGGCGGCGGTGGTGCACGGCGTTTGGGCTCATCACGAAGACATCCCTCAGGAGAGCGTCCTGGATCATCTTGTGGAAGCGGCGGACGCCCTTTCCGGGGCCCGTCCGGGCGCCCGCATGGAGTCGGCGGAGACCTATATCAAGCGCCTGGAGGACCTGGAGAAAATCGCCACGTCCTACGACCAGGTCGAAAAGGCCTACGCCATTCAGGCCGGCCGCGAGTTGCGCGTCATGGTTCAGCCCGAGCGCATTTCGGACACGGACGCGACGATGCTGTGCAAGGACATCGTGAAAAAAATCGAAAGCCAGCTGACCTATCCCGGCCAGATCAAGGTGACGATCATCCGCGAGACGCGGGCCGTCGATTTCGCCAAATAGCATGAAGATCCTCTTTATCGGAGACGTGTTCGGGGAGCCGGGGCGGGAGGCCGTCAAAAAGCGGTTGCCGGAGTTGAGGAAAGAGCGAAATCTGGATTTCGTCATCGCCAACGTAGAAAACGTTGCTCATGGCCGCGGCGTGACTCCCAAGTTGATTGACGATTTAGCGTCCGTGGGCGTTAACGCGTTCACCGCTGGCAATCACCTTTGGGACCAAAAAGAAATCATCCCTTACATCGCCAATTCGAAAGTCTTGGTGAGACCCGCCAATTATAATGCAGATGTACCCGGCCGTGGGGCGCTCCTGTTCGACGTCTATTCCGGAGTAAAGGTGTGCCTGATCAGCGTCGAGGGGCAGCGCCTGATGGGAAACGCCGTCGACTCTCCGTTTGCGGCCGTCGACCGCGAACTAGCTCTGGTGAAGGGCAGGGCCGATATCGTCTTTGTGGACGTGCATGCGGAAGCGACGAGCGAGAAGAGGGCGATGGGCTGGCATCTGGACGGACGCGTGGGCGCCGTCGTCGGGACCCATACGCACGTGCAGACGGCGGACGAGGAAATTTTACCCAACGGCACCGCCTATCTGACGGACGTGGGCATGACGGGTCCCTATAATTCGGTCATCGGCCTCAATAAGACCGCGGCGCTCACGAGATTCACGAAGCAAATGCCCGCGCCCTTTGAAGTCGCTCAGGGGGATGCCCGTTTTTGCGCCGTCCTGGTCGACATCGAGGAAAGCAACGGCCGCGCTAGACAAATCACGCGCATCCAAGACAAGGTGGCGTTGTGAAAGACTTGAGCCTTTTGAAGCGGGGGACCGTCGAGGTCATCCAAGAGTCCGAGCTTTTGGAAAAGTTGAAGGGCGGCAAACCGCTGCGGGTCAAGGCCGGCTTCGATCCAACGGCGCCCGATCTGCACCTCGGCCATACGGTCTTAATTCAGAAGTTGAAACAGTTCCAGGATCTCGGACATCACGTCATCTTCCTCATCGGTGATTTTACCGCGATGATCGGAGATCCCTCCGGGCGCAGCGAGACCCGTCCCGCGCTGAGCGAGGATCAGATCAAGCAAAACGTCAAAACCTATCAAGATCAGGTCTTCAAGATCCTGGATCCGAAGAAGACCGAGATCGCTTTCAATTCCCATTGGCTGTCGAGAATGAACGCGAAGGACATGATCCGCCTCGCGTCGCGCCATACGGTGGCGCGCATGTTGGAGCGCGACGATTTCGAAAAACGGTACGAGAAGGGCGAGTCGATCGCTATCCACGAATTTCTATATCCATTGCTGCAAGGCCAGGATTCGGTGGCGCTCAAAGCCGACGTGGAGCTCGGCGGCACCGATCAAAAATTCAATCTTCTCGTCGGCCGCGAATTGCAGCGGCAGGACGGCCAATCTCCGCAGGTCGTTATGACGCTCCCGCTTCTCGTCGGAACGGACGGCGTGCAGAAAATGAGCAAGTCTTACGGCAATTACATCGGCATTCAGGAGGCGCCGTCGGAAATTTTCGGCAAGGTCATGTCGATCTCCGACGAGTTGATGTGGAATTATTACGAACTGCTTTCGAGCCTCGATATGGAAGAGATTCGTTCGCTGCGCTCTTCGGTCGCTTCCGGACAGGAGCATCCGAAAGAAGTGAAGATAAGATTGGCCAAGGAATTGGTCGCTCGGTTCCACGGAAACGCAGCTGCGGAAGCCGCTGCAGTCGAATTCGAAAATATATTTAAAAATAAAGGTTTACCTGACGAGATTGAAACTATTGAAATCAGAAATTCCGAGGGAAGGGTTTTAGTGGATATACTCGTTAAGGCTAAATTGGCTCCGAGTAAGTCGGAAGTCAGGCGGTTGATTAAGCAGGGAGGGGTTTCGGTTGATGATAAAAAAGTGAATGAAATCGATTATGTTGTGTCACCCGAGGAGCATATCATCCGCGTGGGGAAGAAAAAGTTCCTAAAAGTCCTTATTATTTGATGAGTTATATATTTCCTTCGAACAAGGCTTACGTTGACAAATTCACTAAAAACTCTACAATCTGGAACGCTTTGCTTCGGAGGGAGAGCAAGGTAAGAAAAGAGTAGAAGTCGCGGTTTTCGGCGGCAATTTCATTGACAGTCCAAGAAATCTTCTGCTACTAACCCGCCCTCTTTGAAAGCAGTACGTTCCTTAAAAACCTGAGCAAAATGAACCCTTCGCAGGCGAAGGTCTGAGAGGGGGGGAAGCTTTTTTCGCTCTTTGAAAACTAAATAGATAGCGTAGTTTAGGGCTCATAGTTAATTCTAATGAAAACTCGGTCCTCTGAATTTTGTCCTTAAATGCGAACTTAAAAGTGAGCGTTGCGGGGACGGTTCAGTTGGCCACCAGTTACAAATTTAACTGGAGAGTTTGATTCTGGCTCAGAACGAACGCTGGCGGCGTGCCTAACACATGCAAGTCGGACGATTTAAATTTCGTAGCAATACGGAGTTTAGATAGTGGCGCACGGGTGAGTAACACGTGAGTAATCTGCCTCTGAGATCGGGATAACCTGCCGAAAGGCGGGCTAATACCGGATAAGACCACAGTACTTTCGAGTATAGGGGTCAAAGGTGCCTGGGTAACCAGGTACCACTTGGAGATGAGCTCGCGGCCCATCAGCTAGTTGGTAGGGTAATGGCCTACCAAGGCTATAACGGGTAGCTGGTCTGAGAGGACGACCAGTCACACTGGAACTGAGACACGGTCCAGACTCCTACGGGAGGCAGCAGTGGGGAATATTGCGCAATGGGGGAAACCCTGACGCAGCAACGCCGCGTGGGTGATGAAGGCCTTCGGGTCGTAAAGCCCTGTCAGCAGGGAAGAAACTCCGGGATTCGAATAGGGTCTCGGATTGACGGTACCTGCGGAGGAAGCACCGGCTAACTCCGTGCCAGCAGCCGCGGTAAAACGGAGGGTGCAAGCGTTGTTCGGAATTACTGGGCGTAAAGCGCGTGCAGGTGGTTTTTTAAGTTTCGTGTGAAATCCCATGGCTCAACCATGGAACGGCACGGAAAACTGGAAGGCTTGAGTACGGGAGAAGAGGGCGGAATTCCCAGTGTAGAGGTGAAATTCGTAGATATTGGGAGGAACACCGGTGGCGAAAGCGGCTCTCTAGACCGATACTGACGCTCATACGCGAGAGCGTGGGTAGCAAACAGGATTAGATACCCTGGTAGTCCACGCTGTAAACGATGGATGCTAGGTGTTCGGGGAGTTGACCCCCCGAGTGCCGAAGCCAACGCATTAAGCATCCCGCCTGGGAAGTACGGTCGCAAGACTAAAACTCAAAGGAATTGACGGGGGCCCGCACAAGCGGTGGAGCATGTGGTTCAATTCGACGCAACGCGAAGAACCTTACCTAGGCTTGACATGTGCAGAACCCTCCTGAAAGGGAGGGGTGCCCGCAAGGGAGCTGCAACACAGGTGCTGCATGGCTGTCGTCAGCTCGTGTCGTGAGATGTTGGGTTAAGTCCCGCAACGAGCGCAACCCCTGTCTTTAGTTGCCATCATTCAGTTGGGCACTCTAAAGAGACCGCCGGCGTTAAGCCGGAGGAAGGTGGGGACGACGTCAAGTCCTCATGGCCTTTATGCCTAGGGCTACACACGTGCTACAATGGATGCTACAAAGGGTTGCCAACCCGCGAGGGGGAGCTAATCCCAAAAAGGCATCCTCAGTTCGGACTGGAGTCTGCAACTCGACTCCACGAAGCCGGAATCGCTAGTAATCGCGGATCAGAACGCCGCGGTGAATACGTTCCCGGGCCTTGTACACACCGCCCGTCACACCACGAAAGTGGGTTACACCAGAAGCCGGTACGCCAACCGCAAGGAGGTAGCCGTCCAAGGTTTGACTCATGATTGGGGTGAAGTCGTAACAAGGTAGCCGTAGGGGAACCTGTGGCTGGATCACCTCCTTTCTAAGGAGTCTCTCACGAGACTATCCTAAGGTCATCGTGCTGTATCGAAAGATGCAGTGCGGCCCTAACTACGCATCTATTTAGTTTCCAGGGAGCGAATCGCTCTTTGAAAGATTCCGGGCCGGCGCAGCTCGTGGCCCAATGGGCCTGTAGCTCAGCTGGTTAGAGCACGCGCTTGATAAGCGCGGGGTCAGTGGTTCAAATCCACTCAGGCCCACATTGAATAAGAGTGTGGGTGAGAATTGGGGCCATAGCTCAGCTGGGAGAGCGCCTGCTTTGCAAGCAGGAGGTCGTCGGTTCGATCCCGACTGGCTCCACACGGAGCCGGTGTTACAAAGATTAAGTGAAGTTCTTTGACAACTAAATAGATAGTAAACTGCATGCAGCATAAAGCACAGCATCAGCGTTTAAGAGAACAAGCCAAAATTCTCAATTTTTGGTCAAGCTACTAAGGGCGTGAGGTGGATGCCTCGGCAGAAGATGGCGAAGAAGGACGCGGTAAGCTGCGATAAGCTTCGGGGAGCCGCTTAACAGGCTTTGATCCGGAGATTTCCGAATCGGGAAACCGGTCTTGGCGAAAGCCGAGACACGTTGGGATGAATACATAGTCCCATCGGGCGAACTCAGGGAACTGAAACATCTCAGTACCTGGAGGAATATAAATCAAACTAGAGATTCCGAAAGTAGCGGCGAGCGAAATCGGAACAGCCTAAACCTGTTTGTAGCAATACAAGCAGGGGTTGCGGGACCGCGATATGAGATTCTTTTAGGATAGAAGAACGGTCTGGAAAGTCCGGCCACAGAGGGTGATAGCCCCGTAATCGAAATTCTAAAAGACTCTAGCGGTATCCCAAGTACCACGGGACACGTGTAATCCTGTGGGAATCCGGGTGGACCATCATCCAAGGCTAAACACAAGCTTCTGACCGATAGTGAACTAGTACCGCGAGGGAAAGGTGAAAAGAACCCCGGAAGGGGAGTGAAATAGAATCTGAAACCACACGCCTACAAGCAGTGGAAGGACTATGCCGCCGCAAGGCGGAATGTCTAACCGCGTGCCTTTTGCATAATGAGTCAGTGAGTTGCTCTTGCAAGCAAGGTTAACACCCCTTTGGGTGGCAGCCGTAGCGAAAGCGAGTCCGAATAGGGCGATCAAGTTTGCAGGAGCAGACCCGAAACCAGTCGATCTACCCTTGGTCAGGATGAAGGTCATAGAAATATGGCTGGAGGTCCGAACCGGTGCCCTGTGAAACGGGCTCGGATGAACTGAGGGTAGGAGTGAAAGGCTAATCAAGGCTGGAGATAGCTGGTTCTCCCCGAAATATATTGAGGTATAGCCTCGTGAGTTTCTGGGTGGGGGTAGAGCACTAAAAGGACTAGGGGTCAGAAATGGCTACCAAATCCTATTAAACTCCGAATACCACCTTCGATATCACGGGAGGCAGGCTACGGGTGATAAGATCCGTGGCCGAGAGGGAAAAAGCCCAGATCGCCGGCTAAGGTCCCAAAGTACTAGCTAAGTGGTAAAGGTTGTGAGTTTGCACAAACAGCCAGGAGGTTGGCTTAGAAGCAGCCATCCTTTAAAGAAAGCGTAACAGCTCACTGGTCGAGCGAACTTGCGCCGAAAATGTAACGGGGCTCAAGCTAGTCACCGAAGCCGCGGGTTCACAGTCATCTACGGATGATTGTGAGCGGTAGGGGAGCATTCTAGTCGCCTGCGAAGATCGATCGTAAGAACGATTGGAGGCCCTAGAAGAGATCCTGCTGACTTGAGTAGCGATAATTCCAGTGAGAATCTGGAACGCCGTAAGCCTAAGGTTTCCTGGGGAAGGTTCGTCCGCCCAGGGTTAGTCGGTCCTAAGTCGAGGCCGAAAGGCGTAGATGATGGAGAGCTGGTTAATATTCCAGCACCATCTGGTCGATGTTATGCGTCGCAGGGACGGAGAAGGATAGGTCAGCGCACTATCGGATGTGCGTTTAAACCCGTAGGGGGGCTCTCTAGGCAAATCCGGAGAGCCGCTATCCCCGAGAGGTGATGACGAGGAAGCTCAAAAAGCAACTGAAGTGACTGATTCCACGCTTCCGAGAAAATCTGCGACGTGATCGGCCGGGTGACCGTACCGCAAATGGACACACATAGGCGGGGAGAATATCCCAAGGCGCGTGAGATAATGGTGGCTAAGGAACTCTGCAATCTAACACCGTAACTTCGGAAGAAGGTGTGCCTCATCGCTTGTAGGAGTACATCCGAAGGGCGACGAGGTCGCAGTGAAACGGGGGTACCGACTGTTTAACAAAAACACAGGACTCTGCTAAGTCGTAAGACGACGTATAGGGTCTGACTCCTGCCCGGTGCCGGAAGGTTAAGGAGAGAGGTCATCGCAAGAGAAGCCTCGAACCGAAGCCCCGGTAAACGGCGGCCGTAACTATAACGGTCCTAAGGTAGCGAAATTCCTTGTCGGGTAAGTTCCGACCTGCACGAATGGAGTAACGAGTGCCCCGCTGTCTCGGCTACCAACTCAGCGAAATAGTAATGGCAGTGCTGATGCTGTCTGCCCGCGAAAAGACGGAAAGACCCTGTGCACCTTTACTACACCTTGGCAGTGAACTTCGGGCCGATTTGCGTAGGATAGGTGGGAGGCTTTGAAGCGGTCCTTTTGGGGATCGTGGAGCCAACCTTGAAATACCACCCTGATTGTTCTGGAGTTCTAACCGTATCCCGTGAAGCCGGGTACGGGACACTGTCTGGCGGGTAGTTTGACTGGGGCGGTCGCCTCCCAAAGAGTAACGGAGGCGCGCGAAGGTTCTCTCAGGCCGATTGGAAACCGGCCGTCGAGTGCAAAAGCATAAGAGAGCTTAACTGCAAGACCAACAAGTCGAGCAGATGCGAAAGCAGGCTTTAGTGATCCGGTGGTTCTGAATGGAAGGGCCATCGCTCAACGGATAAAAGGTACGCCGGGGATAACAGGCTGATGAAGCCCGAGAGTTCACATCGACGGCTTCGTTTGGCACCTCGATGTCGGCTCATCACATCCTGGGGCTGAAGTAGGTCCCAAGGGTTTGGCTGTTCGCCAATTAAAGTGGTACGCGAGCTGGGTTCAGAACGTCGTGAGACAGTTCGGTCCCTATCTTTCGTGGGCGTAGGAAATTTGAGAGGATCTGTCCCTAGTACGAGAGGACCGGGATGGACGAACCGCTTGTGTACCAGTTATCCCGCCAGGGGTACAAGCTGGGTAGCTATGTTCGGATCAGATAACCGCTGAAAGCATCTAAGCGGGAAACTGACCTCAAGATAAGATTTCCCGGGAGCAATCCCTAAGACCCCTTGTAGACTACGAGGTTGATAGGCGGCAGGTGTAAGACCGTGAGGTTTTAGCCGAGCCGTACTAATCGGTCGAGAGGCTTGACCATAATTTTGACAAGGGTAGTAACCCCCGCGCTACGCGCGAGCGTGGTGCGGGGACCTACCGCTTGTTTCTTAAACGCTGTTGTTGTTCTTTATGTGTGTGCAGTTTGAACTTTGACCAGTTTTCCGGTGATCATACCGGTGGGGCTACACCCGATCCCATCCCGAACTCGGAAGTTAAGACCACCTGGGCCGATGGTACTAGCGCCACGATGTGCTGGGAGAGTAGGACGTTGCCGGAACTTTATTGAAGCCCCGGCCTTCGAAAGAAGGTCGGGGTTTTTTTTATTTGTCCGGTAGCCTATTGACCTAGGGAGTTGCTGGTGTCGGCGCAGATGATGATGCTTCTGATATTATGAGGTGTAGGATTAGTTCCTAAATGCTCATCGTTGAGTCTTGCATTAACTTCCATAGGTGGATCCTGCGACACATCCCAGTGTAAGACTGACGTGCTCGTCACACCTACGTCGGCGGGCCATATGGCTAGTTGAATATCGAATGCATCACAGCTCGGTTTCAAAAATGGTTGCTGCGTGCTGGGGTATGCATTTGCAGCACAATTGGGATTGGCGCTCGTTAGTGGTTGAGGGCACAGCAATATTTGGTCAACGCTGCGAAAGTATACTTTTTCCAACAAGCATCCTTCTCCCTGGCAGCTTGCCGGTCCCACGGGCCCTGCTGGCCCCGGATCTCCCTTGGCTCCCTTGCATCCAGCGGAGCAGGCAGCAGCAATTGGGACCGAGCTGGAATAGCCAACGCTCGTTTGAACAGCCTGTCTTGCAAGTTCGGCATTCGCAACACTAGCGATGAGGCCAAAAAAGAGTACAGCAAGCAGCGTCTTCATAATGTCCCCCTTGTTCAGCATTCTTAGTGCAAACACAGGACCATTTTGAAAACCAAACCTGAAGCGAACGATTTCAACTACTTGACCTCTTTCGGAATCGAGAATGGGAATTTCTAAAATGATAAATTCTCGTTTTGAGAATCATTTTGAGAAAAATTGGCTGAGAAACAGAAGGGTTATTTCTTCTCTTCCAGAAACCAAAAGTTGGATTGAGGGCCGGCGTAGAGGGACTCGATGGTGCTATGGTAGTGTTCTTCGATCTGCTTGCGACGGAGCTTTAATGTGGGCGTCAGCATGTTGTTGTCCACGGAGAAAGGTTCGCTGACGATCGCAAAGCGTTTGACGCGTTCGTAGTCGGGAACCGATCCCATCAGCTTCTTGATCTCCGAAGAGAAAAGTTTCTGGACGTCCGGGTCTTCGCGGGAGGGCTGGTCGGTGCGGCCGAGCTTCTTCTTCACCGCCGTCCATTCCGGAACGATGAGCGCGGTCATGTAGTTTTTTTGGTCTCCGAACACGCAGGCGTTTTCGACGTATGCGCAGAGCTTCAACGTGTTTTCAACGGATTGAGGCGCCACATTCTTGCCCGTCGAAAGGACGAAAATCTCCTTTTTTCTATCCATTATTTTCAAATAACCCTGAGCGTCGATCGAGCCCACGTCGCCCGAGCGATACCAGCCGTCGGCATCGATCGATTCGCGGGTCGTATCGGGTCTCTTCCAATATCCTTTCATGACACATACGCCTCGAACGAGGATTTCCCCGTCCGGCGCCAGTTTCACTTCCATGCCCTTGCTGGGAGTGCCGACGGTCGTCAGTTTTACGCTCTTCCGGTTGCAGCAGGTCACGAAGCTCGTCGTTTCCGTCATGCCGTAAGCTTCGAAGAGCGGAATCCCGATGGACCAGAAAAACTCCAGCGTTTCGCGGCTGATATGAGCCGCACCGGTGATGATTTGTTGAACGTTGCCGCCCAGAAAACCGAGAATTTTACGGAAGAAGAGGCGGTCGTAAAAGGCAAGAAGAAGGGATTTTCTTTCACTGACCGGCCCGCCGTTTGCCAGGGGGTCGACGCGACATTTTTTCCCCAGGGCCAGGGCATGAGAAAAAAGCTTCCGGATCAGCTTCGGTCGTTCGCTCATTTTTTGCATTACCTGGGAGTGAAATTTGCTGAGGACATAGGGGACGGTCACCAATTCGGTGGGCGCCAAATCCCGTAAATTGGAAACGAGTTTCTCGCGCTCGGGTTCCGCGATGGCCAGCATGCCCCCTGACATCAGCGTCATGGACTCAATGGCGTTTCGACCGACGACATGCGCCATGGGCAGGTGCAGGAAGACGTGGGGGATGTGCGCGTTCCCCAAATAGGCTTCATCTCCGCTTCGCGCGTTGGCGACGATGGATGCATGCGTCAGCATCGCCCCTTTGGGTTCTCCCGTCGTGCCGCTCGTGTAAATAATGGCGGACAGATCTTCGGGTGTTACCTCGGGATTCTCGAGCTGGGAGCGTAGGTTCGGCTGGTTCCTTTGGGCCTCCGCTCCCAGGGAACGGAAACCCGTTAGTGATAGCGGGCCTGAATTCAGGTCGGCGGATATTGTTAGTAGTGAAGCAGGGGGTGTTTTCTTGACAGCTTCAATCCGTGCTGAGGTCGAGAAAAGCAGCTTTGTTTCGGAATCCTGGAGAATGTTCAGGGCCTTGTCCGGGGTCAACGTGTGGTAGACCGGCACGGTGATGGCGCCGGCGATTTGGATCGCCAAATCGCAGACGACCCAGTCGCGCCCGGTTTCCATCCAGATGGCGACGCGGTCGCCTTTATTGATTTCGCGGCTCCGAAGGGCGGCGGCCACGTCGAGGATCTCGTCGCGCAGCTCGGCGTAGGTTGTCACTTGCCATTCGCCATTGCTCTTGTAACGCATGGCGGGTCGATCCGCAAAAAGCCGTGTCGCTTGCAGGATGACGTGGGCGTAGGTTTTGCCTTCGGCAATCTGCTGATCTGTCATGAAAGGATGACTACGGGGCTTTGGACTTAGCCAGGAGCGACTCGTAGCCTATCCCGTCGCCGTT
>DASUFF010000019.1:0-6465 GCA_036274695.1 bacterium | reverse complement strand
GGACAACAAGATCCTGGAGGTCCTGCCCCGCAACGGCTCGGGCATCGACACGCCCCAGGAGTCGGTGATGATCGACGTGGGCATCCAGGCCCGCTTCTCCTGCGAACTCGATATCGGCAGCGTCGGGGCCGAAACCTTCCTCGTAACCGCCCAGGACGCGCCGGACAATTTCCTCAAGTGCGACCTGACGTTGTCGGACAGCAAAACGTCCGCCACGTGTCTCCCCGAAGGCCTGGTGCCCGACACCGTTTACAAGGCCAAGATTCAAAGCGTGCGCTGCTCCGACGGTTCCTCCATCGCCTCCACGTCCTGGACCTGGAAGACGGCTCCCGTCGTCAGCGCCGAAGGCGCCGGCGTGCAGGTTCCCAACACCGATCCCGAGAAGATTCCGAATTCGCCCAGCGTCCCTTAATTAGCGGGGATCGGTTCCGAGCGACCCGATGACCCAGGCATGCGCTTCGCGACGGAAGCGATGGGGAACCAAGTCTTCCCGCCCGCCTCCAAGTTTATCCATTCCCAGATAGATGCGCAGGGCGGTGACGATACCGGCGCCGAGCCGATCGTCGACGTTCTCGTCAAAAAAGATTTTCGTCTCCTCGGAACCCTTCTGTCGCAACGCGACCTTCCGAAGAACGCTTAAGGCGCCCAAACCGAAGAATTGGGGAACGCCCGTTTCCTCCCGGAAGAGGACGGCCGCCCCGTTCAACAGGGCCCAGCCGTCCGTACACACGGAGGAATTCTTGCCCTGGCGCAACTGCTCGAGCGCTTTCTCCGATACAGCTTCCACATGGCCGAAAAATTGGCGTTCGCCGTCGTTGTAGGGAGGCTCCAGTTTTCGGGAAGAGCCCCGCTCCGTGGCCCGCGACTGCCGGAGCAGGGTGGCCTTTAAGGCATCACCATCGACGACGATTCGAAGGGCGCCGGAGGACGGGACCGCCCGCGAGATCTCGGCCAAGTGGTCGGAGAGGCGGGTGAACGTATCCAAGCGGCCTTGGGCCCATTCCCGGCCCACCGACGTAGCGACCGCAGGAATCATAGGAATGCGTGTGATTTGAGTCAGCATGACCGCTCCATACTTCGGGTTGGCATGCGTTGTGAATAAGGGATTAGGAGGAAAACATGATCCAAATGATCGCGATCGCCAGCTTGTCGAAATTATTGGAGTTTTTTGCAATCCGCTTGAAGGCATGTTCGAAAAAAATTGCCTAATTTCTGATCAGCAGGCCGATTAAACGGCGGGAAAGGTCAGAAGCACTTCCAACCCGCCGTCGGGACGGTTGCGCGCCTCGATGACCGCGCCCATGGATTCGGCCAGCATCCGGCTCATGGCGAGCCCGATGCCTGTGCCCTGGGTCTTGCGGGTCATCTCGTTCTCCACGCGGTAGAAATTCTCAAAAACCTTTTTCAGTGCGGACTGGGGGATGCCCGGTCCCCGGTCGCGCCATGCCCAAATCACACGGTCACCCTCGCGCCGCAGCTCCGCTTCGAGGGTCTTGTCGGGCGATTCGGTGGCGAACTTCAGGCTGTTGTCCAACAAGGTCATCAGGATCTGTTTGACCGCCTCCGGGTCGTAGGTGAGGGGAGGGAGGTCGGAATCCTCCTTCCACGCGAGGACGAAGCCCTGGCGGTCGGCGATCTTCTTCAATTCCTCGCAAATCTCCGCGAAATCGGCGGTCGGAACCGCTTTCTTCAAGTTTAGCTTGTAGGTTTTCTTTTCCAAACGCGCGAGTTGAAGGACATTCTCGATCATGCGGGACAAACGCCCGCTTTCCTTGCTGATCTGGCGGTAATACTCCTTTCGCTTCGATTCTTCCTTCGCCCAGTCGTCCTCGAGCATCTCCGAGTACATCCGGATGGAGGTGAGAGGCGTCTTCAGTTCATGAGTGACGGCGGATACGAAGTCTTGGCGCTTTTGGGAAAAGGTCACCTGGGCCGCGGCGCTTCGGTAGATGAGGAAGAGACCGATGGTCGCCAGCAGGCCGACGGCGATGGAGAGGGTGTTCAAGAACCAGCGCGTTCCGATGCGCGGGAGACGCTCGGCGTAGACGCTCCAATCGAAGAGATTGAGCGGATACCCGAGCGCCCGTTCAAACAAAGGCTGGAGGCCGTCCAGCGGCAGCTGGATGATGCCGTATTGGGCGACCGGCTGCCGCGAAAGTTCCAGCCGCGCGAGCGCGAACTCCGGAAGCTCGGAATTGGCAAAACTGCGGTCCATGAGCCACGAATAGAAGGTTTCCAAATCCACCGCGAAGCCCTGAAGGTACTGGCGCTGGTCCACCCAGACCTTGCGGTAGAAGAGCAGATACGTCTGATCGACGAGCCGGGCCTGGAAGGGGTCGGACAGGACCCGGGGCGGCTTCGGCGGCGCGGCCCTTTCGGGAGCCGGCGCCTTTTCGGCGGGTTTTTCGAGCCTGTCGAAACCGTCGGCCTTTCGGCCACCTTTCGGGAACTCGGAGACCGCCGCCGGCTTAGCGGGCTCGGGAGCGGCGGCGCCGGCGGCCGTCGCGACGGAGGGCGTCGTCGGGGCCACGGAAGGCGGCGGCGGGGCGGCGGGGGCGTCGCCGACGTGTTCGTAATTTTCAAAGTCGGGCGCTTGAGAGTCCTCCGCCGCTTCCTTTTTGGCCGCAAACTTTTCCGTTTTCGCGGCGGACTTGGAGGCCGCTCCCTTTCTCATCTCCAACTGAATCGCCTGCTCCTGAACGGGATTGGGATAAACGTTCTTGGCCCGAAAACCGTCAAGCGCCTTCGCCTCGTCGCGCGCGAGGTCGTCCTTGCCGAGGAGCCCGTCTTTCGTTTCCGCGCGGGCGATTTTTCCGATTTCGCCCAATTCGACGTAGCCCTGGTTCGCCAGCGTCTTCGCCTTCGTGTCCTTCGAGACGCGTAAGGACGAGGTGATCTCCTCCATCTTTTTGAACAAAAGCCTTCGCGGCGCTCCCTTGTAGACCAAGGAGTCCAGCTCGTCGGGCCACGATTCGGGAAGATAGGGCGTCGAGAAGACGTCGTCCGGGTTGATCTGAAAATAGCCGACCAAGCCGCGCGGATCCGCTTCGGGCACTTTGGAGAGGGGCGAGAAACCGACCGGCTGCTTGGGGAATTTGTCGGGCGTGAGCGTGCCGTAATACCGGTAATCGCTCCACCGGCGCGCATCCTCGGCGGTCAGGAAGTCGCTCACCGCCGCCTGCATCTGATTGTAGACCTTCTCGGCCTGGGCCCGCCACAGCTCGTGCTCCTCGCGCGCCAGCTGGCGGTAGGAGTTCCAGACGAGGAAGCCCAGGCTCCCGGCCAGGAGAACGAAGAAGAGGACGAATTGAACGCGTAGTCGCTTCACGAAATCAGGATCCTATCTTGTAGCCCTCGCCGCGGACGGTGAGGATCCGCTTGGGCTGGTCGGGGTCCTTCTCAACCTTGCGGCGGAGCTTGGTGATGTGGATGTCCACCGTCCGCGTCTCCATCTGGGCGTTGCCGTAGCCCCAGACCTCCTTGAGCAGCTCCTGGCGGCCGACGGGCCTCTCCGAACACTGGATGAGATAGCGCAGGATATCCACCTCCCGCCGCGTCAACTCGATCGTCTTTCCGTCGATCGTCGCCCAAAGGTTCCGCGGATCGATCTCCATGCCGGCCCAGCGGATCTTCTCCCGCTCCTCGGTCAATTTCCGGCTCCGGCGGAGGACGGCCTCCACGCGCGCCACGAGCTCGCGCACGGAGAAGGGCTTCGGCACGTAATCGTCGGCGCCCAGCTTCAATCCCTTAATGATGTCCTCCTCGTCGCTCTTGGCGGTGAGCAGGATGATGGGTTGCGACCGGTCCAGTTTGCGGATCTCGTTGCAGACGGAGAGCCCGTCCAGACCGGGCAGCATGATGTCGAGAACGATCAAGTGATACCGGCCCGTCTGGGCCTTTTTAAGACCGTCCTTGCCGTCGGCGGTGGAGTCGACCTCGTAGCCGTTGTAAACGAAGACGTCGCAGAGCCCATTGCGGATGGACTCTTCGTCTTCGACCACCAAAATCGAAGGTTTGGTCATAGTAGGGGCGAGGTTACCTCGCCCCCACAAAAAATACATCATCCGCCGCGTGTCGCACGTAAAAGATTTGTAAAGCCGCACCCTTAAGCTTTTACCGGCCTCTGTCTGTTGTTTGCGCTCCTCATCCGTAGAATCGGCTCCAACAAGGAGATCTTATATGAACCCCCAACCCAATCACCGATCCCGGAGACTTTCGCAGGCCGCGGCCGCGCTCGTCCTCGCGGGCATCCTGATTTACGGCGCCGCCGGCCGCGCCGGCAAGAAAACCCCCGAAGGGCCCGGACCCGTCGATACCGGGTGGAAGAACGCCGGCTCCGTGTCCGTCAAAGCCAATCTCTCGCAAACCAAGGTCGTCCAAGGCTCCGACGGCTTGGTCTATCTTCAGGTCGACCTCCAGGCGCCCGAAGTCACGATGGACGGCGGATCCCGCAAGCCCACCGACTTCGTCATCGTCCTGGACCGCAGCGGCAGCATGGCCGACGACCGCAAGATGGACTACGCCAAGAAGGCGATCGGGTCCCTGATCAACCAGCTGAAGGAGGGCGACCGGTTCGCCTTAGTCGATTTCGACGACGTCATCGAAACGCCCATTCCGCTGACCGGCGTAAGCTCCGGCTCGAAAGATACCTTCCGATCCCGCTTAAGCGGCATCGAGCCCCGCAACAGCACCAACATAGGCGGCGGGTTGATGGCCGGCATTCAGGTCATCCAGTCGGCGGGGCGGAAATCGGGGCAGGCCCAGCGCCTGATCCTCCTCTCGGACGGTCTGGCCAACGTCGGCGTCACCGATCCGTCCGAGTTGGGGCGCATCGCCGAGCGGGCCGTCAGCGGCGAATTCGCCATCTCGACCATCGGCGTCGGCCTCGATTTCAACGAGAACCTGATGTCCTCGCTCGCCGACCACGGCATGGGCAATTACACCTTCCTGGAAAACTTAGCGGTCCTCGATAAAGTCCTCGCCCAGGAGTTCTACGGGGCGAGCCGCATCCATGCGAGCGGCATCAAGCTCACGCTCGACCTGGCGCCGGGCATCGAGGCGGTGGAGGCCTCCGGTTATCCCGTCGAGAAGGAGGACGGTAAGACCGTCATCCGCCCGGGACATCTCTACGTGAGCCAGAAGAAGACCCTCTTCGTCACGCTGCGTCTGCCGACCGATTCTCTCTACACCAAGCCGCTCGGCGGCGCGTCGGTCTCCTACAGCGTCGGCGGCAATCTCCAGACCGTCTCCCTCTTCGGCAGCGAGCTGAAGGTCGCCTGCCTGCCCATGGAGAAGAAGGCCGAGGCCGTCGCGTCCATCGCGCCCGGCGTCTACAAGGAAGCCTGGACCCAGAACAACTACGGCAAGCTCATGAAGGACAGCGCCGATCAGGTGAAGTCGGGCAACAAGGAAGGCGCCTTGGGCGCCATCCGCGGTTACCGCGCCAAGCTTTCGGAGGCCTACGCGGCGTCGCCGGCGCCGGAGATGAAGAAGCAGTTGGAGGAATTGAACCGCGTGGAGAGCGAAGTCAACGACGCCTTCACCGGCGCCGACGCGCCCGAGAAATCCAAGCGCCTGTCGAAGTCGTACCAGTACCAGGGCACCCAACAACAGAGAACGTCCAACTAAGGAGGAATTATGTCGCTAGCCTACCGCGTGAAGCGCCTCGTCAAATCCGACATGCACGCCCTCGTGGAGGGCCTGGAGGACCCCAAGTGGGTCCTCGCCCAGGCCCTCCGCGACATGGAAGAGGAATTGGAAAAAATGGAATCCGACCTGGTGGTCCGGCGGACGCAGATCGACAAGATCAAGGACCGCGTCATCGCCAGCGAGGCGATCGCCTCGGCTCTCGAGAACGACGTCGACTTCGCCATGCAGGAGAAGAGGGAGGACATCGCCCGCAATCTGATCCGCAAACTGATCGTCACCCGCAAGACCTTGGACGATCTCTCCAAGCGCTCGAAGGTCTGCGCCGAGGAGTTGGTGGGACTGGAGCAGGATTACCGCCTGAAGAAAGGCGCCTACGAAGACATCAAGGGCCGCTGCGAGATCTTAAACCTGCGCCGCATCGACGACGACGCCTTCCAGGCCGCCACGCGCCTGGTCTCCCAGGAGGGGGGGACGGACGGGACGCTCGAGCACCAGGTGGAGATCGAATTTTTGCGCCGGCTCCAAAAAAGGAAGGAGGAAGGCCATGAATAGGCTCAATCTCTGGATCTCGCTGGCGGCGTCCGCGGGCTTGAGCCTCTGGCTGGGCCGGTTTCAGGGGCCCGTGACGGTACTCGGCGGTTTCATCCTTCTCTTTTTGATCTTGCGAGGCCTCTCGTTTCGGGAGGTGCTGACGGCGTCCCTCGGCGCCGCGGCCGCCGCCTTCGTCCTTCCCGTCAGCCTCCTCGGGGCGATGGCGGCGTTCGCTCTGGTTCAGGTGATCGCCGAGCTGCGGCTTTCGGCGAAGGGCCGGCATCG
>DASUFF010000018.1:0-4839 GCA_036274695.1 bacterium | reverse complement strand
CCAAATCCTTCATGATGGCATCCAACAGGGTAGAGGATGGATGCCGCCATGGAGATGAAACACAAAGTCCTTCACTTCTTGCTGGTCTCGGCCTTCTGGGTCGCCGCCGCCCTGGTGCTGACGGCTCAGTGGCACAAGGTTCCGAACGTCTCCGATTGCATCCCGCTTGGCGGCGAGCCCGAGTTCGTCCGAGACGTCGTGGACGGCGTTCGGAACGACATCATTGTCTCCTTCTCAGGAAATTCCCGGTAATTCCGCTTCGATAGAAACATTCATCGCCTCCTGCCGGTGAATTCGGTAGAATCTCCCCCATGGCCCTTCCATCCGCCACGAACGCGGCGCGATCGGGCGACCTCGGAGCTCTTCCCAGGGAAAAGCTCCTCGATATTTATTATTATCTGCTGCTCACGCGGACCCTGGAGAACAAGATCGCCTACATCTGCCAGAGCCAGAATCCCCAGGCACCCCTCATCATCGGGAAAGGGTATCTCTCGACGGGGCAGGAAGCGATCTCGGTGGGCGCCGCGATGGCGCTGGAGGACGGCGACTGGCTCGCTCCCTCGCACCGGGACATGGGCGCGCATCTCGTGCGCGGGATCACCCTCAAACAGGTCTTCGCCCAATACTTCTGCCGCGTGAGTTCTCCGACCCTGGGGCGCGACGGGAACGTCCATTTCGGAGACGCCTCCAAACAGATCTTGAGCTTCGTCTCCCACATGGGTTCGTGGCTGCCGGTGGCCAACGGCGTGGCTGCGGCCATGCAATACCGGGGCGAGAAGGGCGTCGTGCTAACGTCTTTCGGCGACGGGGCGTCGTCCCAGGGTATCGTCCACGAGGCGCTCAACTATGCCGCCGTCTTCAAATTGCCGGTCGTCTTCATGATCAACAACAACCAATTCGCCATCTCCACGCCCCTGCACGAGCAGGCGGCGGTGGAGAATCTCGCGCTCCGCGCCGCGGGCTACGGCATGCCGGGCAAGACCATCGACGGCAATTTGGTTCTCGACGTATATAAGACGGCGAAGACCGCCGTGGACCGGGCGCGCGCCGGCCAAGGGCCGTCCCTGATCGAATGCAAGACGCTGCGAATGGCCGGGCACGGCACGCACGACATGGCCACCTACATCCCGAAGGACATGATCGAGACCTGGAAAAAGAAAGACCCGATCGTTTCGTTCCGGAGGCTGCTCGAGGAAAAGAAGGTTCTCGACGAGGCCGAGGAGCGTAAGATCGAGGAGAGGATCGAGCGCGAGATCGAGGAGGCGGTGGAGTGGGCGCGGACCCAGCCGCTTCCCGTCCCCGAAGACCTTCCCGACAACCTTTAAGGAGAATAGAAATGACGTTTCGAATCCTGATGCTCGCCATTTTCGCCTTTTGGGCATTCCGCGCGGGGGCTGCCCCAGGTGATCCGGATATCACCTTCGGCGGAGGAGACGGGATCGTGCAGACCCCGTTTTCGGTCTCCTCCTCGGCCGGCGACATCGCCCTTCAAGAGGATGGGAAGATCGTCGTCGTGGGAGAGGCCGACAACGGGACGGACATCGACTTCGCCGTCCTCCGTTACCTCCCCGACGGCAGTCCGGATGAGAGCTTCGGAACGTCGGGGATCGTGCTGACCCCCGTCCTTCCCGGCCAGAGCGACCATGCCCGCTTTCTCGACATTCAGCCCGACGGAAGCCTCGTCGTCGCCGGCACGTCCGCCTTCAACGACTTCGTCGTGGTCCGTTATTCTTCGGATGGGATCCTGGATTCGGAGTTCGGCCAGGACGGCGTGTTTTCGCTGCCCGGAGCGGACCCTTCCGATTCCCTGGGCGGCATGGACGTTCAACCCGACGGAAAAATCGTCCTGGGCGGGATGAAAAACGTCGCCATGACGGCGTTGCGTTTGCTGGCCGACGGCAGCGCCCTCGACCCGGACTTCGGTACCAACGGGCTCGCTACGGCGACCCTGGGAGGGGACGGCGGGGAGGGGCGGGCGATGGCCCTCCAGCCGGACGGCAGGATCGTCGTCGCCGGCCGGAACTTCACCGACCAGGATGTCGCCGTGGTTCGTTTTGACGGGGAAGGCAATCAAGAGATGGATTTCGGCGTCGCCGGCTTCGCTCAGCAGTCGCTCGTGCCCGGTATCGATTGGGCGCAGACCATCGCCCTTCAAGAGGACGGAAAGATCGTCGCGGCCTGCTTGACCTCGAACGGCGTTAACGACACGGGCGTCGTGCGCTTCGACGGGGACGGCGCCCTGGACCTGGGTTTCAGCGGAGACGGGTTCTTGGTCGAAGCCGTCGCCTCCGGGCAGGACATTCCCACCGGCCTCGCCTTCCAAGCGGACGGACGCATCCTTGTCGTCGGCTCGGCCTACGAAGGAACGGAAGGGGCCTTCGGCATCATGCGCCTGAATGAGGACGGTTCCTTGGACACTTCTTTCGGCGGGGACGGAAAGAGCCGGATCCCGGCGGGCCTGAACGCCGAAGCCCGGTCGGTCGCGGTGACGTCCGACGGCCACATCCTCATGGCGGGCGTCGCGGATAATCAGATCACGTTGGTCCGCCTGGAAGGGGATTCCGTCGATCTGAGCGCCGCCCTGACGGCCGAACCGGGGGAAGTCCAAGCGGGGGATTCCGTGACGCTGAAGGCCACGGTTGCGAACGCTTCCGGTTCCCAGGTCGGAGCGGTGACGCTGACGGCCTCGATTCCCGCGGGGCTCGCCGTTGAAGGGACGACGCCCGCTTGCACCGGCACCTCGGAGCTTCATTGCGACTTGGGCATCCTGTCCGCGGGGGCATCGGCGACGGTGACGATCGAGGCACGTACAGGCTCGGCGGGGATCTTTACGCCCACGGTCTCCGTGAGTGGACAGGCGGTCGATCCGAACGCAGGGAACAATGCGGCGAGTGCTTCCGTAACGGTTACGGAACCGGAGGAGCCGGATTCCTCTTCCGGAGGATGCTCGTTGGTGCGTTGATCGGAGTTACGATGGCCCTCATGACTTACGGCGAAGCGATCCGCGATGGGATGCGCACGGCGATGCGCGAGGACGAGCGCGTCTATCTCTTCGGCGAGGACGTCGCCGAGTACGGCGGCGTCTACGGCATTACGAAGGGTTTGGTCGACGAGTTCGGGAAGAGGCGCGTGAAGAACACGCCGTTGTCCGAATTGGCAATCTTAGGCGAGGCCACCGGCGCGGCGATCGCGGGACTCCGACCCATCGCCGAGATTCAGTTCTCCGATTTCATCACCAGCGGTTTTTCCTCTCTGGTCGATTACGCCGCCCCTTACTATTTCCGGACCGGAACCCATGTTCCGATGGTCGTCCGCATGCCCTTCGGCGGGGGCTTGCGCATCGGCCCCTTCCACTCGAAATGCCCCGAGGCCTGGTTCTTCCACGTGCCCGGCTTGAAGATCGTCTGCCCTTCCACGCCCTACGACGCCAAGGGCCTTCTGCAGGCCGCCGTCGAGGACGACGATCCGGTGATCTATTTCGAACATAAAAAACTTTATTACGAATTGAAGGACGAGGTGCCGGCGGAGAAATACATCGTGCCGATCGGAAAGGCGGCCGTCCGGCGCGAAGGGAAACATGTCAGCGTCGTTACTTACGGGGCGATGGTGCATCTGGCGCTGAAGGCCGCCCAGGAGCTGGAAGGCGAGGGGATCGAACTGGAGGTGGTCGACTTAAGGAGCCTGGTGCCCTTGGACGAAGAGACGATGCTGGCGTCCTTCAGGAAGACCAACAAGGTCATCATCCTCCACGAGGCCCCGATGCGCGGCGGCGTCGGCGCGGAACTGGAGTCGATCATCGTCGAGAAGGCCTTCGACCATCTCGCCGCCGCACCCGTGCGCATCGCCGCCAAGATGATGCCGGTGCCGTTCCCGCCGCAGCTCGAGGATTTCTACCTTCCCTCCAAGCAGGACGTTGTCGATGCCGCCAGGCGGCTGGCGAAATATTAGAGCAGCCCCGGCGCTCCCTCCACGGGAACGATGTCGAACGGAGCCAGGAAATAGTCCGAGGCCGTTGCGGGCCCGTTCGGGACCACCGGTTCCTCGGGGAGGGACGGGTCGTCACTGTCCAATAATTCGACCGGGAGCAGCGGTCTCTCGTCCAAGGGGAGCTCGATCGTTAGAAAATTCCCGTGCTCGTCGTAGGTCCATGCGACGACCGCCTGGGGATTGGGTGAAATGAAAAAGTCGAAGTACCGGAGACCCACCCGGTTCCCATCGCCGTCGTAGGTCATGAAGTACATCCTTCCGACGTTCGCGGCCGGATCGTCGAAATCCCCCCGGAAGCCGGCGTAAAAGACCAGATTGCCTTGTCCGTCGTAATCGAGGATGCGGGAGAGGGAGACCGTCGCGGAGGGATCCGCGGGGTCGCCGTTGAACCGCTTATAGGTGAGGGGCCGTCCTTCCGCGTCGTTGGTCAATACGGAGACGAACTCGATGGCTCCGGTTCCGTCCTTCCGGACGAGACCGTTCAAAAAGCCGTTCGCGTCGTAGGCGTAATCGTTGGAGGAGAGAAGGATCCCTCCGTCCTCGAAATCGCCCGAGAAATGCTCGAAGCGGGACACGCGCCCTTTGGCGTCGTATTCCCACCGGTCGGACCTCTGTACGGGCACGGCGGCCGGGTCGCCGTTGTAGGTCTTCAGCGAAACCTTGAGCCCGCCGTCGTAAAGGAACCGGGTCACCCGCTGGATGACGGGTGCTGCGGGGTCCGTATAGCTGCCGCCGACGAATTCAACGACGTGCCCCGCGTCGTCGTAGATATAATCGAGGAACTGCGTCGTTCCCGGAAACCTGTCAGATAAGACCTCGACGCGCGTGACGCGTCCGGAGGAATCGTACTGG
>DASUFF010000017.1:0-30831 GCA_036274695.1 bacterium | reverse complement strand
GATTCCGCCAATTCTTAAAGAACTAGCGGACCGTCGTCGCGGACGCCGTCGGCTTCGAGGGGACGGAGCCGTCGACCGTCACGTTGGGCTGCAATTTCTCCAACATCTTGGCGCCGATGCCTTTGACTTCGGTCAACTCCGACACCGACTTGAACGGATGGGCCTGGCGGTAGGTCACGATCGCATCGGCCTTCGCTTTGCCGATGCCGGGAAGCTGCATCAGCTCTTCGACGGAGGCGGTGTTGATGTTGACGGCGTGATCCGGGGCCTTCTTCGTGGCGGCGCCGGCGATCAGGGGGACGAGGACGGCCAAGACGGCCAGGAACGAGTAGACTTTCTTCATAACGGTCTCCTTTATTTGGACGGTTGTTGGTTTTTCTGAGGGTACGGCGTGCGATCGCGGATCTGCAGGCGTCCGTTGAGCGGGACCGCGTCCAAGATGACGTTGATCGAGTTGTCTCGGTTGACGAACCCGACGCCAATCTTGGTCCAGCGGTCCTTCGCTTCCGGATTGCTCTGCGGCCTCTCCGCAATCGTGAAGACGTCCTTCAGAGTGATGGATTCTTTCATACGGTCTTCTCCTTGCCTCACGGGCCCCCGCGGAGAGTCCGTGAAACGTTGGAAAGAAGAGCAAGGCGCGTGCCAACGCCGTTCGTGCGGGAAAACGCGAAAGGACACTGAAGAAGAGAACGATTTTCGGATGGTCGGGTTCGGAGAAACTACTGTTTGCGGTCGATGACGTAGGAGGCGAGCGTGATCAGGGCTTCTTGCTCCATGGAGGGCTTGAAGGGGCTTAAGGCGTCCTTTGCCTTTTGAACGTAGCTGCGCGCCAAGTTGAAGGTGTTCTCGATGCCGCCGTAGCGGTTGATGATGCCGATGACGTCCCGGAGGCGGGCGTCGTCCAGGTTCTCGGCGATCAGGACGTCCTTGATCAGACGGCGCTCGTCGTTGTTGCAGTGGCGGAGGGCGGTGATGAGGGGCAACGTGAGCTTTCCTTCACGCAGGTCGGTGCCCTGGGTTTTTCCGAAGGCGTCGTCGGAGATGTAGTCGAGGACGTCGTCGGCCAATTGAAAGGCGACGCCCAGATTCCGGCCGTATTCTCCCAAGGCCGTCACGTATTCTTCCGAGACGTTGCCCAACACCCCGCCGATGGCGCAGGAGGTGGCCATCAGGACGGCGGTCTTGTCGGTGACGATTTTCAAATAATCCTGCTCCGTGGTTCCCAAGTCGTTGGACTTGGAGATTTCCAGGATCTCTCCCTCGGTGGTGGAGAGCATGGCCTTGGTCACCATGTTGATGATGCGGAGGTTGCCTGTGCCGACCAGGAGAGAGGACGCCTGGCAGTAGAAGAAGTCGCCGACCAGCACGGCCACCTGATTGCCCCAGCGGCTGTTGGCGGACGTCTTGCCGCGCCTCAGCTTGGCGTTGTCGATGACGTCGTCGTGCATGAGCGTGGCCGTGTGGAAGAACTCCATGGCCGCCGCGCAATCGGTGACTTTCGGACCCGAGGCGCCGGCCAGCCGCGAAGAAAAGAGACACAGCATGGGGCGAAGCCGCTTGCCGGCGTTCTTGATGACGTATTCGGAAATGGAGGTGACGTAGGCCACCGACGAGGCGGTGTGCTTTTGAATGACGGCCTCGACGTCGGCCAGGTCCTTCTTGATGGGGAGGCAAATGCCTTCCAGGTTCAACACGATGAAGCGGATTTACCGTCCGGCCGCGATTGTTGTCAAAAGCTAAATCCCGTGTCATGACGCCCCGGTGAACGATCGCGGCGTGCTTCTTCTGCATGGTTTTACCGCCACTCCCGAGTGTCTCGACTCCTTGCGTGTCCCGCTGGAAGCAGCGGGGTTCGCGGTGGAGGCCCCGCTCTTGGCCGGGCACGGGACGAAGGTGTCGGATTTGCGCCGCACCACATGGCGGGATTGGTACGAGAGCGTCCTGCCGGCCTATCACGCCCTAAAGAAGAGAACGGACGCGGTTTGCATCGCCGGATTGTCTTTGGGCGGTCTCCTGGCGTTGAAGATCGCGGAGGAGTTCAAGGTCCAAAGGTTGGCGCTTTTGGCCACGCCCGTCCTGTTCAAGGGATTCCTGATGAACCGCCTCCTTCCTTTGGTGGCGAACACGCCGCTCCATTATCTCTATCCCTACCAGCCGAAACTCCTGGGTCCGGCCATCAACGATCCGGCCGGGCGGCGGGCTTTTCGCTGCTATTCGTGGATGCCGGTGGAGGCGATCATGGAGATCGTCCGCCTTCAGGAAGAGGTGAAGCCGGGGCTGTCGGGCATCAAGGCGCCGACGGTGATCATCCACTCGCCCAAGGACAACACGGCGCCCTTCGAAAATCTCGCCTACCTGGAGAACCGCTTGGGGTCGAAGGTCATCCGTACGGTGAAGCTGGAAAAGTCCAACCACGTGCTGACGATGGATTATGAAAAAGACCTCGTGGCGCGCGAGGTCGTCCGGTTTTTTCGCGAATAGAATATATCCATTCCGCCAAATCTCCGATTTGGTTCCGATGAAATCGCTACAAAATCCCGCAGCGGCCGAAAAGCGCCGTGATGGGAGGGTTTCATGCTGGGAATCCAAACAACGACCTTCTGCGGTCATTTGATGGTTCGGTGCGGGGACCTTTGGGTAAGCCGGGCGCCGCTGGAGCAGGGGACGGCCGAGGCGTTTGTGCGCAAGCTGAATCGGGATGGCGCCAGCTATGGTATTCTGGATGAACGTCTGATCGCCGGAAAAAACGCCGGCATTTTGACCCTGCATGCGAGTCTCGATGATCTGAGAGTCCTGATGGGGGAGGATAAAATGCGCGATTTTCACAATAATAGGGAATTGGCGATGAACGACGACAAAACGGTGATGGCATTCAAGTTTCCGACGTTTCCTTCAGGAGAAGAGATCGGCGTTCGATTCCTTAGACATCCTATATTCGGCGTGTCTTACCCCCAAGCGCGCGGCTTGGCCTTGGCGATGGGTTTGGATCTTCCGACGGACCGTCAATTTTTGGAGATCTTAAAGGGGTCGACAACGGATTCCTTCTTTACGTCGCCGGAAGACCCTGATTTCGCGCAATACGTTCATTGTAGTATCGGGACAGAGCATCGGGGGACGTTAGACGTGGAAGATGAGCGATATCGCGATCAACCCCATGGAACGCGCCATTGGCTGGGAAACGTTGAGAAGTGGATGTTGAGGGATTTTTCGGAAGAGGATCAATTCGCGTCTCGTGGCGGCAGTTGGGTGGAGCACGATCCGAAATTCTTCTCCCCATCGTTCCGCTACTCCCAAAACATCGAAATTTATGACCTAGTCGGCATGGTGTGTGTCGGCGCCGTTCAGGGCTCAAAGTAGCTCCTCCTCCGACCTTGATCGTCCTTTCCCTCCATGGTACCACCGCGCCCTATGAAAGACATCGTCATGGCCATCGATCAGGGGACGACGGGCACCACCGTCCTCCTGATCGACCGCGATCTGAACATCCTCTCCAAGGTCAATAACGAGTTCCCACAGCACTACCCGCATCCCGGCTGGGTCGAGCATGATCCCGAGGAGATCTGGGGTTCGACGGTCAAGACGATCGAAGAGGCCATCCGCGCGGCGGACGTGGATCCGGATCGGATCGCCGCCATCGGCATCACCAATCAGCGCGAGACGACGGTGGTGTGGGAGCGGGCGACGAGCCGGGCCATCCACAGGGCCATCGTCTGGCAGGACCGCCGCACGGCCCCGATGTGCGAAAAATTGAAGAAGAAAAAACTGGAGCCCAAGATCAAGCAGAAGACGGGTTTGGTTCTTGACGCCTATTTTTCGGGAACGAAGATCGACTGGATCCTCACGAACGTCCCGGGGGCGCGGGGGAGGGCGGAACGGGGCGAGTTGGCCTTCGGCACCATCGACACCTTCCTCACGTGGCGCCTGACCGGCGGCAAGGTGCACGTCACCGACGTCTCCAACGCCTCGCGCACCCTCCTGATGAATTTGAAGACGCTCGAATGGGACAAGGATTTGCTGAAAATCTTCCGGGTGCCGGCGTCGCTCCTGCCCCTCATCCAATCGTCGTCGGAAGTCTACGGCCACACCTCCGGCGTCGACGGCTTGCCCGACGGCATTCCCGTTTCCGGCATCGCCGGCGATCAGCAGGCCGCACTTTTCGGCCAGGCGTGTTTCTCGGCCGGTGAAGCCAAGTGCACCTACGGCACCGGTTCCTTCCTCCTCATGAACACCGGCAAGAAACTGGTCCTCTCCAAGTCCGGGATGCTCACTACCGTGGCGTGGAAGCTGAACGGCCAGGTCTCCTACGCCATCGAGGGCAGCGCCTTCATCGCGGGCGCGGCGGTTCAGTGGCTGCGCGACGGGTTGAAGATCCTACACAAGTCTTCGGAGGTCGAGGCCCTGGCCGCGACCGTTCCCGACTCGGGCGGCGTGGTCTTCGTGCCGGCCTTTGTGGGATTGGGCGCGCCTCATTGGAACCCGGACGCCCGCGGGACGATCTCCGGCATGACGCGAGGGACGACGTCGGCCCATATCGCCCGGGCGACGCTCGAAGGCATCGCGTTTTGCCAATACGACATCCTCATGGCCATGCAGAAGGACATCGGGATGAAGCTGAAGGTTCTCCGAGTGGACGGTGGCGCCTGCGTGAACAACCTGCTCATGCAGTTCCAATCGGACATTTTAGGAGTGAAACTCGTGCGGCCGAAGATGATCGAGACCACCGGCTTGGGCGCGGCGTTTTTGGCGGGCCTGGCCGTCGGTCTCTGGAAGGATGAGAAGGACATCGCCTCCCACTGGAAGGAGGATAAGACCTTCCTGCCGCTGATGCCCAAAAAGCAGGTGGCCTACCACTTGGAGCGCTGGAAAAAGGCCGTGGCGAGGGCCTAGGCGATTCTTTTTCACAACCAATCCCAACGGCGGCCGATGCGGAACGAGCTATGACGATCGTTTCCTGGAGACTGGTCCCCGTCACGGACTTCGCCGCGAAGCTTTCGCTGTCGCTTGCCGGCGCGCCGCCGCTTTCCGAAAAAGAACTAGACTCTCTCACCCCTCTTGTCGCCGTCCGGGACCCCTTATCCTCTTCGCCGGCACCGGTCGTGCCTTTGCTCTGGCGGACGCGGCCGGAGATCGTTTTTTCGCGTCTCCGGCCGGAGACGCGAGACGAACTGGTTCGCGTCTTCACCGAGGAAGGGGTCTTGGAGCAGGTCCTTACGTCCTAGGAAGTGTTGGGGTCCAACCTGGCCGAAAGGATCAACAATTGGGCCGTTCCCCTGATCCCGTTTTTGGAGGGGAATTATCACCCGGACGAGGCCGTGCGGGCCCGCCTCCATCGGAAGCGGCTTTATATTGAGGACATTACGGAGCTCATCGCTGAAGAAAGGCGGCTGGGGTCTCCGATAGCGGACTCCTTTTGGAGGCATTTGCAAACCGGGGATCATCGAACCGTCGGCCGCCTTCCGGAGATTCAGGCGCTGGAACCTCTCTTCTCAACGCCCTCACCTTGAGCGGGTGAAACCGCCCCATTTTCGGGCACAACATTTTGGAACATCTACCGAAAATGGACGGTCATGACGTCGCCCTTGATCAACCTGTTTCCCGCCCTCTCGGCACGTCCCCTCCTGTCCCAGCCCTTTTTGGCTGATTTGGCGCAAAGCGCCGCGAACGCGCCCGTCTTTGGGACGGACGGTCCCGAGATCCGAGACCTTGCCTTACGCGCGCTTCGGCGAGAGATCAGCGAAGGCGAAGTGGCCGACCGCGTTTGGAGGAATCACGCCATCCGTTTTGGAAACTCGGTCCCGGGCTGCGACGTGAAGGTGGTGGGAGACTCGGTGGAGTTTCATGCGGTGGAGCAGGAATTCGCCGTTTTCGATCCCATCGACATCCCGTACATCCTGACCTGGATCGACGAGGCCTTCCAAGGCTCCTTAAACCTCATCGAGAAAAACAAGGGCGAGGTCATCATGAGGATCCGCCCCCTGTCCGTCTTCGAGGCCGGCGCCCGGCGCGCGTTCGGAGAGGACGCGGCCAATTGGTACTACGTGAACGGCGAAATCAGCCGGGGCGCGGCCAACCGGGAGCACGCCAAGCGCCGGCAGCAGATCGCTCTGCCCCTGATACCGACCTTCCTGGAACAGGCCGGTTTCGACGTCCCGGAATTCGTGTATGCCATCCATGATTTGAATCACGCCGTCGACGTGGCCGGGATCCATCCCGAGCTGCTGGCCATCGCGACGGCGCTCCACGATTCCATCTCGGGGCTTCCTCAGGAATTCCAAGAAACCGAATTCGTGCCGATGCAATTGCATGACCTCTCCGAACTCTTAAGGGTGAAGGAACTGACCCTGCCGAACTTTCTCAAGCGCGTATTTCTGCCTTGGGAGCAGGAGTTGCGTCAGCTCCAGTTCCGCCTGGTTCCCGGCCTGGAACGCCGGCGTATCGTGGACCTCTGCCGACGATATCTCGACCTCGTCTTTTCGGAATGGATACCGCGCTTGAAGGAAGAGCGCCGCGCTTCCATCGAAAGCTATCGGACCAATCTGGAAGCCGCCGTTCGCCAACATCTCTGACGCCTTGATTTCCCGCCGCATTTAAGCAAAATGCGGCGGATGTCTCCCAAACTCAACAAGTTCAGCTCCCGCATCACCGAGGACCGCGATCAACCCGCCTCCCAGGCCATGCTCTACGCCCTGGGATTAAAGGAAGAGGACCTCCACAAGCCCTTCATCGGCATCGCCTCCACCGGCTACGACGGCAATCCCTGCAACATGCACCTGAACGACCTGGCGAAGATCGCCAAGCAGGGCTGCAAGGACGCGGGGCTGGTCGGGTTGGTTTTCCATGCGATCGGCGTCTCCGACGGCATTTCCATGGGAACCGATGGAATGAACTACTCGCTCCAGAGCCGCGAGATCATCGCCGACTCCATCGAAACCGTCATGAACGCGCACTGGTACGACGCCAACGTCTCCGTCGTGGGCTGCGACAAGAACATGCCGGGTTCGGTCATCGCGATGGGGCGCATCAACCGTCCCAGCATCATGATCTACGGCGGCACGATCCAGCCGGGACATTATAAGGACAAGACACTCGACATCGTCAGCGCCTTCGAGGCCCTGGGCCAGTATGTCGGCAAAAAGATCGACGAGAGCGAGTTCAAGGCCGTGTTGCAGAATGCCTGCCCCGGCGCCGGCGCCTGCGGCGGGATGTACACGGCGAACACGATGGCCTCGGCCATCGAGACGCTGGGCATGTCGCTGCCGTACAGCTCGTCGTTCCCTGCGGTGCACAAGGGCAAGCTGGAAGAGTGCAGGAATGTGGGTAAGGCGATTCGCAACCTGTTGGAGAAGGACATCAAGCCGCGCGACATCATGACGGGCAAGGCCTTCGAGAACGCGATGACCATCGTCATGGCCCTCGGGGGATCGACCAACGCCGTCCTGCATCTGATCGCCATGGCGAAGACGGTCGGTATCAAGATCACGATCGACGATTTCCAAAAGGTCAGCGACAAGACGCCGTTCATCGCCGACTTAAAGCCGTCCGGAAAATACGTCATGGAAGACCTCTGCAATGTGGGCGGCGTGCCTGCGGTGCAGAAGCTGCTCTTAAAGGAAGGCTTCCTGTATGGCGACTGCCTGACCGTTACCGGCAAGACGCTGGCCGAAAACCTCGAATCCTTGCCTGCCTTGGCCGAGGGCCAGAAGGTCATCGTGCCGCTCTCCGACCCCATCAAGAAGACCGGGCACATCCAGATTTTGTACGGAAACATCGCGAAGGACGGGTCGGTTGCCAAGATCACGGGCAAGGAAGGGATGTCCTTCACCGGCAAGGCCAAGGTCTTCGACAGCGAGGAGGACGCCATCTTGGCGCTCGAGGCGGGCAAGATCGGGAAGGGAGACGTCATCGTCATCCGCTACGAAGGGCCGCAAGGCGGGCCGGGCATGAGCGAGATGCTGAAGGTCACCGCCGTCGTCATGGGGTTGGGATTGGGCAAGGACGTGGCCTTGATCACGGACGGCCGCTTCTCCGGCGGTACGCACGGTTTCGTGGTCGGACACATCACGCCGGAGGCGCAGCTGGGCGGCGTGATCGCCCTCCTTCAGGACGGGGACGAGATCACCATCGACGCCGAAAAGCGCCTGCTTAACGCGGGCGTTCCTCAGAAGACGCTCGACGACCGCCGAAAGGCCTGGAAGGCGCCGGCGTTGAAGGCGACCAAGGGCACTTTGAGAAAGTTCATCAAAAACGTGTCGTCGGCCTCCGAAGGCTGCACGACGGACGACTAGGATTTCAACCGACTTAAGGGGGTTCCATGAAGAAGACCGGATTGTTGTTGGCGGCCATCGCGGCCGTGGGTTTGGGATGCGGAAAACTCGCCCACCTGGATCAGGCGGTGCTCGATGCGGTGAAGGGCAAGGTCGAAGAGACGGTGAAGGAGTCTTCCAAGCAGCCTCCGCCCTCGGCTCCCACGCCGTCGACTCCCTCGGAAGCGCCGCAGAACCCCATCGTCAACGCGGTGAAGGAAACCATCTCCGGCGATCCGGATCGCGATTTGAAAGACGAGTTGAACGGTTACGTGGAGTGCATCAACCGCTCCCAATCGCGCGCACAGCAAAGCTACGACCGCTATCTCTCCTGGGTCAGCAAGTCCGGGCCCAACTGCAACGAGCCGTACATCACCTACGGCCTCTACTCGCTCTACGACGACTCGATCGAGCGCTGCAACAAGGCCGCCAAGCGCGGCGCCGAGGGCGCGCCCGCCTTGCCCGCCGCGGAGAAGGCCGCCACAGACCTGGCCGCCTGCAACGCCGAGCTCGTTCCCCTCGTCAAGAAAGCCTCCGATTATTACGACCAGCAGGACTACAAGGACGACAAGTGCGCCAAGGCCAAGGAAATGCACCCGCAGCTGATCGCCACCTTCGAAAAATGCTTCGCGGTGGCGAAGACCCTGACCGCCGAGGTCGATGTCCTCAAGGCCGATCTCGACAAGCGCGAGCTGGCGAAACTCGAGGCCCAGGGCCAGAGCTTCCAGGCCGGCACCTTGAAGTTCCTGATGGGCGCCAAGGATTTGCTCAAGACCATCAACACCTCCGGCCAGGGTGCCGTCGTTTCCAAGGACGTCTACACGCCGAAATGCCTCGAACTCGAGAAGACCTTCCAAGCTCTCGACGACTACGGCACCGCCCACAAGGACGAAGTGGACAAGACCTTCTGGGGCAGCGCCTTCATCAGCTCGGCCAAGGAGTTCACCTCGTCGGCCAAGTTCCTCCGCCGCGCGTTGGACGAGGGCAAGGACCCGCGCAGCGAGGCCCAATCCTTCATCGAGAACTACAACCGGATGATCGGGGATTCGAACAACTTAAGATTCTAAGGGTTCCGGTATTGTTCGGCCAATTCCACGTAGCTGTCGCAGTTGAGGGAGATTCTCAAGGCCATCTCGGGGCTCACCGTTCCCTTGGGCTTGGCGGGGAGCCCCGCCATGACGGTGCCCGGCGGGACGATTTCGTGCTCCTTCACCAGCGCGCCCGCCGCGACCACCGAGCCCTTGCCGATCTTGGAATAGCTTAAGACGATCGCGCCCATGCCGATCAGGCATTCGTCCTCGACCGCACAGCCGTGGACGATGGCGTTGTGACCGATTGTCACGCGCCGGCCGATCGTCACCGGACCCTTGACGGTTTCGGCATGGACCACCGTGCCGTCCTGGATATTGGTCTCCTCGCCGATGCGGATGAAATTCACGTCGCCTCGGATGACGACGTTATACCAGACGCTGGCCTTGGGTCCGATCTCGACGTCGCCGATGATGACGGCGTTCTCGGCGACGAAGGCGGTGGGGTCGATCTTGGGCGACTTGCCTTGATAAGCGCGAAGGATCATAATTTCCTACTATCATAACCGGCCTTGATTTCCTCCGGCGGAATTTTTATCCACGACATTCACCGGTTTTAGGCGATGCACTGATTTCTATGAGTTATCTCGGCGTTCTCGATGCGCGGCTCCTGATGGGTTTCTCGCAGGCTTCCCTCTACGGCACCGAGGCCGTCGCCTATGCCAGCCTTCTTCATCATCAGGGGCACTCTCCGTTTTCCTATGATCTTCCACCGGCATGGGCGATTCCCCCACGCGCCACCGGAGGTTGCCGGCGCACCGATTTAAGGCGCGCCTTCAATGACCTGACCGCCTCCTCCGACGGGGAAGGGATGATCATTGTGCGCGGATCGCCTCTCTTAGAGGCTGCTGGCGTCTCTCAATGGAAGACCGTCGCCTCCGCCCTGCAACTCCAACCGGGCCAACGCACCCGGGATTGCGAGCGTTTCTTAGCCGCCGTTTCCGGTATCTTGTCTCTTCACGAGAATATGGGGGCGTTCGCCATGGTCACGGGACAAGGCGTCCTGAGGATGGGGGAGGATGAGCCGGAGTTCGGCGGAAACGCCGTTCGCGTCCGCGCGGAGACCCATCATTCCTTGGGTCATCAACCGCTCCGCATTCAACTCACGTTGCCGCAGAGGCCGAAGCGCTATTGGGGGAAGGATTTGACCGTTCACGCGATTGCGAACCGCCGCGGAGAGCGCCTCCAGATTTCCGGACAACCGCGTGTGGTGGACGAGGTGGAGAGGCTGTTTCCGTCCCTGTTGGGACTGGTTCAATATCTCAACCACTGCGTGCAGCCGTTCGACGCCGAGGTGATACTCACCGGCCGCGAGGAGAGACCCCTGTTCACGCGCCTGCGCTCGAAACAGCGCCCGCCGAAAATACAACCCTCGTTCCCGATGGGGGACGTCCACTTGCTTTCTTCGCTCGCCTCGGGGGAAGCCCGCTTTCACGGTCCCCTGATCCTTTGGGCGGGGACTTATCGGGACTCCCTCGAATCGATCGATCGTCAGATGGGCTTGGGAGGGTACGTGCTCCTGTGCGAGAGGCACGACGTCGGCATCATCAACGCCACCCCCAATTGCCGCTACCGGCTTTCCTCAGCCCTTGAGGCCATCGAGAGCCCCGCTCTGCGCTGGGCCGAAGACCGCCGAGCCGGGGATGAGCCTTATGTCTTCGCCCACGGCGTCCGGTCGGTCGGCGACCGGGGTTTTAACCGCTATGTAACCCTCTCGACCAGCGGGGAGGAGCTCTCCATGATGGTCGGAAAGGTCCGGCTGACGGCCAACGGCCGCGACGCCGGGGTCGAGTTCCTGTATTGATCGGAAGGCCCGGGTCGGATAGGAGCTTAAGACGTGACTCAAAAAACCGCCTACAAAGGCACCGCCGATTATGTGGCCTCCGACGAGCTCCAAGAGGTGGTCAACGTCTCTCTCTCCATCGGTCGCCCCCTTCTCCTCAAAGGCGAACCCGGCACCGGCAAGACGCTTTTGGCGAAATCCATCGCGGAATCCTTGGGCCGGCCGCTGCTGCGCTGGAACATCAAGTCCACCACCAAGGCGGTGGAAGGTCTCTACGTCTACGACACGGTCCAGCGCTTGAACGACAGCCGTTTCGGCGGCGGGGACGTGTCCGACATCAAGCACTACATCAAGCTCGGCAAATTGGGAGAAGCCTTCACGGCGCCGGCACCCGTGGTGTTGCTGATCGACGAGATCGACAAGGCGGATCTGGAATTTCCGAACGACCTCCTGGCCGAGCTGGATGAGATGCGTTTCGTCATTCCGGAAACCCGGGAGGAAATCGTCGCGCGGCAGCGGCCGATGGTCGTCATCACCTCCAACTCCGAGAAAGAATTGCCGGACGCTTTCTTGCGCCGCTGCGTCTTCCACTTCATCGAATTTCCGGAAGAAGAGATGATGAAGAAGATCGTGAAGGTGCATTTTCCCGACTTAGAGAAGAAGACGGTGGAGGCGGCGCTTAAGAAATTCTACGAAGTCCGCGCGCGCCAAAATCTCGCCAAGAAGCCGTCCACCTCGGAGCTGATCGACTGGCTCCACGCCCTGCTGGCCTTGGGCGTCGACGCCAAGGCGCTCCAGGAAGACGTGCCGCTCCTGGGCGTTTTGCTCAAGAAGGAGCAGGACTTCGGCGGCAAGGGCCGCGTCACGCCGATGCGTTCGCGCTTTAACTGACCCCGCATGTTTCTCGCTTTTTTCTACACGCTCCGCGCCTTCAAGATCCCTGTAGGGACGCAGGAATGGCTCTATCTCATGGAGGCCCTGTCGCGCGACCTCCACGAAGCCTCCCTCGATCGCTTCTACTACCTGGCCCGCTCCCTCCTGGTGAAGTCCGAGGCCCTCTACGACCTTTTCGACCAGGCCTTTCTCGTTTGTTTCGGCGGCTTGGAGGCGGACACCGACATCAAGAAGGAGCTGCTGGATTGGTTGAACCGCTTCGTCGATCCGTCGCAACGCCCCGAGCTGCCGCCCGACGCAGAGACGCTGAACCTCGAAGAATTGCGCAAACGCTTTCTGGAGCGTTTGCAGGAACAGCTGGAGCAGCACAACGGCGGTAATTATTGGATCGGTACCGGGGGCACGTCGCCATTCGGGCACTCCGGCTCCCATCCCTCCGGAATTCGCATCGGAGGCCCAGGAGGGGGCCGGTCGGCCATCCAGGTCGCGGAGGAGAGGCGTTTTGAGAATTACCGCCACGACCGCATCCTCGACACCCGCCAGATGAACGTGGCCCTCAAGAGATTGCGCCGGCTCGACCGAGTCGGCGTCCAAGACGAGTTGAATATCGAGAAGACGATCGACAAGACTTGCAAGAACGCGGGCGAGATCGAGCTGGTGATCGAACCGCCCCGGAAGAACCAGACGGAGCTCCTGCTCCTGATGGACGTCGGCGGAAGCATGGACCCTTACGCCCGCCTGTGCGAATCGCTCTTCTCGGCCGCCCACTCCTCGACGCACTTCAAGGCCTTCCGTCATTTCTATTTCCACAACTGCGTCTACTCGAAGGTCTACACCGACATGGAACAGCGCGAGGCCATCCCCACCGAGGAGCTTTTTCGGAAATTCCGCAACACCTTCCACGTCATCTTCGTCGGCGACGCCTGCATGAGCCCGTACGAACTCTTCGCCGTCGGCGGGGCGATCGACTACTTCGACCACAACGACACGCCGGGCATCGAATGGTTGAAGAGGATCCGCCGCCATTACGCGCGATCGGTATGGTTGAATCCCGAGCCGGAGCGGACGTGGAATTATCACCCGACGATTCAGGCAATCGCGAAAATTTTCAAAATGTACCCTTTAAGCGTCGAAGGATTGACGAAGGCGGTGGACGAACTGCGCCGGGGGACGATTCTTCCCGAAACTTTTCCGTTCGCGGGCCGAGAGTCGCGTCCATGATGACCTCCTCCCCCGCGGGTGCCTCGTTTGTCGCCGTCCAGGCCTACATCAGTTCGATGGCGGGCCAGGGTTCCCTCTTCACACCCGGGGGCAAAAGCCCTCTTTTTTCGGCCTGTGCGGTCACCCGCCAAAACTACAACGTGGAAAGGACGCGGAATAATCTGGCGACTTTCACGGAAATCCTGCAGTCGCATGCGACCAGGATCGAGGGGCCCTTCGCTCGGAAGGCCCAGGAGGAGGTCGGTCAATTGGCGGCGTTGATCGGCAAGATGGAGCACGTTCCGGACATCGCCAATACGTCATTGACCCTCGAGGAATTCCTGTACCCACGCGTCGGCCTCGCCCTGATCGCTCTCCGGGCCCCCAACCCGGACGATCGTGTCAAAATCTATTTCACCTTCGACCACGCCGCGATCGCCTCGCGGTTCGCTCGGGAGACGTTCCCGGAGAGTTGAGGCCGAGTCTCCCCCTCACCCTAACCCTCTCCCCCATGAGGGGAGAGAGTGGATCTAATCCTGGATTGCATCATTGAATCCATAGCCATGCATGTGAGCGCAGATCCAGTTGCCAGGTATTTTTCTGATTTCTTTGGGTTAGTCTCAAGCTCCTTTTTGATGACAATTCTGTCTAATTTTTTGAGAGAGCCATCGAGAAAACGAATCAGATCATTTGTTTCTTCGAAAATTTCTTTGGCAGTCATTCTAAATTCCCTCATGAAAAGTAAAATGGACTCATTCAGACAACTGTAAATAACTGCAACGCGATAATTAACTTATTCCTCTCTCCAGAGTCGGGGAGAGGGGTAGGGGTGAGGGGGAATATGAGCGACGTCGTCCAAAAAGCCCGCGAGTTAAGAAAGAATCAAACTCCGGAAGAAAAGGAGTTTTGGCACTTCCTTCGGGACAAGCGCTTCGCCGGCTTCAAATTCCGCCGCCAGCATCCGATCGGCGAATATATTGCGGATTTCTGCTGTCCCGAAAAGAAACTAGTGATTGAGCTGGATGGGGTGGGTCACGATCTCCAATACGATGAGATTCGCGACAAGTATTTAAACAGCCGAAAATTCAAAGTCATCCGCATCTCCAACGAAGCCGTTCGGAGCGATCGTGATCGGATCTTGATTAAACTCCTCAACCTTCTAGAATCCTGACGTAACCGCCGCTTCTCCAGCCCTCTCTCCGATCATCGGGGAGAGGGCGGTCCGCCGGAGGCGGACGGGTGAGGGGGAGTACGCGTGACCAAATCCGAAATCGTCAGCATCCTAAACGAGATCGCCGAGCTCTTGGAGCTCACCGGCGAGAATCCATTTAAAGTAAGGGCCTACCAAAACGCCGCGCGCACGCTCGAAGGCCATACCGAGGAAGTCGCGGCCTTGGTCAACTCCGGAAAACTAGGCGACCTTCCCGGTTTTGGCGAAGCCCTCGTCGAAAAGGTCACGACCCTCGTCACCACCGGCAAGCTCAAATATTACGAAGACCTGAAGAAAAAGGTGCCACACGGTCTGCTGGAGATGATGCGCATCCCGGGCCTGGGTCCCAAGAAGGCCAAGTCGCTCTTCGATCACTTGAAGATTGATTCCGTGGAAAAGCTCGAGAAGGCCTGTAAGGACGGGAAGATCGCCAAAGTGGAAGGGTTCGGCGAAAAAAGCCAAAAGAAGATCCTGGAGGGGATCGAGCACCAAAAAAAATACGCGGAGCGGCATCTCTTCGACGAGGCCTGCCTTGCGGCGTCGGCTCTCGTGGAGAAGCTGAAAATGCGGAAAGAGGTCTCCGAATGTGAGATCGCCGGAAGCTTGAGGAGGCACCGCGAGACCATCGGCGACCTGGATATCTTGGTAAGCTCGAAGAATCCCGAGTCCGTCATGAAATTCTTTACGACGATGCCGGAGGTGGAGACCGTTCTGGGCCATGGGCCGACGAAGTCTTCGGTCACGCTGAAGACGTCCGGCATTCAGGTCGACCTGCGCGTCATTTCGGAGAAAGAGTTTCCCTTCGCCCTCCACTATTTCACCGGCTCGAAGGAGCACAACATCGTCATGCGCCAGCGCGCGCAAGATATGGGCATGAAGCTGAACGAGTACGGATTGTTCCGGGAGACCGACAAGAAGGAGATCCCCGTCCCGTGCATGAGCGAGGCGGAGATCTTCAAGGCGCTGAAACTCGACTACATCCCTCCCGAGATCCGCGAGGGGATGGGGGAGATCGAGGCGGCCGAAAAACACAAGATTCCGGACCTCGTGAAGGACGGCGACATCCGCGGCGTCTTTCACGTCCATTCGACCTGGAGCGACGGCACGGCGACGCTGGAGGACATGATCGCCGAGGCGGAAAGACAGGGCCTCGATTACGTCGGCATCTCGGACCACAGCCAGACCGCGGCCTACGCGCACGGCATGGAGCCGAAGCGGGTTCTGGAGCAGGAGAAGGAAATCCAAAAACTGCGCAAGCGTTTCAAGATCCGGATCTTCTGGGGGATCGAATCGGACATCCTTTCCGACGGTTCCCTCGACTACAAGGACGACATTTTGGAGCGTTTCGATTTCGTCATCGCCTCGGTGCACTCGTCGTTTACAATGCCGGAGAAGGAGATGACGAACCGGATCATCGAGGCGTTGAAGAACAAGCATACGACGATTTTGGGCCACTCCACGGGCCGCTTGCTGCTGTCGCGGGAGGGCTATCGAGTGGACATGAGGCGCGTGATCGACGCCGCCGCGGATTTCGGAAAAGTGATCGAGATCAACGCCAGCCCCTACCGCTTCGACCTCGACTGGCGGCTCGGACCTTACGCGCGGGAGAAGGGCGTCAAGGTGGCGATCAACCCGGACGCGCACGCACTTAACGAGATTTCTCATTATCATTACGGCGTCGGGATCGCCCGGAAGGGTTGGATGACCAAGAGCGACGTCGTGACCACTTACTCAACGCAGCAAATGGAGAAATTCCTCGCATGAACCTTCAAGACATCCGGTACAAATTCGAAAAAACGATGGGCGCGGCGCTCTCCATGGAGGCCGTCGACATCAATCCCGAGAAGATGGTGATCCGCATGCCGATCACCGATGCCAGCCGCCAGCCGGCCGGGCTGCTCCACGGCGGGGCGACGGCGGCGCTGGTGGAGACGGTCGCGTCGCTCGGAAGCGCCATCCAATGCCCCCCGGGCTTTATCCCCGTCGGCATCGAGGTGAATTGCAACCACCTGCGCGGCAAGAAGGAGGGCGTGATCGAGGCGGTGGGCGTCCCCGTCCATCGCGGACGCCGCACGCACGTCTGGGACGTGAAGGTCTACGACGAGGCGGGCAAGATGATGGCGATCGGGCGATGTACGGTGGCGATCACTCCTATCGAATCTTAATTTTGCGGAGATCGACGCCCTTCGGACCCGGAGGGTAGCGGAGCTTCATATCCTCCAGCGTTTTGGCGATGATTTTGGCCGTCACATAATCCCGGTACCATTTGTGATTCGCCGGCACGACCGTCCAAGGGGCGTGCTTCGTGGTCGTCTCGCGGATCAAGTCGCGGAAGGCCTTTTGGTAATCGCCCCAATACTTTCTCTCGTGAACGTCGTTGATGTTGAACTTCCAATGTTTTTTCGGATCGTCCGCCCGGGCCTGCAGCCGTTTCCTCTGCTCGTCCTTGGAGATGTGCAGGAAGAATTTCAGGATGACGGTCCCGCTTTGGGCGAGGAGACGCTCGAAATCGTTGATCTGGCGGAATCTCTTTTCGGCCGTCTCGTCGTCGATCATCTTGTGAACGCGCGTGACCAGCACGTCTTCGTAATGCGACCGGTTGAAGACGCCAATGAAGCCCTTTGGCGGGACCTCGTGATGGACGCGCCAGAGGAAATCGTGGGCTTTCTCCTCCTGTGTCGGCACCTTGAAGGAGCTGACGCGGCATCCTTGCTGGTTGAACGCTCCTATCACGCTCTTGATCATACCGTCCTTCCCGGAGGTATCCATGCCTTGAAGGACGATGAGCATCGACCTTTCCGCGGAGGCGTAAAGTCGCTCCTGAAAATCGTCCAGCGTTGTGAGAATCTTTTGCGTTTTCTCGCACGCCTCACGTTCGCCGCGGCCGTTTTTTTCGAAGTCGCCGGTGTCGGAGGGATCAGCGTCGTCGAGCCGGAATCTCGATCCGGGTTTTACGAAGTAGCGTTTCATAATGTCCTTATATCCGGCAGGGAACGAAGCATGCCCCGGTCGTCCATTCCGTAGCCCACGACGTACTCGTTCGGAATCGTGAAGCCCACATAATCGATCAACGGGCGCACCGACGGATCGACCTCCTTGTAAAGGAGGGAACAGACCCTGACCGACAGAGGTTTTTTGGAGGCCAGATGCTCGAGGAGAAAACGCAGCGTCCGTCCGGTGTCGACGATGTCCTCGACCAACAGCACGTGCTTGCCCTCCACGGGTTGCGTGAGGTCGAAGTCCAGACGGACCTCGCCGGAGGAGCGATTGTCCGCGTAACTGGAGACCCTTAAAAATTCGCAGTGGAGGGGAACGGAGATGCGGCGCACCAAGTCCGCCAAGAAGACGAAGGCCCCTTTGAGGACGCCCGCCGCCACCAGCTCACGTCCGTCGTAATCACGTGAAATTTCGCTTCCCAGGGCGGCGACCCGGCTGCCGATTTCCTCGGGGGAAAGAAGCGTTTTCATGAGGGATGTCAGGAGTCCGCCGTCACCTTCTCCACCTTGGCGATCTTGAGGGCGGCCGGGTCGCGGCCGGAACCCACCATTTCGCCGGAGGGAAGGATGTCGAACAAATGCGGTTTGAATTTCTCGACCCAAGTATTGGCGAGCGACTCCGGCAGGAGGTGCACCTCGCCCCGCTTGCGCCAGAACAGGGTGCGGCCGTCGGCCGCGGTGACGAGGATCTTGTAGAGGGTTTCTTCGACCATGAAGGGATATTCCGTTCGCCGTCCGAATGTGTCAATGAGGAAGGCATGAAGGCCTTGTGGCGCTCTCTTCGGTTGCGTTGCCCGCGTTGCGGAAAGGGGCGGACGCTCCGGACGTTCTTTTCGCATTTCCCAAAATGTTCCGAATGCGGGCTGGTTTACGCGCCAGACCCTGTGGATCACGGGATGTTCATGTACTTTTCCACGGCCGCCATCACCGGTCTTTTCCTGTTCGGCTATTTTCTGATCGGCTTCCCCTCCGGCGGATGGGCCCGCGCCGGCGTCGGCGCGATGGGGCTGGCGCTCATGGTGGCCACGGCTCCGCTCCGGCGCTCGCTCGGGATCGGGGTCATTTATCTGGCGGAGGTCCATTTCAAATGAACCGAAAGGGAGGCGATTCCGGCGGTCCTTGGGATGACGACGATTGGGACGAAGGCGATCCCTTCGACGCCGACCCCGAGGACCTGCTGGAGGATCTCCAAGAGGCGATCGTCCGGCCTTCCGAGAGCTTCCTGGCCGCACGCCCGGCGAAAAAATCCTTCCTGGCGTCCTCCCTGTTCGCCCTGGCGGCGGCGGTCTCCAGCGTCGTTGCGTGGAACTCAAACAGCTTCAAAGCGGCTTGGATCGGAAATCCCGAAAAGATTTTCTCGGGAGACGAATGGTGGCGCCTTTTGACCAGCATCCTCCTGCACCGCGACATCAAACACCTGTTGTCGAACCTTCTCTTTCTGGTCCCTTTCGGGGGGCTGCTGACGAACTATTTCGGCTGGGCGGCCTTTCCGATCACGGGTCTCGCGCTGGGGATAGCCACCCAGTACCTCTCGCTCAAGACTTATCCGCAGTCGGCGACCCTGCTCGGCGCCTCGGGCCTTCTCTACGTGCTCTTCGGCATGTGGCTGGCCCTCTATTTTCGGGCCGAAACGCGGCTGCGCTGGACCAACCGCCTGCTGCGCGTGACCGGCTTCGCGCTGATCATGTTCATCCCGTCGGAATTCCAGCCGGACGTGAGCTATCGCACCCATGCGATCGGTTTGGCCCTGGGAATGGCGTCCGGAATTTTTTGGCCTTTGAAAAAGACCGGTTTTGAGGCAAAAGGGAAACACGGATGAAGGTCTTCACCCTCCGCCGCACCCTCTGGGTCCCCCAGTCGATCGACAGCGTGTTTCCCTTTTTCTCCGACGCCCACAATCTGGACCGGATCACCCCCAAGTGGCTGCAATTCCGGAGCCTCGACCATCCGAAGGACGTGGCGGAAGGCACGCGACTGAAGCACAAGTTCAAGATCCGGGGGATTCCGGTGACGTGGGTGAGCGAAATCACGCAATGGGACCCTCCTTACGGGTTCGTGGATGAGCAGAAGAAGGGACCCTACCGCTACTGGCGCCATGAACACCGTTTCCGGGAGGAGCGGGACGGGACGGTCTGCGAGGACGTGGTGAAGTACGCCGTGCTCGGCGGAGCGCTCGTCAACCGCCTCTTCATCGCGCCCGACTTGAAGAAGATCTTCGATTACCGGCAGGAGAAGCTGAAAAAAATATTTGCGAGAATCTGACGCCTAGCCCGCGGATGCTCTTTCCATCCCCTCGTAAACGACCTGGTCGCGGCCGTTGTCCTTTCCTTTATAGAGGAGCTCGTCGGCCGCGCGCAGCGATTCCGTCATGGAGTTGGTCACGTCCTCGGTCGGCTCCTGCCAGGGGTTGAACTCCCCGGAGGTTTTCTTGCGGGTGGGAACGATGCGGAAGGCGGAGGCGCCGATGGTGACGCTGATGGGCAGCCGGACGCCTTTTCTCGGTTCGAAGCGGATGGAGCGAATGCTTTGGAGAATCAGATCGGCGACCCGTTTCATGCCGCTCTCTCCGGAATTCCGAAGGATCAGGGCGAACTCCTCGCCTCCCCAACGGCAGACCAGGTCGCCGTTGCGCACGGTGTCGCGAAGGACCTGCGCCACGCGGCGAATGACCTCGTCGCCGGCCACGTGGCCGTAGGTATCGTTGACGTTCTTGAAATGATCGATGTCGATCATCATCGCCCAGTGGCCTTGAGGATTGTCTCCCTTGCGGTTGGCCGAGAGGCTCTGCTCGAGCTCCTGGTTGTTCGCCAGGAAGGCCCGGCGTTTGAGGAGCTTCGTCAAATCGTCGTAGTCCGCGTTGGTTTGGGCCACCTTCAGCTTCTCTTGCTGGTAGAGGACGGCTTCTTCGAGTTCTGCCAGCCGCCGCCGGATGTCCGGAGGCACGCTTAAGTCGATGGCCCGCCGGCCCTCCGTAACCTTGCTGATCCTCAGCGCCATGGCCTTTTCGACCCGGTCTTCCCCGTCGCCTTCCGGCTTCGCGCGGGGATCCAGATCCTGGTGCAAGGCGAGATCCGGGCTGAAAAGGCGCCACCAGCCGGCGTAGCCGTTGTCGAGCCGGAAGCGCAGCGGGATCCCGCCTTTTCGGCTGCGCGTGTAGTAGGCCAGGAAATCCCGGCCCACCGGTTCCCCGCGGTCGTTCTGGAATTCCACGATGTCCCAGGCGTGGCGGAGGCTCATGAGAGCCCGCTGGACCTTGTCCGACGGGCCGGCGTCATGATCAGCCAGGTAGTCCGCAAAATCCTGCAGGATGCGCCGTCTCGTGTTCTCGTCCGGAAAATCGAAACCGATCATGGGCATGAAGGCGAGACCCTGGCCGCTGGCCTTCATGTCGAGCGCGTTCACGCCGAGGCGGTGCAGGAAAACCAGGACATGGGTGAGGGCCCGCCGTCCGATGCCCTGGTTCAAGTGCTTGAGAACCTTTTCCGGATTGAGGCCCGCGAGAAGTTCCTGGTTAAGGTCGTCGCCGTTGGCGATCCACGGGCCGTTCGCCGGAGGCGGCTGCAGCCGCCCGGAAAGGCTGGTCGCCGTTTCGCCGCCGGTGGCGATGTCGGCCACGATCTTCACCCCTCTGTCTCCGTCGCGGGTGATGGTGACGTTCCGGGTGACGTAACGGGGCACGTCGATGGCGAATCCTTTTCGGAAATCCTGCCAGGACACCGGGCGCCCGAAGAGCGCGGAAAGAGTCGGCTCGAGATCGGGATCGTCGGGGGACATTTCGCGTCCGAGGACGGTCAGCGTCTGGATGGGATAAGGGCCTTTCAGGGCGTCGCGCTCGTCGACGAATCGACGAAACCAGGCCCCGAGAGGGGTCGCGTTTTTCTGGGCGACGATCCAATGCACCACCGGCCGTCCGCCGATCTTCATCAAGCCGTCCGGATCCAGGTGGTCGAGGAAATTCGGCATTAGCTCCGCCGGAACGGGAGCGGAGCGGACGTCGAATCCCTGCTTGATGAAGGCCTGAGACTTGCGTTCCAGCTCCTCCGGCGACCAGGCGAACGCCTGAAGGTCCGGCTGATCTCCGGGGGACCGGGGGAAGGCGACCTCTCGAAAGGCCGCTGCAGCCCTCGCCGCATCGGGGCCCCAGACCGTCACGACCGTCGGACCGAACCGCTCCATGGCCTCGGTTCGCCCCTCGCGAGGACGCAGGAGAAAGGCGGGCCCACGGACCAGAATCCCGGAGTCCCTGTCCAAGGGCTGGCTGATTATCCGATGCAGCTCTTCCGAGGGGTTGGCCTTTACCGTGTTCGCGCCTTCCCCCATCATGACATAGAGGGTTCTTGCGATCTCCCCCAGGAGGCGGCGGTCGAGGGGAGCCGGGGACCCCATCAGCAGGTCGGTCAGGGCCTGTTCGGTCCGGGGGATCAGATCGCCATGCCGTTCCGGGTCGTTTTTCAGAAGACCGACGGTGTCATCCAGGGCTCGGATGCGTTGAATCAGGGGAGCGGAGTCCCAGGTAATGGCTGTGAGGCCAAATTGGCTGAGATTCGACGTCCAGCCGGTCAAACCGGTGTTACGCAGGACGTCGTAAGGAATGGGAGTCGTGATTGCCACTTCGCTCGCACTATCGACAAAAATCGCCAAAAGTTGCGGCTATATAACCATGTGGACAACATATTGTCCAATATTGTTTCGATCTTGTATTGGTTAACTATTTCAAATGGTTAATTATTATTATGTAATCTAAAACAGGAATTCCGCCAATTAAGTGCTCTTGAATAATCCTTTCTAGGACCGCGGGCGTACAGGAATGGTACCAAGTGCCCTCAGGATAGACGACGGCAATAGGCCCCCCCTGACAGATCTGAAGGCAGTTGGCCTTGGTGCGAAAGACCCCTCCGGCACCTACCAAATTGAGGTCCTTGAGCCGTTGTTTGAGGTAGTTCCAGGACTCCAGTCCCACCTCCTTGGCGCAGCACTTGGGCTTGGTCTGATCCGCGCAGAGAAAGATATGGCGGCGGATCTTGGGAACGCCCAGCGACTCGGCGATGGACTTGAGATCATCTCCCATGGCATTTTTTTAGGGCTCTGCTAGAGGTCTGTCAAATTAGGGGAGAATCTATGAAACGTTTCTTGATGGGGGTGGTGACCATGGTGGCGATGACGACGGCCGCGCAGGCGGCGGTGGTGACGACGGCTTCGGGCCTCAAGTACGAAGATCACAAGGTGGGGACGGGCGCGGAAGCGGTGAAGGGCAAGACCGTCTCCGTGCATTACACCGGTTGGCTGGACGAGAAGGGCGCGAAGGGCAAGAAGTTCGACAGCTCGCGCGATCGCGGCGTGCCGATCGAGTTCGCGCTCGGAACCGGACGCGTGATCCCCGGATGGGACGAGGGGCTTCAAGGCATGAAGGTCGGCGGCACGCGGACGTTGATGATCCCCGCGAAGCTGGGCTATGGCGCCCGCGGCGCCGGCGACGCGATCCCTCCGAACGCGGACCTCATCTTCGACGTCGAATTGACGGGCGTTAAGTAAAGATGTGTAAGGGCGGGGTTATCCCGCCCTTACTGGCCGTTCACGCCGTCGTACAGCATCTTCCCCAGCTTGAATTTATAGTCGAACGGCACCGGCGAATTGACCAGGATGGCGAAGCGCGCCGTCTTGCCGTCCTTGATCGGAAAGAAGCCGGCCAGCGAGTTGACGCCGGTCAAGGTGCCCGTCTTGGCGCGAAAGACGTCGATCTCGCGCGGCAGCAGGTCCAGGTGCGGGGAAAATTCTTCGAGCAGGGCCACCATCTCGCGCGGCGTCACCGAATTCTCGCGGGAGAGGCCCGAGCCTTCCATCACCTCGAAGTCCTTCCATCCCACTTTGTCGGCGAGGAACTCCCTCAAGACCTTACGGCCTTTCTCGACGTTGGCGGGGGCTCCGAACTTCTCGGCGCCCATGACGAGGAAAATCTGGTTGGCCATGAAGTTCGTCGAGAAGTTGAGCAGCTCGCGCAACACGCCTTCAAGACGTTTCGAAGAAAGGTGGCGGACGAGGAGCCGCGCTCCTTCCGGCTTTTCCCCGATCTCCATGCCGCCTTTCACGAGGATTCCCTGCTTCTTCAAAAACTCCGTCAACAGCTCGGCCACGTAACGCGCGCCCTTGCGGGGATCCTGGCCGATGTTGATGCGCTGTTTGCCCGCCGGCAGGTCCTTGGCGGACTCCTCGGCGATGGGCGTGAGCGGCGTCTGCGCTTCCGCCGAATAGACCGACGCCCGAGGGCCCGATCCCATCTTATGGATGTTCACCGTATTGAAGTTGGCGATGAGGGCGCCGTTCAAGGCGTCGTAAGGGTTCGGGCTTCCCGACGTGCCGTCGATGGAGATGCCCGGGGCGAAGTAGCTCGTGTCGAGGATCATTCCGTTCACTTCCTTCAAGCCCTTTTCCGCCAGTTCGTGCGCGATCAGCTCGAACTCCTCCGAGACCAAGAAGGGGTCGCCGTAGCCCTTCACGACGAGCTTTTCCTCCTTGGTCAGGAAGAAGTCCGTGGGAAAGCGGAAGTCCCGGCCCAGGGTTTCGACGGCGCAGGCGGCGGTGGCGATCTTAAGGATAGAGGCCGGGATGAAGTGGTCTTTGGAGCGATGGTCGTAGAGCACCTTGCCATCCTCGGTCTCGGCGTAGGCGCCGCCGTTTTTCAGGGCGGCGGTGAAGTCGGATTTCCAGTCGGCGGCGGCGGCGGCCGAAACGAGCGAGCAGAGGAGGGACAAACCTAACAGGGATTTTTTCATGAATTCACTATTCTGAATCCCCGGCCCGGAGGCAAGAATTTCTGTTGAGTTCGGGGCCGATTTCATCGATCAACGCCCTTCCTTATGACACCGCCTGTCCAAATATCCCTCGGTTTGCTGAATATGGGCGTCGCGCTTACGGCCATCGACCCGGTCGAGGGCCTGATGTCGGGCATGCGCTTGGAAGACGGCTACACGAGCCTACACGTCGCCCTGGATCGCAGGTCCCACTTTGCCTTCGCGAGCGAACTCGCCGATGCGGCCAGAACGGTTTCGGAGCTGGCGGGTGACGGGCCCTTTCCCATCGGCGGAAGGGCGGAGCGCGAGTTTCCGCGCGTTCACTACCTGACCTCCTATTTCGAGGCCTTGAGCGGATATCCCGGCTTGGGGGAGCGTCTCCGATCGTTCAGCACGCGCGAGGAGCGGGACTTGGGGCCCGGCGAGAGCGTCCGCCATGGCGACCGGTTTTTCCTGGTTTGCCGCGAGGAAGCCGGGGAGCCCGTTTCCCTCTGCGTGGGCAAGGAAACGCGGGGCTTCCAGCATCGCGTGGCCCAGTTCCGCCAAGTCTCGGCCGCGGAAACGATCCGTCAAAACGACGAAGCCTCCGAGTTGATCGTCGGCGGTCCCGCGTCCTTCTGGAGGGATTTTCTGCCGCCGGACGCGGAATCGGGATTGGCCGTTTTCACGGGGCGCCAGCGGATATGGTTGACCGCGCTGTGGATCGCCGCCGTTTTGTACGTGGAAGACCCCGATCGGTATCATCAAGGTTTCGAGGTCCGTTCGAAATGCGGGCGTTCCTACGGCATTCGGGTGGACGATTGCGGCCGGCCTTATTTGGTGGGTTGGCAGACGGATCTGAAAGACATCAAACCGCGGTCGATTCGGTCGACGGCGAGGGTGCCGATTAACGGGGAGCCGAAGCGGGCGCTGAAGATCGACTTAAGCGGCCCTTCGCTCGTCGTGCGCGAGCGGCGTACCGCTTCGGAGGCCGGTTCGGCCCACCCTTGGCTCGCGGGCGCGGCGGCGTTCGCCAAGAGAACGGTCGATGCGGAGATGTTTCACTTTCACGAGGCCGATACGGAACTGAAGCGGGCTTATTTGGAGCTCGCCCGTTTTCTTCAGGGCGAAGGACCTTCCCGATTGCTCTGATTATTCGGAACTCGTTCCCTTAAACTTGTCTTCCTCGTGCTTGAACAGGATGTTCAGCGTCGTCAGGCTTCCGTAGCAGCGGGTGATGTATTGCTGCATTTCCGCCTTTTCGACGTCCGAAAGCTTGGCATGGGCGTTGACCTTTTGCTCGAGCACTCGGAGCTTGTCGCGGACCATCACCACCTTGTGGAAAAAAGCCTCGATGGGGATTTCCTTGGCTTGCAAGGAGGACAGTCCGGGTTTGAGGATCAAGGTTCCTCCCTCCCATTTGTCCGCCATCCCGACGGCGGCGTCCGTCTGAGCGAGGACTTCCTTGACGATCTGCTTCACTTCATCGCGATCGAGCATGAGGCCTCCTGACCTTCAGGGGCATCGCTAACCCTGCGCCGGCGCGGGAGCGGGCGCAGGCGGGATCGCCGGAGCCGGGGCGGCGCCGGGGGCCGAGGGAGCGGCGCCCGGGTTCAGAAGGCGGTCGATGACCTCTTTAAAGGAAGCTAGCGGCTTCGCTCCCTTCAGGGCCACGCCGTTGATGAAGAACGCGGGCGTGCCGCTCGCGCCGACCTTCATCGAGAAATTGGTGTCTTCCTGGATCTGCTGGTCGAACTTGGTCGATTTCATGTCCTTCGTGAATTTCGGGACGTTCAGCCCCGCCTTTTGAGCGAGCTTGATCAAGTTCTCTTCGCTTAGGTTCTGCTGATTTTCGAAGAGCAGGTCGTGATATTCCCAGAACTTGCCCTGTTCGTTGGCCGCCAGGGAGGCCTTCGCGGCGCCCATCGCGTTCTTGTGCATGGGAAGGGGATGCTGGCGGAAGGCGATGCGGACCTTGCCTTTGTACTCGTCGACCAGCTGGCGGAACGTCGGCGCGGCGCGCTTGCAGAAGGGGCACTGGAAATCGGAGAAACAGACGACGGTGACGGGCGCGTCAGCGGGGCCCAATGTGGGCGAGTTTGCACCGATGTCCACCTTGATCGCGTTCTTGATGCGCTCTTCCAGAGGCTGGGCCTCGGGGTTCCGGCTCTTCATCATGCCTTGGAACTGCTGCTCCAAGAATTTCGGGTTCTTTTCGAAGAAGGATTTGATGGCCTTCTCCATCTGCGTGGGCGAAGGCTCGCAAGCCAAGGCGAGGATCGCGGTTGCGAGAACGGCCGACAGAAGATTATAACGTTTCATGGGTTCCCCTTTTTGGAGGCTGCATTGTAGGGAAGGAATGGGACGGAATCAAGAGGCGACATGAAGACCATGAAAACGAAGACACTCGGAAAAACGAATGTGACGGTCAGCGCGATCGGTTTCGGAGCGATGCCGCTGTCCCTGGACGGCCGCCCCTCCGAGGAGGCGTCCGTGGCCGTAATCCACCGCGCGCTGGACCTGGGCGTGACCTTGATCGACACCGCCGACGCCTACTGCATCGACGAGCGCGACAAGCACCACAACGAGCGCCTCATCGCCAAGGCCCTGGCCTCTTATGCGAAAGACACCGCGGGCGTGATCGTCGCGACGAAGGGCGGATTGATGCGTCCCAACGGCGATTGGATCTCCAACGGCGACCCCAAACACATCGAAAAGACGATCCACGAAAGCTACCAGGCCCTGGGCGGCCGGCGTCCGATCCCGCTCTGGCAACTGCACGCGCCCGATCCGCGGTTCGATTTGAGCGCGACGTTGAAACCCGTTCGGGCGGCGGTGGACGAGGGGTTGATACGGTTCGTCGGTCTCTCCAACGTCTCCGTCGCCGAGATTCAGGAGGCGCGCGATATCGTCGAGGTCGTCTCGATCCAGAACCAGTACAACCCCTGGCGGCGTTCGCCGGAACAGGACGGGGTCATCGCGTATTGCGAAAAGGAAGGCTTGACCTTCCTGCCTTGGAGCCCGCTCGGCGGGAGCAACCGCGTGGAGCGGCTCAAGGACATCTCCGTTCTGCGCAGCCTGTCGGCGGAGAGGGGCGTTTCCCCGCAAAGGCTCGTGCTGGCCTGGATGCTCGCGCGGTCGCCGGCGATCCTGCCGATTCCCGGGGCGTCCCGCCTGCATAACCTGGAAGATTCCCTCGCGGCCGCGGACCTGCCGCTCTCTCCGCAGGAAGTCGCCCGCATCGAAAAGCAACTGCCTTAAGCTAGAGCTTTTTCTTGGAGAAATACCAGTCGGTGACGTTGAGCTGCTTGTTGGCGACCCGCTCATCGGCCGCCTGCACGGTGGTCGGCGGCGGCACGATGACCTCCTCGCCGGGCTTCCAGTTCGCGGGGCAGGCCACTCCGTTGGCGTCCACCGTCTGCAGGGCGTCCACCACGCGGGTGATCTCGTCGAAATTCCGTCCGACGTTCAATGGGTAGTAGATCATGGCGCGGACGTTTCTCTTGGGATCGATGATGAAGACGCAGCGGACCGTCGCAGTCACGGCGGAAGGCTCGTGGATCATGCCGTAGAGCTTGGAGACCTTCTGATCGAGATCGGCGATGACGGGGAAGGGAATCTTCACGCCGAAATTCTTCTCGATGTTCTTGATCCAGCCGATGTGGCTGTAGACGCTGTCGATGGAGTTGCCGATCAAGGCGACGTTCTTTTTCCTAAAGTCTTCGTAGCGTTTGGCGAATTCGATGAACTCGGTGGTGCAGACCGGAGTGAAGTCGGCCGGGTGAGAGAACAAGATCACCCATTTGCCCTTCTCCCATTCGGATAGCCTGATCGGACCCTGGGTCGTGTTGGCCTCGAAGTCGGGTGCGGGGCCGTTCAATTCGATGCGAGGGGCGGCTGCGGTGGGTTCCGTCATAAAGTCCTCCGGTAATGGTGTTTTTGTCGAGTGGCGAAGGCTAGCACAGCGCTTCGTTGCTTTCCAAGGGCTTCGTTTGGTAGATTTCGAAATCGTCTCATAAATGAACAGGGGATGAATCCGAAAAAACTCATTCATCGGAGGGCGCTGGTTCGGTGGGCGATCGGCCTCGCTCTCCTGATTCTGGCTTTCGTTCTTTCCGGGCCACTGCCGGTCTTTTCGGCCATGGGCCGGGGATTGGGGGCTTTCGGAACGTTGATAGGGCTGTCGGCGGCGGCCTTGGCCTTTCGGGCCTGCGCTTGGAAGATGGCCCTCGCCCAGGAGGGGAGAAAGAACGCGTCTTTATCCGCCGCGCTGATCGCGCTTACCGCCGTCGGGGGAATCCCGATCCGGCTGGGAGTTTTACGAAAGAGGACGGGCATCCCGGACGCCGCCGGCTCCATCGTGACCGATGAGGCCGTGCGCGCGCTGGCGGGAGTGATTTTTGCCGTCGCGGGGCTGTTTCTCGGTTTCCTGCTCGTTCCGGGAAATATCCTGATGCGCGGACTGATGCTGGTCGCCGCGATCGGAGGCGCCGTTTACTTTCTCGTGTGTACGCGGCGGCGCAAGGGCTTCTTCACCGCCTGCCTGGCCGCGTGGCCGAAACGATTCGTTTCGCCGGCCGTTCGCGGGAAGATGGAGGAGAGGGACCGCTTTCTGTCGAAATTCCGCGCTGAAAACCGAGGCGCCTTCTTCACCGTGCTGTTCATTCACCTCGTCGTACTCCTCTTGTTCGCTCTACAGATCCTCGTCGTGGGCAAGACCATCGACGCCTACTTTCCGGGCGTCTTGAGCCTCGGCTTGGCGGCCTTGATCGTCCTCCTTCGCTCCGCCTTCTCCTCCCTCCCGGCCGCCTTCGGCGTCCTGGAAGCGGGCGTCGCCCTGGTTCTGGCCATGACGTTCGGCGTCCCGCTCGCGGCGGTCGGAGTCGCCGCCGTGTGGGTGCTCCGCCTTCTGACACTCGTTTGGTGGGTCGTAGGTTTCGCAGCCGCCGGAAATCCCGTCAAAATCCTTCTCGGAAAATAATAAAACGCGCGCATCCGTGAATTAAGTATTTGACAGCCGGAGACGAGGTCACTAAATCCTTCGAATCCGATATTGATAATGATTTTCAATTCCAGTTTTTAGCGCAAACGCAAGGAGCCTTTACATGAAGAGAGCGAAACAACTGTTAACCCTTGCCACGGCGGCCGTCGCCCTGGTCTCTCTGGGATGGGGCGGAACGGGCGGATGCGGTTCGGGTTCGTCTTCCGGCGGCGGAGGCAATACCTCTTTGGCGTCTCTGGTGGTGAAGAACTACGCCGACATCGCCTTGGCCGCTTATCAAGATTCGTTGGCCGCGGCCGAGGAGCTTCATGACGCCATCGACGTCTTCGTCGCGGATCCGACGGAAGAGAAGTTTTCGGCCGCCCGCGAGGCTTGGATCGCTTCCCGCGAGCCGTACGAGCAGACCGAGGCCTACCGTTTCTATAACGGCCCCATCGACGGCGACGACGGCAATCCGGAGATCCTCATCAACGCCTGGCCTTTGGACGAGGTTTATATCGATTACGTGGAAGGCGACGCGGACAGCGGCATCGTGAACGACACGTCCATCGACGTCACCGAGGAGATACTGGTCGACTTGAACGGCAAGGACAGCGAGGCCACGCTCAGCACCGGCTATCACGCCATCGAGTTCCTCCTCTGGGGGCAGGACCTGAACGCCAACCCCGAAGACACCGGCCTGCGCGCGTTCACCGACTACGTCGACGGTGGCACGAACGACCATCAGGACCGCCGCCGGACATACCTGGAAACCGTCGCCCACTTGCTGGTGGAGCACCTGGGACAAGTCGTCGACGCCTGGAAGACGGGCGTGACCACGAATTATCGCGCTGAATTCCTTTCGGTGGATACCAACGAAGCCCTTCGCCGCATCATCGTCGGCTTGGGCAGCTTCGCCAGCGGCGAACTGGCGGGGCAGCGCATCTCCGTCGCCCTCGTCACCAAGGACCAGGAGGACGAGCATTCCTGCTTCTCCGACAACACGAACCGCGACCTGAGACAGGGCTTTCAAAGCATCAAGAACATCTATTTCGGAACCTACACGCGCACCGACGGCTCGTCGGTGGGCGACGGAAACGGCCTGGATGATTTGATCGAGCAGGCGGATCCGACGACCAATGCCCAGATCAAGGTCCTTTTGGACAACGCCGAGACCGCTCTGGACGGCGTGGACGCGGAGGCGAAGGCCGGCGTTCATTTCGACCAGCAGATCTTGGGCGGCCCCGCGGATCCCGATCATATCCGCATCCAGCAGGCCATCGACGCCTTGAACGCCTTTACCGATGCCCTCTCGACGGCGGCCGATAAACTGGGTGTCGACATCAACCTCGATTCCGATGGAGCCTAAATAGCGAGATTCTATGAAGCGTTTGTTCGTCGTTTTCGCGTGCGCCGCCCTGCTGAACAGCTGTGGCGGCGCGCCCCATTCAGAGACGGTCTCCGCCGAGCCGGGCGAGGAGCTTTCCGGAGGGGATACGACCGTCTTCATCAATACCGGCGATTCGTTCAACCAGTTCGCCGCGAACCTGACGTTCGCGCAACAGGAAAACTTCAAGATCGGCAACGCCTTCTTCGAACAGAATTGGGT
>DASUFF010000016.1:0-3770 GCA_036274695.1 bacterium | reverse complement strand
GAAACCGACGGCGATCCACTTGTTCTCCGCCCCCTGGTGGTAGAGCGCCGGGACGACGCGGACCATCTTGGGTTTTTCCGCAGCGGGGATCTGGAACGAAACGCCCATCGTCAGAAGCTTCACCTGCAGGTCGCCGTTCGGGGCCTCTTCCATCCGCACGTCCTCCAAGGCGTTTAAGTTTTTCTCGTAGCCGCGCATTCGATAGTCGTTCAAGGCCGCCACGTGCCAGAAAGAGGGTTCGACCATGACCTGGGCCAGCTTCTTCGATTCGGCGACGTCGTCCGCTGGAAGTTTCGCCCGGCCGCGTGCCGTGTTCTCCGTGCGCGTAAAACAGAGATAACCCTCCGGGAGAGGGAGGCAGTTCTGGGTGATCTTGATGTCCTTGAAGAGCGTCCACGTCTGCACCGACCAGGACCGGCCGAGATCGTCCTTCACGTCTCTCGCTTCCGGCGCCGGCAATTCCGTGAGCGTCAGTTCCCGCATCCGGTCGGGTTTTACGAATTCGCTGACGTAGGAGGGGACGAGAAGCCCTTTTTCGCCCAGCAGCATTTTGCGCCGCGCCTCTTCCGACGGCACCCGCTCCGCCTGCCAATCGGACGAACGGTTGAAATTCAGCGAAATCGTGATGTCCGGATAATAGGAATCCAGGTACTTGAGGTCGCCGCCGAAGCCCGTGTCGTATCGAAGCGCCTCCGCCGGCGGCGCCGCGCCCCCCGACAAGGCCTTCATGTCCTTCGCGCTCAGCAGGGCCTCTTCCTGGCGCGCCTGGTAGAGGTATTGGTTCTGCTCCTTGAAATACGACTTGAAGAGATCATAGGACGCCTGATCCGCGGGCTTGAAGAGCGAGAAGGCGTCCGGAATAAAATAGTCGGACCCGACCCGCAGGATGTTGATCCGGTCGTATTGGGGATAGGGGAGGATGAGCGGGGTTTCGTCGGTGGCCTGGAGCGTCCATTCGGCCATGCCTTCCGACTTGCCGCCGAAGAGGCTGCCGAAGAGATCCATCGACTTCAACCGGTCCTGCGTGAATTTGTCCATCCGGTCGCCGATCGTTTTCGCCACGTCGGCCACCGTCGCCGGCACGTCCACCTCGATGGGCGGCGGCGCCTCGGCTTTCTGGGTTTCCGCCCCGCCCGAATCGGGGGCGAAGAGGCCGAAGAGATCGTGCTGGAAGATGGCCGGGATCTTGTCGAGGCGGATCGCCACCTTCTTCGGGTCGCGCTTGTCGACGAAGCGCGAGAACCCGTCCTTCAAATCGCGCGCGTCGGTGGCCATGTTGTAGTTTTCGGAAAAACCGCTGCGGGCGAAGACCAGGCCGATGACCTTGCCCCGCGCGTTCACGAGCGGACCGCCGCTGTTGCCCGGGCTTGCGGCCGCGGAGTAGCGGAGGAACTCGAGGCTCGGATCCGATTCGTCCTTCGTCTTACTGGCCGTGATGCCTTCACGGATGGCGATGCCTTGACCCAACACGTTGCCGATCGTATAGACGCGCTCCCCGATCGTGTAATCGGGCTCCAGGGCCAGGCTCCCGTATTTCTCCAGGCCGGGGACTTCCAGATAAAGATAATCGCGCAAAATGTCGAAACCCAGGATGCGCGAGGCTTGGAAGCTCTTCTGGTCGTGCGTCTTGATGGTGAAGTTTTCGTGGATGTCGGTGCCGTAGGGTCCGAAGACGCAGTGGCTCGCCGTGAGCACCACGTTCTTGGCGACGATGAAGCCGCTGCAGAAGCCGAAGCTCTGGCGGAAGTCGTCGTCCTTGAACTTGGCGTATTTCTTCAACTGGCTGATGACTTCCTGGTCCGCCGTCTCCTCGAACTCCACGACCTTGGGGCGCACGAAGGTGAGCAGGTCGGTGGCGCTCATCGGCCGGAACCATTGCTTGTAGACGAAAAATCCCGCCACCGCGAGGACGGCGATGAAGGCGACGGTCAAGGTCGGCATGAGGAAGGGGCGTCGGACGACCAGGGAGTGTTCCTGAGGCTGCTTCTCGAACGCCTTCAGGTCCTCGCGGGCGTCGATCTCCTGGGTGCGCTGCGACGCGAGGTAACCCGGCGTCACGAGGTCGACGCCCTTTTCGACGGCGATCGCCTGCTCGTCCGCAATGGCCCGGGGCACCATCTCGCGCGCCTTCTTTTCCCGGAGGTCGCGGTACCACCAGGTCCCTTCCGAAAAGTAGATCTTCGCGTGCTGCCGGCTGATGAAATCCTGAGCGATGCGGATGTCCGATTCCGGCAACCTCCCCAGCGTATATTCCTTGCCTTCCTCGAGCTCCGCTTCGGCAACGATGTTACCCTGATGGCGTATGAAGATTTTCATGGATAACGGCCAGTATAGCACGGAAAGCCGCCCCTGTAGGGGCTTTTTCGCCTTGCCCGATTCAACGCAGGTTTGTTAGATATTTGGGCTTCGAAGTTCGCGGTGAGGGATCGTCCAACGGCAGGACACCTGGCTCTGACCCAGGGAATCTAGGTTCGAATCCTAGTCCCTCAGCATAATTTCTACCGGCCGGGATTTTCTAAAAAACGCGGCGGCTGGCGCCGCCTCTCGGTCTCGGACTTTTTCGGAACGCCCCCCTCTTAAGGCCCCTAACCCCCCAAAATTGAGGCCCTTTTTTTCTCCCCCCACAAGTAGGCCCCAAGGATTTTTGTATTCAAATTCAAGACGACGCGACTCCAAATGGAAGTTCTCAAAAAAGTTACCGGCACTCTTGCGGTGCCCATAACTTTTTCGAACGGCCTTCTGCGAAGACCGTCAACCGATCCCGCGTGGAATCGCGCAAAAGGAGAACCATATGATTCAAAATTATTTCCTCTATGTTCGTAAATCGACTGACACCGAGGAGCGTCAGGTTCTTTCCATCGAATCCCAAATCGCCGAACTAAAGCTATTTGCCGAGAGGGAGAATTTAAAGATTAAGAACATCTTTCAAGAAGCTATGACTGCCAAAGTTCCCGGCCGCCCTATTTTCAGCACCATGCTTTCTAAGATTGAAAAGGGCGAGGCGGACGGGATTATCGCGTGGCACCCGGATCGCCTCGCCCGCAATAGCGTCGATGGCGGCCGGATCATTTATCTCTTGGATACCGAACACATTAAATTCCTCAAGTTTCCTACTTTTTGGTTCGAAAATACGCCGCAAGGTAAGTTCATGATGCAGATCGCCTTCGGCCAATCCAAATACTACATCGACAATTTGTCTGAGAACGTCAGGCGTGGTCTCAGGCAAAAGGTCCGCCGTGGTGAATGGCCCGCAGGCCGGACACCGCCGGGTTACTTCCTCGATAAGAACGACCGCAAGGTTAAGATCCATCCCATTCAAGGGCCGTTCATCAGAAGGCTCTTTGAAACTTACGCTTTGGGTAACTGCACTCTGCAGGATTTGAAGGAGATGTCTTTCGAATGGGGCCTCAAAAGTCTTAGCGGAACGCCTTGGGCCAAATCCCAACTGCAAAAGACCTTAAAAAACACCTTTTACTTTGGGCTCATGAATTACAAAGACGAGTGCCATCAGGGAATCCATGAGCCCCTCATCTCGAAAGAATTGTTCGACCGAGTTCAAAAAACCATGGTTCATATGGGCAGGCCCAACAAATACAGAAAAAGGTACTTCCCCCTTTTGGGCCTGGCGACCTGCCCCAAATGCGGATGCTCCATTACGGCCACGCTTAAAAAGGGGCACAATTATTACCATTGTACAAAAAGGCGCGGCCCCTGCCCCGAGCGTTATCTCCGGGAAGAGCACTACGCCCTCCAAATCAGCCTAGCGATTG
>DASUFF010000015.1:0-3627 GCA_036274695.1 bacterium | reverse complement strand
TGACGGTCGTATTGCCTATGAGCAGGCTTTCTCCTTCCTGGAAAACGCCTCCGCCGGAACCATTGGCGATGTTGTCGGCGACCGTCGAATCGAGGAGGATCAAGTTTCCGTTCGTGAGCGCGATGCCTCCGCCGCGTTGGGCGATGCTGTTGCGCACCTGGCAATAGGAGACCGTCAGGTTTCCCGGTCCGGTCTTCAGGACCGCCCCTCCGTCGGCGTCGAGGACGCGACCGTTCTTGAGGACAAGGCTCGAGAGCGTCACCCCTCCCGACAAGACATGCAGAAGACGGTCCCCGGCCCCGTCGACGTCGATGACCGTCGCCCCCGCAACGCCGGATCCGGTGATGGAAAGGTCGTCCGTCACATCGAGGTCGCCGGTCAGGGAAAGGTCCTCTCCGTCCCCGGCCCGCGTCAGCAAAAAGGTTCCGAACGGGAGATTGATGGAGTCGCCTCCCGGAGCGGCATTGGCGGCGATGACCGCCTCCCGGAGGGAACAATCGGCGTCGCAGGCCCCGTCCGCGGTGTCCGCCGTCTTCGTGACCGTGAACGTCGCGGCTTCAGCCGACAGGACCCAAAAAACGGCAAGAAAACCGAGGGACAGCGAGGCTCTTTTGATCTTCATGGGGAAGGCTCCTCTTCGTGGACAAAGCAATCGAAGTGCCAAACCGCATCCCTCCTAGAAACCTGTAATATTGAGACTTTCCGGAGTTTACCCGACCCAGATGCGCCGACTCCTTTCTCACTTTGATAGAAATTCTCATTTTGATCGGCTGAAATCCTTGTAGTTTTGGGTCTTTTTTCCTAGCAACCGATCAATCCGGTGAACGAAGAGTCCGGACAAAACAGGACATTCCATTGTATCCCATCCACTGCCCCATCGTCGTTCCCCCCGCCTCCGGATTGGTTCGCTTGGGAACCGCGAACGCCTCGATCTCGTCGGCCCTCAATGCCTTTTCGAATCAAGCTTCGACGGGACTGGCCGTGCCGATGATCAGCGAGGATTGGGAGCGCTTCTCGAGCGTGGGCCTGGGCTCCGCCAATCCGGCGGATGTCCTGCAGTGGATGCGCCGTCTAAGCGATGGCGGCGAAAAGGAGACGCTCTGGTTCCGCGAGATCGAATCCCGCGTGGCGCGGGAACTGTCCGCAAGCGCCAAGGCCTCTTCGCACACCATCGACCTCCACCAGGTCAACCGCACGCGGATGGCGGAGCTCACCGCGAAGGCGGCTCAAAGGAAATCCGATTCGCTCGGCGCCCTCAAGTCGCGCTGGTACTTGGCCCCGATGCCGCGGGATCAGGGCCAGCTCTTCATGAACGAGGACGGCCGCGCCATTCATCTCCGTTCCGTCACGGGCGGGCAGGTCGTCTTGGGCTACGGATGGCACACGAGCGCCATGCACTACCTCGACCTGGGCAACCGACCGGATGTCCGGTCGGTGGGACTGTTCATGAGCATGGAGGCGCAACCTTCGGACTTAACGCAGCCGTGGTTCGCTTCGCTCGTGCAATCCATGATGGAATTTTATTCGACCACGGCCTTCGGGGCGGTCGACGCCAAGATCGTCATCACCGGTACGGACCTCAAAAGGGCGCCCCTCCTGTTGACCGGCTCGTGGAAGGACGCGGGCTTCGTCTCGCGGAGCTTCCGGGTCTTGAGCCTCTCTCATGATTTCACGGTGGAGACGGAGGACTTGGTCGACGGCTCGCGCAATCCCACCTTCGCCGGCATCAGCCCGCGCGTGCCCCAAGGCCAATTCCGCTACGCGGCCGCCCAAGGCCGCATCGTCTCCAGCTTTTACCGCTCCAAGACGAGCCCCACACTGGGAGAGAACGGCCTGCCCCCCGAGATCCGACATCGCCTGATCTTCCCCAAGCCCGCGTCCCGGCCCCCGACGCGTCCTTAGCGCCCGCCCGCCTTCGACGCGTCCTTGACGCCCGCCTCGCGAGTTCTCTAAGTTGAAGATGAACGGAGACCCTATGCCCGAACGCGAATCGCCCTGGCTCATGCGGACCTACTCCGGCCACTCCTCGGCCAAGGCTTCCAACGAGCTTTATAAGACCAACCTGGCCAAAGGCCAGACCGGCCTCTCCGTCGCCTTCGACCTCCCCACCCAGACCGGCTACGACTCCGACCACATCATGGCGCGCGGCGAGGTGGGCAAGGTCGGCGTGCCCATCTCCCACATCGGCGACATGATGCAGCTCTTCGACGGCATTCCAGTCGAAAAGATGAACACCTCGATGACGATCAACGCCACCGCCGCCTGGCTGCTGGCGCTCTACATCGCCGTCGCCGAAAAACAGGGCGGCGACGTGAAGGCGCTCCAAGGCACGACCCAGAACGACATCATCAAGGAATACCTCTCGCGCGGCACCTACATCTTCCCGCCGGAGCACAGCCTTCGGCTGATCGTCGACATGATCGCCTTCACCGTGCATTCGGTCCCGAAGTGGAACCCGATCAACATCTGCAGCTATCACCTCCAGGAAGCGGGCGCGACGCCGGTGCAGGAGATCGCCTTTTCGCTGTGCACTGCCGTCACTGTCCTGGACGCCGTGAAGGCCTCGGGAAAAGTCGAACCGAAGGATTTCGGAAAAGTCGTCGGCCGCATCTCCTACTTCGTGAACGCCGGCATCCGCTTCGTGGAGGAGATGAGCAAGATGCGCGCCTTCGTGAAGCTCTGGGACGAAATCACGAAGACCCGCTACGGGGTCGAAGACCCCAAGTACCGCATGCTCCGCTACGGCGTGCAGGTGAACTCTTTAGGGCTCACGGAAAAACAGCCCGAGAACAACATCGCCCGCATCGTCTACGAAATGCTGGCCGTCACACTCTCAAAAGACGCCCGCGCGCGGGCTATCCAGCTCCCCGCGTGGAACGAGGCCCTGGGACTCCCGCGCCCTTGGGACCAGCAACTTTCCCTGCGCCTCCAACAAGTCCTGGCCTACGAAACCGACCTGCTCGAGTACGACGACCTGTTTAACGGGTCCAAAGTCGTCGAGGCCAAGGTCCAAAGTCTGGTCGAAGGGGCCAAGAAAGAGATCGAAAAGATCGACGCGATGGGCGGGACGGTGAAGGCCATCGACTACATGAAACAATCCCTCGTGGCCTCCCATGCCGAGCGTATCCGCAAGATCGAGGCGAAGGAGATCAAGGTCGTCGGCGTGAATTGCTTCCCGGAAACGGCCGAATCCCCCCTCATGGTCGGCGCCGACGGCGGCATCCTGAAGGTCGACCCGAAGGCCGAGCGGGAGCAGATCGACCGTTTGAACGCCTTCCGCAAAACCCGCGACGAAGCCAAGGTGAAGCGCGCCCTGGAAGACCTGATGATGGCGGCCAAGAACAACAAAAACATCATGGCGGCGTCGGTGGGATGCGCGCACGCGGGCGTCACCACGGGCGAATGGGCCTTCGCCCTGCGCGAGGTCTTCGGCGAGTATCGCGCCCCTACGGGCGTCGGCGGCCAGCGTTCCGCGGATCCGAATGCGGAAGCTTTTAAGGACCTTCGTCAGAAGGTAGAAGCCAAATCGAAAACGTTGGGCGGGCGCATTCGTCTTCTCGTCGGCAAGCCCGGCCTGGACGGCCATTCGAACGGCGCCGAGCAGATCGCCGTGCGCGCCCGCGACGC
>DASUFF010000014.1:0-6263 GCA_036274695.1 bacterium | reverse complement strand
TTCCTGCTCCTTTCGAGTTTAGGCATGGTCACCGCGGCGCTGGCGTCCGGAAAGGCCATCGAATGGAAGTCGACGCTCAAGAAGGTTTTCCTGTTCCCGTCGACGATCGCCTTCGTCGTCGCGTTGGCCACGGCCTCTTGGGCGTATCCTCCGTGGCTCGCCTCTTCGATCGAAAAGGTCGCCGCCACCTTGATCCCGATGGCGTTGATTTCGGTCGGTCTTCAGCTTCATTTCGACCGGAAGGCGTTGCGACGCGAGGCGCGTTCGCTGTCGGTGGGTCTTTTTTTCAAACTGATCTTGGGACCGGCCTTGATGGCGCTAGTGTTCGTCGCGTGTCTGGGAATGCGCGGCTTGGACGTCAAGGTCACCGTGGTGGAAGCCGCCATGGCGCCGATGATCACCAGCGCCATCATCGCCTCCGAGAACGGTCTCAACCCCGAACTGTCCTCCCTGATGATCGGACTGGGGATTCCCATTTCCTTTCTGACGGTGCCGCTCTGGTACTGGCTCTTGGAGAGGATCGCCTAAACAAAAAGGCCCCTCCGCCCGAGGCGGAGAGGCCTTTCTTTGGACCTTCGACTTTGGTCTTTAGACTTTCTTCAAGATCGCCGCGTATTGCGGCTTGTTCGTCGTTTTACCCTTCGTTCCGAGCTTCGCGACTTCGCTTTCCGCCTGCTCGATGCGCTTCTTCGTGTCCGGGTGGCTGGCGTACAGGCCGCCCTTGGACTTGCCGCCTTCCAATTTTAACAGGGTTTGAAAGAGCCGCACCGCTCCGTTCGGATCGTAACCGTTGCCGTTGGCCAGACGGATGCCGATGCGGTCGGCCTCCAGCTCGTCCTTACGGCCGTAGCCGGAGAGAGCGATCTTGGAAAACATCTTGGTCAGCTCGCCCAAGGCCTTTTCGCCCAAGGCGCCGGCGACCTGGCCGCCGCCCTTGGCCGCGTACTTCGTGCCCTTCTCGGCGAGCATCGCCTTCTGCATGCGCTCCACGCCGTGCTTGGCCTCGACGTGGCCGATCTCATGACCCACCACCGCCGCCAGCTCCGCCTCGTCCTTCATGACCGAGAGGATGCCGCGGGTGACGTAGACGTAGCCGCCGGGGAGCGCGAAGGCGTTGACCATCGTGCTGTTGACCACGGTGAATTTGTAATCGATGCCCTTGCGGGTGGACTTCGCCGCCAGTTTCTGGCCGATGCGGTTCACGTAGTCGTGGACCGCCTTGTTGGAGTACTCGCCGCCCATCTCCGCCAGGATCTGCGGATGGACCTGCGCGCCGATCTCCATCTCCTGCTTCGTGCTCATCGACATCGACTTCGCGACGTCGGCCGCGTCCTTGGCCATGCCGCCCACCGAGCCCAAGCTCAAGGCCGAAGCCGATCCGGCGCAGCTTACGATCACCAGGGCGACCAGCCCCGTTCTAAGAACCTTCTTCATTTTTTTCCCCTCCGTTTAGGATTGATTTGGCGGGGCTTAAATCAGGAAAGGCCCTCGGGGGCAAGCCTTTTCAGGGCCGATTTTCCTCTTGGAGGTGCCTTTCCTCGATCCTCGAGAACAGGGTCACGACCGCCACGGCGGCGGACAGGCCGAAGAAGGCCCAGGTGAGCGACCGGTCGGCGACCATTCCGACGGCGGGGCTGACGACGACGATGGCGAAGGTGCGGCACATGGAGACGAAGGAGAGCACCGTAGCCCGCTTCTCGGACGGGATGTGGGCGTTCATATAAGAGCTGAAGATGGGGACGCGCGAAAGCCCCGAGGCGAAGGTAACGACGACGGCGGGGATGGTGACGCAGAGGTTGGCCCAACCCGTTAGCCGATAGGACGCCGCCCCCAGGACGGCGAAGCCCAGGGCCAACGCGAACGCGGAGGCCTTCAGTACCCGGCTCTTGGAGCCCGCCCACGACTCCGCCTTCTCGACCCGGGTTAAAAAGAGGATCTGCCCCACACAGGCCGCGGCGTGGACCAGGCCGTAGTACTTGATCGCCAGGCCGCCCTTCGCCAGGGCCGGCTGGAAGAGCCAGATGATCGTCCAGGCCATCGCATTGGTCACGGCCAGCTCCAAGGTGAGAAGGAGCAGGGTCTTATGCCCGGCGAAGTAACGCGCGCCCTCCCGCAGGATCGAAAAGTACGGGCGGATCTCCTTCTCGCCGGAGATGCGCGGGGCTTCTTTCAGCGTCAGCGAGATCAGGACGGCGATCGCCGCGGGAGCGGCGTAGGCCCGCATGGGGGCGTCGTAACCGAAGAGGGAGGCGATCCAGCCGCCGGCGATGGTGGCGAAGATGATGCCGCCTAACTTGAACGATTCCATCGCGGCCAGCGTCTTCTTGGCCTCGTTCTCGCGGCCCAAGACCATCAAGCTGTCGTAGGCCAGGGCCTCGTCCGCGCCCGAGTGCAGGGTGTAGGCCACGGCGAAGAGCACCTCGGCGGCCAGGAAGACGGCGAAGGCCGGGCGGCTGACGTAGAGGACGGAGGCGAGCCCGCTCACGGCGCTCCCGATGACGAGCGAGGCCTTGCGGCCGAAGCGGTCGGCGACGGTGCCGGTGGGGACCTCGAGGGCGAAGTTCCAGAACATGAACCAGGCGTTGAGGAAGAAGACCTGCGAGAGTTTTAAGTGACCCCATTCCGTGAAGAAGGGGATGAGGACGGAGCTGAAAAAGAACATCCAAAAGAACGTCCGGAGAAGCTTCAGCTTCCAGAGGTTGGCGCGCATCGTTCGTTTCTAAAAATTTCGGATCAGGCTGCAGCCGCCCTTGGCCGGGGCGCCGCCCCCATCGTCCGAGTCGTCTCCCGTCGTCGCCCCGGCCGTGTCTTCGCCGGCGGTCGCGCCCGCGGTCGCATCTCCCGCGGTCTCTCCGCCCGTGGTCCCGGCGGGCGGGTCGTCGCAGGCGTCCCCCAGACCGTCGGCGTCCTCGTCGGCCTGGTCGGCGTTGGCTTTGAGGGGGCAGTTGTCGTCGGCGTCGGCCGTTCCGTCGTTGTCGTCGTCGGCGTCGCAGGCGTCGCCCGCGCCGTCGTGATCCGCATTCTTCTGGTCGGCGTTGGCGTCGTTCACGCAATTGTCCTGAAAATCGGGGCGACCGTCTCCGTCCGTGTCGGGCGCCGGGGTGACGGTGATGATGCGAACGTCGGGACTCGCGTCGGGGACGCCGAAGCCGTCCGTGCATCGAAAGGCGACGTCGAAGGTGCCGGGCGCGAGAAAGACGACGTTCCCCGGGTCTTCCGCCGTTTTATTCGCGATCCCAGAGCCCGTCTCGAAGGTCCAGAGGAAGGTCATGCCGGCGGTCCCGTCGGCGTCCGTGCACGTGCCGGCGAAGTTCAGAGGCTGGCCCTGCTCGACCGACGCGTCGGAGGCCGGCTGGTCGATGGTGGAGTCGGGTTCGGAGGCATCGAAGGTGGCGGCGGCGGCTAGCGCGTCGATGCGCCCGGCCCCGAAGATAAAGTCAAAGCCCGGGGTTCCCAAGTCGATCGCGGAGGACGTCATGGCGCCGATGGCTTCGTTCGCGTCCGCGGCCAGTCCGCCCAGGAGCTGGGCCGCGACGGCCGCGACGTGCGGGGCGGCGGCCGAGGTGCCGAAAAAGGGCGTGGAGAAGCCCCCGAAGCCGCCCACCAAGACGCCGTCGACGGCGGCGATGTCGGGTTTGTTCCGGGATTCCGGGGAAGGGTGGGCGATGACGGAGGGGCCCTGGGAGCTGTAGGGCTCGGCAGTGTCGTGGCCGGAGTCCGCGGCGTCGATCGCGGCGGCGGCCAGCACGCCCGTGACGGCGGTGTGGCCGAAGACGCTTCCCTCGGGAACGGTGTCCGAGGCGCTCAAGTCCCCGCCGAGAACGAAAAGCTCGATCCTTTTCGCGGCGCCGGAGACTTTTCGAATTTGGATCTGGCATCCGCCCAGGCAGTTGAAATCGACGAACTCGAGCGGATCGTCGTTGCCGTTCTGCTGGGTGTTGGAGGCGGCGCAATCGACCTGGCTCTCGGCCGCGAGGCAGATGTCGTAGTCGTCCGCGGCCGATCCGAAGGCGTCGCTCCATTGCAGGACGACGGCGGGATTGAAACCCGTGACGTTGAAGACATTGTTGCCCGTCCCGATCTGATGGCTGCCCAGCCCGTCGCCGCTGTCGACGTAGTCGGCCTCGTAGTGACCCTCGGCGTCGTTGCCGGCGGCGGAGGCGAAGATAATGCCGGCGTCCACCGCCTCCTTCACCTTCAGGGCCACCGGTCCGTCCTCGAAGTAGGGCTCAAGGTAAAAGCCCAGGTCGTCGACGATGACGTCCGATCCGAACGTGTTTTTCAGGTCGTCGACGCGCTGGCGGAACTCGAGCGTGGAGCCTAGGCCCGACCCGAAGGCGAGCTCCGCGCCGGGGGCCATGTCGTGGACGATCTCCAGCATCGCCACGCCCTCGTCGCCGTCGGAGCAGGAGCAGGGGTCGACGCAGTCGCTGAAGACGGTGATGCCCGCCGGCAGTTCCTCCGACCCCACCGCGTTGCAGAGACTGTCGACGCCGTCGGAGATCACGCCCACTTTAACGCCCGTCCCGTCGAATCCCAAGGCGCGCAATTGGGCGGAATGCAGGATGGAATCGCCCTGCGTGACGCAGGCGTTCCCGGGCTGGCTCGCGCACGGGGCCAGCCGCGCCACGCCGTAGCTTGGCGGCGTGATCCGGCGGACGAAGGGCAGGGCGCCGAACTCCGCCAGGCGCTTGGAGGGCAGCCAGGCCTGGACGATGTTTTCCTCGCGGTCGACGATCTCGACGCGCGCGCCGCGGAGCCGCAATTGCCGAAGCGCGGCTTCGGTGGCGCCGGTGACGTGAAGATAGGTCTGCACGGCGCCGGAGGCGTCCGTCCGCAGCCAGCGCCCTGTGGAGCCCAAGAGCGCCCCGGCCCCGCTCTTCTTGAGCGCCGCCGCCAGATTCCTCAACCGGGGATCGATATTTGTAAAGCGCCCGGCCTCCGACGGCGTCGGCAGGGTCGCCGGGATCCACCGAGTCCCGGCGGCGTCTTGGGCCTCCAGCGGTGTTGCGAGGCCCGTGAGCGCGGCGAACAGGAGGAGCGCCGACAGCAGGTATTTGCGGTGCATGGTGGGGGGAAGTAGCCGCTAACGTGTCAAACTGTCTAGAGGCGTTTGGACGACGGGGCATGTCGCGGTAAAATAGAGGCGTGATGATGAAGAAGCTCGATTCCATTCATTTTATCGCTCGTATCGGGCTGATCGGAGGCTTGGTCGCCGCCGCGGCCGGCTGCGCCTCGTCCGGCGCGACGTGGAAGCCTCTTTCGCCGGTCGGGCGCTACGCCCAAGACGACGTCCAGAAGGGCGAAAAGACGTTGGGAGGCGTGACCGTCGCCGCCAAGCTGCTCGCGCGAAAATCCCGCTACTCCGCTCAGATCGAGATCCGCAACGGCCGGCATAAAACCGTGGTGCAAGGCCCGGACGACGTCGTCCTTCGAGACGGCTCGGGCCTCGTGCAGCCCGCGCTCAGCGCCGACGACTTGAAAAAGGAGATCCGCAGCTACGCCGCTTCCGACGCGGCCTATACCCTCTATGCCTGGCCCCGTTCCTCTTATTACCCTTCCTATTATTACGGACGGCGGCGGGCCTATTACGGGCGCGGCCCGTATCCGTACCGCTATTACCGCTCCTACAACTATTATCCGCCCTTTTATCACGACGATTGGTTCGAGAGGCGGTTGGACGCCGAGCGCATTTTGGCTCAGGCGGAAAAGAAGACGGCCGTCATCGACGCCGGCTATCTGCATTCGCGGGAAATCCCGCCGGACTCGTCGGCGGCGGGCTTCGTTCAGTTCGCCAAAAAACCGGAGAAGGGGAAGGCGGCCGGGCCGCTGATTCTCTCTTTGACCGTGGAAAAAAGGACCTTCACTTTCGAGTTCTCACCGCTTCCATGAATTTCCCGAACTCGCTTTCCTTGAAATAGGGCTCGAGCTTGCGGAAGGCGTCCATCGGGGCCTTCGAATTCACCGTGTACTTTTCGCCGCCGACGTCGGCGCCCCAGGGGATCGCGTCGTCGCCTTGGGAGGTAGAATAGAACGAGAAGCGCGCGCTCCCCGTCGTCACGTCGATCTTCACCGAAGGATAATCGTCCGTGTGGTCGATCTTGGGCGTGTAGGCCCCTTTCTGAAGCGGCGCATGGGCCAAGAGGTCCAGGAAGGCGCTGACGTCGGCGGCGGGGACGGAGATGGGCACGTCCTTGGTTTTGACGTTGTCGCCGCCGCCCAGGGAGAACGTCGCCGTGCCTTCGAAGCCGTTCGCGGCGGGC
>DASUFF010000013.1:0-4752 GCA_036274695.1 bacterium | reverse complement strand
TTTATTTTCGCTGACTGCGCGTCAGCGCAGTCAGTTTAGCTACGCGACTCCACGCGGGCGCGACTTCCGGCGCGCTCCCCTTTCAAAAGGCCGGGGTGGACAAGTGGGGAATCAAAAGACAGCCGGTGGGGCGGGGGAGCGTAGGCCGGGCTCCTTGCTGTAGTACGGCCAGCTCACGCGACCGGAGCGAAGGCGGAGGGCGTGAAGTGCCACCCAAGCAGCGAGCTCTCTTCACCGACAAGCCGGCCGGGGGCCGGAGCCCAAGCCTTAAGTTTCCGCCATGGATCGGGTTCGGAGGGTGCGGGGGGAGAACCCGATTCATGGCCACGGCAACCCCGGCTGTCTTCCCACTTTCTCGAGTCGCTGGAGCCGAGTGATGGCCAAGTGCTCAAACGCTGCGTGCAAGCCGCGTGCTCTGCCGAAGGCGGGGCGCGAGGCTTGCGACGCCGAGAGCACACACGCGGAACTGCAAAACCCGTGACGGCCGAATGGCCGGCGCGGGTTTTGCGTCCACACAGTCAGAGCGGTGGTTGGGCCGTTAAGTCCAATTGCTCAAACCAAAGCGCGTCGGGAAAATTTTATTCTGTGAAATCCGTCCCCTAGTTCTGTGCGGGTTTTTCTATAGAGGAGTCGGGAATTAGATTGAAAAAGGCGGCCACTTTGTTCAGATTTACCAGCATTTCATTCTTCGCGGTAGATTAGTGAACGGTCTTCTTGGTCGGATCGATGATATCGGCGATGATTTTCGCGAGGCCTTCTTCTTTTAAATACCGGCTCAACGTCTTTTCCAAACCGTGCACGTCGCCGCTGATGGCCTTGTCCTGGGCCTCTTTGATGAGCGGGGCGCAGGGTTTTCGGATGAGGGGGAAAATCGATTTGATCTTGGGTTCGACGAAGCTGAGGAAGATCCGGCGGGCGCCGCGGAAATCCACGGACTCGGAAGCCAGCATGTCCGCCGCCTGGGCCAGGTGACGCGTCTTGACCAGCGGCTCGTCGACCAACTCGCCTTCGAACTCGTCGTTCCGATCGGAAGAAGGGGGAAGGGACGGCACCTCGGCGATATCCGCTTCCTCGGCCAGAGGGCCCCAGACGTCTTTCGAAGAAGCTTTCAGCGACGCCTTTACCGCGGCCTCGACATTCGCCAGGGCCTTTTCGATATAACCGCGCATGCCGTCCAACTTCCACGGCTTGGCCAACTGGCCCGCCACCTTAACGCGGCGAGTTAAATCCTGGGAAATGCCGTCATCGAGATAGGCCGACAGGATGGCCTTTTCGGCCTGGGGATTCATCTCCTGGGCCTTTTCCAGAAAGTCGATCCCCGACATGCCGGGCATGTTGTGGTCGGCGATGATCAGAGAAATCTTATTTTTCTTAATGATTTCAATGCCTTCTTCGCCTGAGGCGGCGGTCACGATGTCGTATTTGCCCTGAAAGGCCTTCAGGAACAGCGCCCGATGGCTGGGTTGATCGTCGACGTACAGGATGGTCTTCTGGAAAGAGTCTACGTTCCCCATGCCCCTATCATCGGCAGGACGAGGGGAAAGTTGCGTGCGGGAATACTATAAAAACTTAATGGTCTTGAGGAAGTTCTGGAAGGGGCGGAAGTAGAGGTCGAATTGGTCGGCCGGGAAACTGCCGGTTAGGTTGACCGCCGTCACGTCCTTCAGGAGCGTGACTTGAACCTGCTGGACCATCTGACCGGGCTTAATGTCCGGCGGCGGCTGGCCCGGGCCCTGCTGGGCGGCCAGCATCTGCTTCATCGCGGAGACGTCCCAGGTACACACCATCTGGATGCCCTTGACCCCGCCGATGATGATCTCGCGCTCGTCGGTGACTTTGAAATCGCGGATGCCGCGACTCATGATGGATTGTTTGATCCGGTCGAAGTACTGGCGCAGCGGAATGGCCTGAGGCAGCCGCTCCTTCGTCAGGATGATGTTCGGCTTTACGTTTTTATCCGGCGAGGGGAGCGTGAACGTCAGCATTCCCTGATCTTGCCAATTCGCTGGTGTTTCGAACTCGAGGTCGGTAAAAGAGATTTTTCCCATAAGTTCTAATAATTTATCACTGCATGTGTTGGAAGTAAACGTTTAATGACGACTCAAAAATCATTCCAGATCGCAAAGGGGCTTTCCGAGCAAAGATTGGATCGTGTTCTCCCCATCCTGTTGGGATTATCGCGCAAGAAGGTCAAAACGTTGCTTGATGCGGGACGAATTTTCATCAACGGGCGCAAAGTCATCATCGCGTCGTGGATGACCAAGTCCGGCGACAAGATCGAAATCGCCTCGGAAGACGCCGAAGCGTCCACTCCGGTGGCGATGAAGTATTTTCTGAAAGTGGTCCATGAAGATTCCGACATCTTGGTGATCGAAAAGGACGCCGGCATCGGATGCGAGCCGTCCACGATCGCGACGCGGCCGTCGATTGTCTCCATCATCAACGGTTATCTGAAACGGAAATACCCGCACCTGAAGCACCACTATTTAGGACTCGTGCATCGCCTCGACCGCGATACGTCGGGGCTCATGGTCTACACGAAGACAAAGGACGCCAACAAAATCACCGACCAGTTCAAGCGCCACACCATCAAACGAAAATATCTGGCCGTTGTCGCCGGGCGCGTTCCCAAGGAACAGGGACGCATCGAAGGATTTTTGAAAAAGAGCGATCTGCTGAAGGGCGGCCAGAAGGTGGCGGTGGGGACGGCGGCCTCGGGGCAAAAGGCCGTCACCGACTACCGCGTGATTGAGCGCTACGGACATGCCACGCTAGTGGAGATTCTCCTGAACACCGGCCGCACGCACCAGATCCGCGTGCATATGGCGTCCATCGGCCATCCCATCCTGGGCGACCGGATCTACGGCCACAAGAAGGACACGATCCCCTTCGCCCGACAGGCCCTGCATGCGGGCTATCTGATGTTTCATCACCCGGTCACGGGACAAAAGATGGAATTCGTCGCGGATCTTCCCAAGGACATGCGCCGGCTGGTCGATCGCCTGCGTTTGAAAGACGGCGGTTAAATTTTCTTCAAGGACGTTTCCCGCGTCACGCGGTTGGTCTTGGCCATCCTCACCAAATCACCTCTCTCCAAGGTGTCGAAGTCGGCGTTGGCCGGGGATTCGTCGCGGTCCAATCGCATCGACCTTAAGAGATGCGGCAAACCCGCCTCGCCGCACAAAAGGCGCTCGGCCTTGCCTTTGGAGTTGAGAGGGCCGGACACCACGCGCCAAATATCCGCTTCGCGCCGCGCCGGTTCTTCGGGGCTGAGCAGCAGATAGGAACATTTCAGCCATTCCTTGCGGATGGCCGCCAGCCGGTCGAACTTTTCGATCCACGACGGCCTGTCCCACGGGATGTACATGTGGCACCAGTCGCGGTCGTTGTCGGCGAACATCGGACACGCCGCTTGATGCAGGCAAGGCGCGTGGATGAAGGCCAATTCGCGATTCGCGATTTCGTCGCGCAGTTCCATCAAATCGCGCGTCGTGCTCTGAAGCGCCGGCTCCATCGCCAACATCCGGCCGTCCTTCTTCAACGCCTTCGTCAGGAGGTCTTCCAGCAAGAGCAGGCGGCGATTCTCGGGGATCTCGCTTAAGACGTTTAAACACAGCAACAAGTCCACGCCGGCGACCGAGCGCGAAATCTTGCCGTCGAAGAGATCCCGGCTTTCCAGACGAAGCTCCGAGGCGATGTCGACCTTCGGAAAACGTTTCCGGAGATCGGCGAGCGAAAGGTCGTGCAACGCCGCCGCGTCTTGAAGGGCCTGGCGGTTCTGGTCAAGCAACGTCCAACGCAGGCGGACGCTCTTCGCGCGTCCCAGGAATCTTTCCAAGTACAGCACCGCCCCGAGCATCCCGGTGCCGGGGCCGCTGCCGACGTCTAAGATATTCAACTCGATGCGATCCCCCTGCAAAATGCGCTCCGAGGGGATCTCCGACAGGAGGGTGGCCACTTTCAGGGCGTTCACGGGGAGGAAGTAGAGGATGTAACCGGAGCGCATTTCCTTGCGCGTCAGGTAATTCTTCGGCAGAAAGGCGCGTTCCTGGGTGAAGGCGACGCTCAAATCGCGAATTCCTTTTACGAAGAACCGGTAATCCCCCTCGGTGAACTCCGCCCGGTCGGCGAAATTCTTCTTCCGGGTGTCGGCGTAGAAGGTCCGTTTGACGTAGCCTTTGAGCAGGCTCTCCCAGGAAGGCGGCATCCGCGCGGGTTGCATGAGAGCTAGTTAACTGATAGTTGAATTCAAAAGGAAGCTGAAATGGATCTGAAAAAGCTCGTCAACGTGAACGTCGCCGGCAGCGCGCCCGTCCCCACGCCGGCCGAAATCCAAGGCGAATTGCCCGCCTCGGAAAAAAGCCTGAAAGCGGTCTTGGACGGCCGTGAGGCCGTCCGGAACATCTTGGACGATAAAGACCGCCGACTCTTCATCGTCATCGGCCCCTGTTCGATCCACGACCCGAAGGCGGCGATGGAATATGCCGAACGCCTGAAGACACTGTCGGACAAGGTCAAAGACACCCTGGTCCTCATTATGCGCGTCTATTTCGAAAAGCCGCGGACGACGGTGGGTTGGAAGGGATTGATCAACGATCCGCGCATGGACGACTCCTTCCGGATCGAGGAGGGCTTGAAGCTCGCCCGGAAGATCCTGCTCGACATCACGTCGATGGGTCTTCCGACCGCCACCGAGGCCTTGGATCCAATCACGCCGCAGTATCTCTCCGACCTGATCTCCTGGTCCGCCAT
>DASUFF010000012.1:0-6685 GCA_036274695.1 bacterium | reverse complement strand
CGTTGTCCGGCCGCTTGAGCGAATTCACGCCGTTGGCCACGATGCGGAGCGCGTCGATGTCCAACCCCGAGTCCGTCTCGTCGAGGATCGCCAGACGCGGCTGGAGCACCGCCATCTGAAGGATCTCGTTCCGCTTCTTTTCGCCGCCGGAGAAGCCTTCGTTGACCGAACGGGTGAGGAATCCTTCCTCGATCTCCAAAAGTTTCATCTTCTCTTTGACCAGCGCTAGGAATTCCATCGCGTCGACTTCCTCCAACCCGCGGTGCTTGCGGACGGCGTTCAGAGCCGCCTTTAGGAAGTAGACGTTCCCGACGCCCGGGATCTCGATGGGATATTGGAATCCGAGAAAGACGCCTTGGCGGGCGCGGTCCTCCGGCAACATCGCCAACAGGTCCTTGCCCTGGTAGAGCACCTGGCCTTTGGTGACTTCGTAGTTTTCGCGTCCGGCGATCACCTGGGCGAGCGTGCTCTTACCGGAGCCGTTGGGCCCCATGATGGCGTGCACTTCGCCGGGGTTCACGTTCAGGCTCAAGCCTTTGAGGATCTCTTCGCCCGCGACGTTCGCGTGCAGTTTTTTGATTTCGAGCAGGCTCATCCGACGCTCCCTTCCAAGCTCACGCCCAACAACTTCTGCGCCTCGACGGCGAATTCCATCGGGAGCTCCTTAATGACTTGTTTGCAGAACCCGTTCACGATCATCGACACCGCGTCCTCCGCCGAGATCCCCCGCTGCTTGCAGTAGAAGAGCTGGTCCTCTCCGATCTTCGAGGTCGACGCCTCGTGCTCCAGTTGGGCCGAGCTGTTCTTCACTTCGATGTAAGGGAAGGTGTGCGCGCCGCACTTGTCGCCCATCAGGAGCGAGTCGCATTGCGAGTAATTGCGGGCATTCTCGGCGCCCTTCTGGATCTTCACCAATCCCCGATAGGAATTCTGCCCGTGACCGGCGGAGATGCCCTTCGAGACGATCGTCGACCGGGTGTTTTTCCCGATGTGGATCATCTTCGTGCCCGTGTCCGCCTGCTGGTAGTTGTTGGCCACGGCGACCGAGTAGAACTCGCCGACGGAATCGTCGCCCAGCAAGATGCAGCTCGGATATTTCCAGGTGATAGCGGAGCCGGTCTCGACCTGGGTCCATGAAATTTTCGATTTCTTTCCGGCGCATTTCCCGCGCTTGGTGACGAAGTTGTAGATGCCGCCCTTGCCGTTCTTGTCGCCGGGATACCAGTTCTGTACCGTCGAGTATTTGATCTGGGCGTTGTCCAACGCGATCAGCTCGACGACGGCGGCGTGCAATTGATTCTCGTCCCGCATCGGCGCCGTGCAGCCCTCGAGGTAGCTGACGTACGAGCCCTCATCGGCAACGATGAGGGTCCGCTCGAACTGGCCGGTGTTGGAGGCGTTGATGCGGAAGTAGGTCGACAGCTCCATCGGACAGCGCACGCCCTTCGGGATGTAGCAGAACGAGCCGTCGGTGAAGACGGCGGAGTTGAGCGCCGCGAAGAAGTTGTCGGCGGCGGGAACGACGCTGCCCAGGTATTTGCGGACGAGGTCGGGATGCTCCTTCACCGCCTCCGAGAAGGAGCAGAAGATGATGCCCAGCTCCTTCAACTTGTCCTTGAACGTGGTGGCCACCGAGACGCTGTCGAAGACGGCGTCGACGGCGATTCCCGAGAGCCTCTCCTGCTCCGCGAGCGAGATGCCCAATTTTTTAAACGTCTCCAGAACCTCCGGATCCACCTCGTCCAAGCTCTTCGGCCCTTCCTTCTTGGGCTTGGGCGCCGAATAGTAGACGATCGCGTCGTAGTCTATCTTCGGGTAGCGGACGTTCGCCCAAGTGGGCTCCTTCATCGTCAGCCAGTGGCGATAGGCCTTGAGCCGCCACTCCAGAAGCCATTCGGGCTCGCCCTTCTTGGTGGAGATCAGGCGGATGACGTCTTCGCTTAAGCCGGGGGCGACGGCGTCGACGTCGACCTTCGTCTCGAAGCCGTACTTATAATCGCTCCCGACCAGCTCTTCGATGGGGTTTACGGCGGTGCTCATGTGATGGTCAGCTCCTTCGGCGCGCTGCTGTAGGGCCGGCGCGCCAGGTCGGCGATCTTCGTGGAGGCCAAAAGGTTGTGGATCTTCGCGTTCAATTCGGAGAAGGGAGCCTTGATATGGCAGCCGTGCCACTGCGGACAGTTGCTCCCCTCCTCCCGGAAACAATCGGCGACGGCGACGGGGCCTTCGAAGATCTCGACGATATCGGCCACCGAAAGCTCGGCCGCCTTCCGGGCCAGGACATAGCCGCCCTTGGTGCCGTGGACGGCGCGGATCGCGCCCTTAGACGCCAGCTTCTGTAGGACCTTCGCGAGCAGCGGATAGGGAATCCGATACGCGTCCGCGATTTCGCGGGTGCTGGTGGCGCGTCGCGGCGTGGAAAGCGCGCCTTCCTTCCGCGCCATGTACTCCGCCGACAAGAGGGCATATTCGGTCTTGCGGTTAAACTGCATCATGTCGATATTAAAACACTTTCTTAAATAAGACTAAACAGGTCCTATAAGACTGTCAAGGTCGTATTAGGAGGATTTTACGCGGAGTGTCAAGGAGATCGAAGACATCGCTTCGAGAAAAAGGCGGTTCTCTTCGTTCGTCCCCACCGAGACCCGAAGAGCGTTTGGCAATCCCTTCATACTGACGTTCCGGATCAGGATCTCCTTGGCGACGAGGCCCGAGAAAATTTCCTGCGCCTTCGGCGACTGGAACAGGACGTAATTCGCGTCGGACGGGTAGACGGTCAGACCCGGCAGAGACTTCAACCCCTCGTAGATCGTCGCGCGGCCTTCGATGATTTCGGTCACCACGCGGTTGCCGTAGGCACTCTCCTCCAACGCCGCTTCGCCCACGATCTGCGGCAGAATGCCGACGCTGAACGGCAGGATCACCTTCCGGAACTCGCCCGCCAGGACGGGATCGGCCAGCAGATAGCCCAACCGGACGCCTCCCAGGGAAAACGCCTTCGAAAGCGTTCGGACGATCACCAAATTCTTGTGGGTCTTGAGATACGGCGCCATCGTCCGTCCCGAAAACGGGTAATAGGCCTCGTCGATCACCACGATGCCGGGGGCCTTCTTGACGACGGCGAGCAGGTCGTCTTCCTCGAAAAGGTTGCCGGTCGGGGCGTTCGGGTTGGCCAGGAAGACGATCTTGGGCCGGAGCGCCTTCATCCGCTTTAAAAAGGCGTCCCGAGGGAACGAGAAATCGTCCTTCCCCAGTGGCACCGCGGCGACCCGGTTACCCAAGATCGCGCCCTCGAGCTCGTAAAGGGAAAAGCTGGGCGTCACGGTGAGGATCTTGCCGTTCACGGAGGCGGCGATCGTCACGACCTGGATCAAGACGTTGGACCCGCCGGAAACGACGACACCGTCGAAGCTCCACCCTTCCCTTTCGGCGATTTTGGCCCGAAGCGGGTCGCAAAAGGGCGACGGATACCGGTTCCAATCCGCCTTCCGCAACCTCTCGACGATCTTGTCTTTGAGAGGCGCCGGCAAATCCCAGGGCGACTCATTCTGGTTGAGCTTGATCCGGTGGGGAACGCTCGCCAGGTGGTACCCCTTAAGCCCGCGGACTTCCTTTCGAATCATCGACGACATAGGCGGATTTATCTATTGACACCTCTCCGTCCTGTCCACTACTTTCCCCCGCCTTACAACGATGCCACGACCGACAGCGGGTGCCCGTCGCAGACGGGCGGCGGAGGAAGTGGTTGAGACGGAGTCGAAACCATGCAGAAGAGCACGTTGGCTAAAAAGGAAACGGTGGAACGGGGTTGGGTGCTTGTGGACCTTACGGATAAGGTCCTGGGACGCGCGGCGACCCGTATCGCCGACATCCTCCGCGGCAAGACCAAAACCATCTACACCCCTCACGTCGACACGGGCGATTTCGTGGTCGCCATCAACGCCGCCAAGATCCGGCTGACGGGCAAGAAGCCGGGCGACAAGGTTTATTACAAGCACACGGGCTTCCGCGGCGGCTTGAAAGAGATCACGGCGGAGAAGCTGTTGTTGAAGGACGCCACCCAGCTGATCATCAAAGCGGTCAAGGGCATGTTGCCCAAGAACCGGATGCAGGACCATCTCCTGAAAAAACTCAAGGTCTACGCGACCGAGCAGCATCCTCACGCCGCGCAGCAACCGAAGACCGTTCAACTCTAAGAGATCAACACCATGGCAACAGCAAGAGCCCCCAAGCGTCAGTTCGTCGTCGGAAAGAGAAAGACCGCCATCGCGCGCGTCTCCGTCGTCCCGGGATCCGGCAAGATCCTGGTGAACGAGAAGGACTTTCCCGAATATTTCGGACGCGAGGCCCTGCGCTTCATCGTCCAGCAGCCGTTCGACGTCACCGGCACCGCCGGCAAGTACGACGTGACGGCCATGATCATCGGCGGCGGCCCGGCCGGACAGGCCGACGCCCTGAAATACGCCATCGCCAAGGGTCTGCTCAAGGTCAACGCCGAGCTGCGCAAGCCGCTCAAGGTGGCCGGCCTCCTCACGCGCGACGCCCGCATCGTCGAGCGCAAAAAGTACGGCCGCCGCGGCGCCCGCCGCCGGTCGCAGTACAGCAAGCGTTAATCTCGGAAATTTCCTCCTGGGGATTTCCGTGTTAAAGGAATCCTCTATGAAGACATTAAAGGTCGGCATCGCCGGAGCGACCGGTTATACCGGGATAGAACTTCTCCGAATCCTCTTGAACCATCCGAACGTCGAGGTCGTCCTCGCCACTTCGGAAAAATTCGCGGGCAAGAAGGTCGCGGACCTCTTCCCCTACTTCGCGGGCAAAACCTCTCTCGTCCTGGAAGAGTTGAACGACGGAGAGATCGCCAAACGTTGCGACGTCGCCTTCTCCTGCCTCCCACATCACTCGGCAGCCGAGCACGTGGCCTCCTGGGTCAAGGCGGGGCTCAAGGCCGTCGACCTGTCCGCAGATTTCCGGCTCCAATCCGTCGACTCCTACAAGGAATGGTACGGCGATCACGCCGCTCCCGGTCTATTGAAAGATGCTGTCTACGGGCTTTGCGAGACGCACCGGGACAAGATCAAGAAGGCGAAGCTCGTCGCCAATCCCGGCTGCTACCCGACGGGCACCATCTTGGCGCTGACGCCCTTCTTGAAGGAAAAAAAGATCGATCCGGATAGCATCGTCGTCGATGCGAAGTCCGGAGTGAGCGGCGCGGGGCGAAGCGCCGTCCTGGAATCCCTTTTCTCCGAGGTGAACGAATCCGTGCACGCCTACAAGGTCGGAAAGCACAGGCACACGCCGGAAATCGAGCAGGAGCTTTCACGGGCGGCGGGACGGCCGGTCGTCATCTCCTTCACGCCTCACTTGATCCCGATGGACCGGGGCATCCTTTCCACCATTTACGCCAAGGCGGTGGGAAAAACGTCCACACAGGAGACGCTCGCCGTCCTCTCCTCCTTCTATAAAGACGAGCCCTTTGTGAGGATCCTGCCCGAAGGCTCCCTTCCCAAGACGAAGAACGTTAGGGGCTCGAACGTCTGCGAGATCGGCGCCCACTTCGATTCCCGCACGGGCCGGATCGTCCTGATCGCCGCCATCGACAACCTCATGAAGGGGGCGGCCTCCCAGGCCGTGCAGAACTTAAATCTCCTCTCGGGATGGGACGAAAAGACCGGCCTTTCCCTTCCGGCCTGGGCGCCCTGATTCTCCAGAAATAGTCCCTTGCTCTCCTGTCCTAAAATGACGCAACTTCCCGAGGTCGCTTGCGAAGAAGCCCGCAAGCGTCGGAATGACTATGTCCCTTTCGAACCTCGCCTTGAATCAACTGGTCGGCGGCCTGGCGGTTGCAACGTCCCAGTATCAATTGGGACGCCCGGCGACGGATATTTTTAACGGGCTTCACCCCTTTCTCCCGACTCAGGAACTCGAAAACGGCCTCTCCACGGTGGTCGACCCGCTCCGCCGGCTCGCCGCCGAGGACGGCACGTTATCGCCCGATCTGGCCCCGGAGGCCCTGGCCGGCGCCTTCTACGAAGCCGCGCGCCAGCTGGCGCAATTGACCGAAGAAAGCCACCCCCCCATTTCCCGGCTGGCCGACGACTTCCGCCAGGTTTGGAGGCGCGGCCTCTCCCATCCGCCGACCTCCGAGGCGCGGGCGATGGCCCTCGATTTCCGCGACGACGACCAGGTCGTCGAGTCGCTGCGCCAGTTCGTGGAATTCTCGCCGCAACCCATGGGCGTGGTGAAATGCCGCCCCGACGGCTCCGCTGAGATGGTGCTGTTTAACCGGAAAAACCGGGAACGCTGGAACTTGAACGAACGGGATGTGGTGGGTGTCGAGGCCTTGCGCTTCTTCTACCCCGAGGATCACGACATGGTCCGCTCCGTCATCCGGGAATGTCTGGAAACGGGCAGCGCCTCTCGTTCCGGCATCCGAATACTCCGCCAGGCGGGCGGACATCTATTGGTAGACGTGTATTTCGGCCGCGTCGATGCCACGAACTATGCCTATTTCCAGGCCATCGACGAAACCGAGCGTGAACATGCCTTCGAGCAGGTCCGCATCCGCGACGCCGTCTTCCGGAACGCGGGCAAGCCCCTCCTGATGCTCGCCTTCGACGACGGCGGCATGCCCGTCGGCATGGTGACCAGCGCGGGCTTCGACCGCATGCTCGGTTACGAGCCG
>DASUFF010000011.1:0-6643 GCA_036274695.1 bacterium | reverse complement strand
TCGACCCGCGCCGATCCGAAGGAAGCGGTGAAGAAGGACCTGCTCGCGCCCGAGCTGATGCGGGCGCTGGCGGGCAACGAGATCCGCGTCCCGCCGCTGCGGGAACGCAAGGAGGACATCGGCCCGCTGATCCATCATTTTCTGAGAGACCTGTCGGAAACGCAGGGCCTGCACCGCGGCATCAAGAAGGCGGCGATGGGCATCCTGCACGAATACGACTGGCCCGGAAACGTCCGCGAGCTGAGAATCGAGATCGAGCGCGCGGCGCTCGCCTCCCAAAACGCCATCTCCCCAGCCGATCTCTCCCCCAATCTCCTCGGCCAATCCGGTTTCGTGCCCGGCGTTCCGAAGAAGGAGACGGTGGACCTGCACGACCAGCGCGCCCAATTCGAGCGGGAGCACATCATGCGGGTCTTGGAGGGCACGGGTTGGAACAAGATGCGGGCGGCGAAGAAACTGGGGCTGTCACGGGCGATGCTCTACATCAAGCTGGAGAAATATAAGATTCCGTTGCGTTAGCCACGGAATGAATTCCGTGGCTAAATCAGGAAAATTCCTCTCGGAATTCCGGAGGAATTTTTCCCTGTAGCCACCGAATTTATTCGGTGGGCGCCTTCTACGCGGACGACTCCGGCTCCTTCAACAAATACGCCTTGATGAACGGATCGAGATCGCCGTCCAAAACCCGCATCGCGTCCCCCATCTCGAAATCGGTGCGGTGGTCCTTCACCATCCGATAAGGCTGCAGGACGTAGGAACGGATCTGCGAGCCGAAGTTGATGGCGCTCTTCGAGGCCTCCACCTTGTCCTTCTCGGCGTTTCTCTTCTCCAGCTCGCGCTCGTAGAGCCGGGCCTTTAAGATCTTCATCGCCGTGTCCTTGTTGCGGTGCTGGGAACGCTCGTTCTGGCAGGCCACGACGATGCCGGAGGGGATGTGCGTCAACCGCACGGCGGAATCGGTCTTGTTGACCTTCTGCCCGCCGGCGCCCGAGGACCGGAAGGTGTCGACGCGCAGGTCCGCCTCCTTCACCTCGATCTCGATGGTGTCCTCCACGTCCGGGAGGACGAAAACAGAACTGAAGGAGGTATGGCGGCGTTTGTTGGCATCGAAGGGCGAGATGCGGACCAAGCGGTGCACGCCGATCTCGGCCTTCAGGTGTCCGTAGGCGTAGGGCCCGTTGACCGTCATCGTCACCGAACGGAAACCGGCTTGGTCGCCCGGCGTGAAGTCGATCACTTCGTTGGCGTACCCATGCCGATCCGCCCACATGCGATACATGCGCAGCAGCATCTCCGCCCAGTCGCAGGATTCGGTGCCGCCGGCGCCGGCATTGATGGAGAGGATGGCGTTCTTGTCGTCGTTTTCTCCGGAGAGCATCTGGCGGAACTCGATGTCCGAGATTTCGGCGTCGAGCTTCTCCAGCTTCGCCTTCGCCTCGGCCTCCAGGTCGGCGTCGGGGGCCTCCTTCACCAATTCGAGGACGGATTCGACGTCGGCCATCTCCCGGCCGATCTTTTTGTCCTGATCCAGAGCGGCGCGCAGGGCGTCCATCTCCTTGGAGACGGCGCCGGCCTTCTTTTGATCGTTCCAGAAGCCGTCGACGCGGGAAAGGTTTTCGAGCTCTAGGAGGCGGTCCTGCTTGCGGGGGAGGTCAAAGCCTCCTCCGGAGGGTTTCGGTCTTGGACTTCAGGGACTCGAGCCGTTCTTTAATCTCTTTGGACATTGCCTCTCCTCGTGAGCGTCCACACCCATAACAGCGCCGCCGCGCCAACGCAAACCCAAGCGAACCAATCGCCCCAGCGCGTGTAGACGGTAGCGAGACCTCCGGCGGCGACCGACGACGTCAGCGTCCCCTCCTCGAACGGAGGCAGGGAGGCGACGACCTCTCCCGTCGGAGAAAAGACGGCCGTCACGCCCGTATTGGTCACACGCACCATGCCGCGCCGGTTCTCGACGGCGCGGAAGCGCGAAAAATCGAAGTGCTGGAAGACGGCGGAGGAGCGCTCGTACCAGCCGTCGTTGGTCAGGTTGACCAAAAATTCGGCGCCCTGATTGGTGAACGTCCGGGAGATCGACGGAAAGAGGTCCTCGTAGCAGATGGTGACGCCGAACTTCCGCCCGGCCGCCTGCATCAAGTGAAGTCCGGCGCCGGGCGTGAAGCTGCTCATGTCCTCCGCGACCGCGTGAAGGAAAGGCAGGACCGATTGAAACGGCACGTATTCGCCCATCGGGACCAGATGAACCTTGTCATAGCGGTCTTCGATCTCCCCTTCCGCCTTCAGGAGGACGGCGCTGTTGTAGAGACGGAAGGAATCCTCCTCCTTCGGCGGCCAGTTCTCGGGCATGACGCCGTCGAAGCGCACGACGCCCATCAACAGCGGCGCGGTCAGGCCCCGCAACTCCGCGATTTTGGCAATCTCCGGCGGCAGCACCGCGGGGAAGGCCGCCTCCGGCCAGAACAGAAGGTCCGGCTCCTTGGTCTGGAGGCGCTCGGTGAGCTTCATGTGGTGGTCGATGATGTCGTCGATCTTCTCGTCTTCCCACTTCTCTTCCTGGGGGATGTTGCCTTGGACGATGCCTATCTTCACTTGAGGCCGCGCGGCGGCGTCCGCGCGGACGGTCTTCAGGCGGACGTGGCCGTAACCCAAGGCCGCGGCGAAGAGGACGAGGAAGACGGCGGCGTAGATCTTCGAGCGGCGGATCTCCGCCAAGGCGGCGTTCGCCAGAAGGATCAAAAGGAGAAGGCCGGCGACGCCGGTTAAGTCCAAGACCTGCAGAAGAGCGATGAAGGACCTTTGACTGTAGGCCAGGTTGGCCCAGGGAAATCCGCCGAGCGGAAAAACGACGCGCAGAAATTCCAAGACGGAGACGGCGAGAATCCAGGCCAGTCCGAACGGAGCCCCTCTTTTCTTGAGCCCGACGGCGGCCGCGGCGGCGGCGGCGGGAAAAACGGCCATCAAGGAGACGGCGGCGGCCAGCCCCAAAAAACTGACGAACAAGGACACCTCGCCGTAGCGGTGGAGGGCGATGACCATCCAATAAAGGGTCATGCCGAAGTGGACCGCGCCGAAGGCGAAGCCCTTGCGGAAGGCGGCGGTCTTCGACTCGGTCCTGGCCAAAGCGGAATACAGGGGAACCAGGGCGAACCAGGCGAGCCATCCCAAGTCCGGCAACGGATACGACGCCCAGGGCGTCACGATGACCGCGGGAAGGCTTAAAGCGGAGAGAAGCCCCGAAAGAACGGCCGCCATGCTAGGCCACCCGTTCCATCAGCGCGTCGGTCTTGCGCCACATGCGGTCCTTGTCCTTCTTTTTCTTGTCCCGGTAGCCCAGGAGATGGAGAAGCCCGTGAAGCGCGAGGATGGTGGTTTCCGTCAGCACGCTGTGCCCCTCGTCCTTGGCCTGCCGTTTCGCGGTGTCCGTCGAAATCGCGATGTCTCCAAATGGGGGGACGCATTGCTTCCCCCCCATGCCCCCCCGCCGCTCCGGATCGGCAAAGCCGCTCCTGCGCGAATTCCGGGTATCTTCATAACCGAAGGCGATCACGTCCGTCGCATAGTCGTGCCCCAAATAGCGCACGTTGTAGCGGCGGATCACGGGATCTGAGACGAGCAGGAAGTTAATCTGGCCTCGTACCCCCAATGCGCGGGATGCTTTTCGGAGGGAGCTTTTGAGCCTCCTTAAGGGAATCCTCACGGAGGGGTTTCGGTTGAGAATGTTTATTGGCATCCGTTTGCGCCGCCTTGTCGGCCTCGTCGGGCGGATACTCGACGCGCTGGTGGTAGATCCCCATCAGGACGCGCAGGAAACTGTTCGCGATGGTGTGGAGATCCTTGAGCGTGAGTTCGCACTCGTCCAACTGACCGTCAATGAAATTCTTGTTGATCATGTTGCGGACCACGTCCTCCAACCGCGCCGGCGACCGGTCCTTGAGCGCCCGCGTGGCCGCCTCCGTGGTGTCGGCGAGCAGGATGACGCCCGCCTCGCGCGTCTGGGGCTTCGGCCCCGGATACCGGTAGTCGCGCTCGGAGACCACGTGCATGTCCGGGTCCTCGCGCTCCTTGGCCTTGTTGTAGAAATACGTGATCAGCTTCGTACCTTGATGCTGCGGGATGATGTCGACGATCTTCTGCGGCAGGTTGTGCTGGCGCGCGAGCTCCATCCCGTCCTTGACGTGCGACGAGATAATGAGAGCGCTCATCGAGGGCGACAGCTGCGAGTGCTTGTCCTCCGAGCCCGCCGCGGACTGGTTTTCGATGAAGTACGGCGCCTTCACCATCTTGCCGATGTCGTGGAAGTAGGAGGCCACGCGCGCGAAGAGCGAATCCGCCCCGATGGCCTCGCAGGCCGATTCCGCCAGCGTCCCCACCATGTGGCTGTGGTGGTAGGTGCCGGGCGCGCGGACGATCATCTCGCGGAGCAGAGGATGGTTCAGGCTCCCGAACTCCAACAGCTTGATGGGCGTCAAATAATTGAAAGCCGCCTCGAACACGGGCATGAGGATCAGCACGGCCAGGGCGTTCATGACGCCGCCCAGGAAGGCGAAGATCACGCGGACCAGTGCGTCCTCCCAGCCGGCCGAGCCCTGCAGCGTGGTGACGTTGATCATGTCGAAGATGCCCGCCAGCAGCGCCTGGATGGCGCCCAGTTGGAAGCCGGTCTTCAGGATCTGCCCGCGTGTCCTCACCCGCGCCATCAGATGCAGGCCCAGCGCGCAGCTCACCAGCTGGAAGATGGTGAAGTTCAGGTCGCCGTGCACGATGAAGCCGGCCATGACGGCGCTCACGGGCACGAAAAGGATGGCGATGGGGAACGGGAGCACGAGCCTCACCATCATCGTCACGAAGGCCACGGGAATGAGGCCGTAGAAGGACGACAGGGGCACCTCGAAATGGAACGGCAGCAACCCCTTCACCGCCCCGAAGACGAAGAGGGAGAGGCGCTCGACGCAAACGAGTAAGATCAGAAGGCATCCCAAAAAGACCAGGTCCTTCGGCGCCATCTTCAGGCGCCTGAAGGAACCTTGCAACACATAGAAGAAAACGATCAGGAAGAGGCTGACGAACAAAAAGGTGCCGAGCAGGCGCGTGCGGCCGTAGGTCTTTTGCTTTTCTTTACGGATGCCCTCGATGATCTTGACCGACCGCTCGTCGAAGGGATCGCCGCTCCGGACGATGGACTGACCGGCCTTCACCGCGATCGTCACCGGCTCGATCTCCGCCGCCGCCTTCTCGCGCAGGGCGCGCGTCTCGGTGTCGTTGAAGAAGAGCGAAGCCTTGGGCTCGCTCTCCGGCAGGAGATCGGGATGATTCAAATCCTTCTCGGCCTTCGCCTTGGCCTCATCGAGCGAGAGAACGGAGCCCAACTCCTTCAAGAGGACGCGCGGTTTTTCGGGGTTCTTGACCGAACGGACCATGACGCCCCTCTCCCGCCAGGGGTCCAGGTCCGCGGGATCCTCGACGACCTTCTCCTTGTTCAGGTCCTCGTCCCAATCGAAGACCGGAAGGACGGCGGCCATCGCCGCCTGGCGACGGGCGTCCGTTTCCTCCGCATCGTAGATCACGTAGTCCTTGTCGGCGCGGATGTCCTGCACGGCGATGCGGCCGGCGGCGACGTCGGAGGGCAGTTCGCTCCAAGAGACGTTCATCAGGACAGACAGTATCAATGACAAGATCACCAGCACGACCGCATGGAACCAGAACTCCTGGCGCTCGGTCAGGTTCGAGACGTAGGCGAACAGCTTCTCAAGCTTTCTTTTCATGACGAGACCCCTCGTAGGCCTTCACGATCTCGGAGACGAGCGGATGCCGGACGACATCCTCCTCCGAGAAGTATTGAAAATGGATCCCCGGAATCCCCTTCAAGATACGCTCGGCGTCGACCAGCCCGGAGACCTTGCCGCTGGGCAGGTCCACCTGCGTCACGTCCCCCGTGACCACCGCCCTCGAATCGAAACCCAGCCGGGTCAGGAACATCTTCATCTGCTCGGTGGTACAGTTCTGGGCCTCGTCCAAGATGACGAAGGCGCTGTTCAGCGTCCGCCCGCGCATGAAGGCGAGCGGGGCGATCTCGATCACGCCCGTCTCCGTCAGCTTCACGATCTTGTCGTAATCCATCATGTCGTAGAGGGCGTCGTAAAGGGGGCGCAGGTAAGGGCTCACCTTCTCCACCATGTCGCCCGGCAGGAAACCCAGCTTCTCCCCCGCCTCCACCGCCGGCCTGGCCAAGATGATCCGGCTCACCTGCCTCTTCAGGAAGGCCATCACCGCCATCGCGACGGCGAGATAGGTCTTGCCCGTCCCGGCCGGCCCCACCCCGAAGACCAGATCGTAGGTGCGGATGGCGTCCATGTAGGCCTTCTGGTGCGGCGTCTTCGGGATGATGAACTTATTGCGCGCCGGGATGAAGATCGTGTCGTCGAGCAAGTCTTGGAGATTGGCCTCCTGGTTCGCGGAGAAAAGGCGGATGGCCTGTTCGATCTCGGCGCCGTAGACCGGAAAACCCTTTTTCAGCATGTTGTAGAGCTCGAGAAGGATCTTCTCGACCAGTTTGATCTGGGGCTCGGTGCCCTTGATGTTGACGTCCGTGCCCCGCACGTGGATCTCGACGCCCAACTTCTTTTCCAACGACTTCAAGTGCTCG
>DASUFF010000010.1:0-13354 GCA_036274695.1 bacterium | reverse complement strand
CGACGGAGCCGCCTCCGCGGGGGCGTCGATCGGGTTCGAACCGGCGCCGATGCCGGCCGGGCCCGTGGAAGCGGCGGGACATCCTGCCAGCGCGGCGGCCAGGCTTAAGAAGACGGCGAGATGTCTGAAAATCCGCACCATAACGATTTTAGGGGATAATCTTTACGGCGTATACTCCGAAGCGCCGGCCATGAGCTCCTGGCGCAACATCGCAGCCTTGTCGAAAGGTTGCCCGCTCGGATGGTACTCCGCGCGGTTGCCCCTCACCACCTCGAAAGGAGCCGGATCGAAACGGTCATCCGTCGTCCCGAATTCGTCCGGACAGCTTAAGCACTCGGGGGCGGGTCCGACCTCGGGTTCCCCGGTCCCCGCCTTGTACTTGCCGGGATCGATCGGATCGCCCTTCGGGTCGCCGCCGCTGCAGGCGGCGTCGGAGGCGCAAGCGAGGTCCGTGCAGTCCGTCACCCCGTTGCCGTCGTTGTCGAGGCCGTCGTTGCAAACTTCGGCCGCCGGGGCCGGCGCGCAGCCGGCGTCGGCGGAACAGGCGATATCCGAACAGTCGGTGACGCCGTTGGCGTCGTTATCGATGCCGTCGCCGCAAACTTCCGCCGCCGGAGCCGGAGTTGGGGTCGGAGCCGGAGTCGAAGCGGAAGGATGGATGTCGTCGCCGCCCGACGGAGTCGTCGTCCCGGAAGGGCCGATCTTTTGAGTGCCGTCGGCCGAGCCGTCCACGAGGATTCCGTTCAGGGACGAGCCCCCGCAACCGATCCCGGCCAGGGAAAATCCGAGACAAAGGCACACGACGGCCCATGAGCGAGACGACATAGGTTCTCCTTAAAGTTCTTATGAGATGGGATTTCGCTAGTGTTGGAGTTATCGGCCGAGGCCCAGGCGGGAGTTGCCGACGCAAAGAAAAAAGGCCTTCCCCGAGTCGATCGGGAAAGGCCAATTCTCTGAATAAAACCTGCGGCTTAGCGGGAGCGAATGCGGCTGGGCCCCACGTTCTCGTCCCACGAATTGTCGTAGCCGTCGTAATGGATGCGGTAGCGGCCGCCGCCCAAAACCTTCAGCACATGGGCGGGGTACCACGTCCCCTTCCACAGCACGCTTACGGACGAGCCCTCGCTGAACGATGCGGTCGCCGCCGCCGCGGGCGCCGATCCGCCGGAGGACGTGACCTTGATGCGGTCCGGGCCGACCCACTCGTCCCAATTGCTGCCGTAGCCGTCGTAATGGATGTAGCACTCCGAGCCCTTGGCCTTGATCACCGAGGCCGGGTACCACGTCCCCTTCCAAAGCACCTGAGCCTTGTCGCCCGCCGCGCAGGCGTGGGCGTCGGAGGCGCCCCAAACCAGGGCGCCGAGGGCCAACAGCGCGATCGTCAGTATTTTTTTCATGAAGTCTCCGGCGGTTATTTTTCGAGAATGAACGTGATGCGGCACTCCACCCGGTATTCCGTGATCCGGCCGTTTTCCACCTTGGCCTTCTGCGACATGATCTCCATGCCGGTGATCCCGCGAAGCGTTTTCGCGGCGCGCGTCATGGCTTGGCGCGCGGCGTCCTCCCATCCTTCCTTCGACGAGGCGATGATTTCGGTGATGCGTGCGACCGCCATACGAACCTCCTTGTATTAGGTGGATTTGTTCTGTCCTTGAATGACCGCGCGAAAGAACGTCCAGACGTAGTGCGCCCCCGATCCCATGGACACCGCCAGCGTCACCCAAAGCACGATGGTGCCCAGGCGCTGCGGATCGATCCCCCAGAACGGGTAATGGACCATCAGGGCGCCCAGGGCGACGGAGAGGAGGATCGTCTTTTTCTTTCCCCAATCGGAGGCGGCCATTTCCAACCCCTCGGACGCCGCGATGCCGCGAAGCCCCGTGATGGTGATCTCGCGGGCGATCAAAAGGATTGCGATCCAGCCGGAGACGCGGCCCAGCTCCACCAACATCACGAGCCCGGCGGTGGAGAGGAGCTTGTCGGCCAGCGGATCGATGAACTTCCCGAAGGAGCTGCCCACGCCGTACTTGCGCGCGTAGTAACCGTCGACCACGTCGGAGAGCTGGGCGACGACGAAAAAGGACATGGCCATCCAGGAAAGGAAAACGTTCAGAGACGCCCTATCGAGCCGCTCAGGCCGGATGCCCATGAGCAGGGCGACGACGATGGGCACGAGGGCGATGCGGGCGTAGGTGAGATAATTCGCGATCCCGAGCAGCTGATCGGTCGTCAGCGGCTTGCGGGGCTTCCAACGGCGTTCGATGAAGCTTGGTTCCGACATCGGGGTGGAAAGTTAGCACTCCCATCTATCGAAAAATAGGGCTTTTTTGCCGCCCTCTTCTGGAGGATATTCGAAGGCGTGAATACGGACTTTCTCGTCATCGGCTCCGGCATCGCGGGTTTGAGCTTCGCCCTGGAAGTCGCCAAGCGCGGCACCGTCACCATCGTCACGAAGAAGACCAAGGCCGAATCGAACACCAACTACGCCCAGGGCGGCATCGCCGCGGTGGTCTCCGCCTTCGATTCCGTCGACAAGCACATCCGCGACACCTTGGATTGCGGCTACGGCCTTTGCCACGAGGACACGGTGAGGCTCGTGGCCACCGAAGGTCCCAAGGCCATCGCTCGTCTGGTGGACTGGGGCGTGCATTTTTCCAAAAAATCGGGGGCCGGCGGCGAGTACGACCTGACGCGCGAGGGCGGCCACAGCGAGCGGCGGGTCCTTCATTATAAGGATACGACCGGGGCGGAGATCGAACGCGCCCTGATCGAGGCCATCCGGCGGGAGCCGAACATCTCGATCCTGGAGCACCACTTCGCCGTCGACCTCGTGACCAATCGGAAATTGGGCCCGGGTAGGGGCGAGGTCATCTCGCCTCTACGATGCCTGGGCGCCTACGTCTTGAACCAGAAGACCGGGGCGGTGGAGGCGATTGCAGCCCGGGTCACGCTCTTGGCCACCGGCGGCGCGGGCAAGGTCTACCTTTATACGTCCAACCCCGACATCGCCACCGGCGACGGCATGGCGATGGCCGCGCGCGCGGGCGCTCGGATGGCCAACCTCGAGTTCGTGCAATTCCACCCGACCTGCCTCTTCCATCCGGAGGCGAAATCCTTCCTGATCACGGAGGCGGTGCGCGGCGAGGGCGGCGTCTTAAGGCTGCCCGGCGGCGAGCCGTTCATGGAGAAATACCATCCGATGAAGGATCTGGCGCCCCGCGACGTCGTGGCCCGCGCCATCGACACGGAGTTGAAGCGCACCGGCAACGAATACGTCTGGCTCGATCTGACCCACAAGCAGGCCGCCTTCATCCGCGAGCGCTTTCCGGCCATCTACGAGAAATGTCTGACCTACGGCATCGACATCACCGCCCGCCCCATCCCCGTCGTCCCGGCCGCGCACTATTTTTGCGGGGGCGTCGTCACCGATCTTCAGGGACGCACGAACGTCCAAGGCCTGCTCGCCGCGGGGGAGGTGGCGTGCACCGGACTTCACGGCGCGAACCGGCTGGCGTCGAACTCTCTGCTGGAGGCGGTGGTCTTCTCGGACCGGGCGGCGAAGGCGGCGGTCGAAGACCTCCCCCCATCCCCCCTCCTTAATAAGGAGGGGGTTAGGGGGCGGTTGCCTCAATGGAACCCCGGCACGGCGGTTGACAGCGACGAGAACGTCGTCATCACCCAGAACTGGGACGAGATCCGGCGCACGATGTGGAACTACGTGGGATTGGTGCGCTCCGACAAGCGTCTGCTGCGGGCGCGGCGGCGGCTGGATCTTTTGAGGGAAGAGATCAACCAGTTCTATTGGAACTTCCGCGTGACCTCCGACCTGCTGGAACTCCGCAACATCGCCACCGTGGCCGACTTGATCGTCCAATGCGCCCTGTGGCGGAAAGAGAGCCGGGGCCTGCACTACAACATCGACCATCCCCTGCCCCGCCCGGAATTTCAGAGAGACACCCTGCTTTAGCCCGCCGAGGAAATTATACGTAGCCCAAGGCTTCGACGATGCGCATGCGCGCCACGTGCAAAGCGGGGCCGATGCCGGAGAGAAGCGTCGCGAAGGACGCGATCAGGAAGGTACGGACGAGCAAGGGGACGCTTAAGCTGATCATCGCCAGATACGGAGACGAGCCTTGAGGCGGCGGCGGCATCTCGATCCCCAGCGCCGAAACGATCCCCGCGGCCCCGCTTCCGATCGCAAGCCCGAGGGCGGCGCCCACCAGACCCAAGAAAACCACCTCGAGGAGGATCGTCAGGAAGACCAAGGTCCGCCCGTTGCCGATCGCCCTCATCGTGCCGAACTCCTTAACCCTCTCCAAGAGCCCCATGTTGAGGGTGTTGGCGACGCTGAAGAAGAAGACCACGGCGATGATCACCTGGATCACGCCGAAGACGCGGTCGAGCATCTGACGGCTCTGGCCGTAGGCGGGCTGCACTTCGTTCCATGTCCGGATCTCGAGCGCGAAGCCCGACTCCCGAAACGCATGGACCAAGACATCCCGAATCTCTTCGGTACGCGAGGCGTCGTCCAAGACGGCCAACAGGGTATGGGCCACCACGCCCAAGCCGGCCAGCTTGCGCGCCGAGGCGATGTTCACCTTCATGACGCGGTCGTCGACGTCCTTCATCACCGTGCTGAAGGCCCCGCGCACGACGTACTGAGCGCTGTCGATGGCGCCGGATTCGCGCGTGGTCAGCACGGTCACGCTGTCTCCGACCTTAAGACCCAGGGCCGAAAGGAGCCCCTTGCCCAGGACGGCCCCGTACGGGTCCGAGACCTCGAGGTCGCGACCTTCCTCGATATGAACGGACGCGGTCTTGGAGTTCCCGGCCTTGACCGATCCCATCCGTTTCTCCCGGTCGGCGTCCGTGCCCAGGAGGGTGACGGGGACGGTGGCGTCGCCCGCGCTCGCCATGCCGGAGACCTGCAGGCGGGGCACGGTAAAGAGGACGTGCGGAACGCGTTCGATCCGGGCGGCCACGGCCGGCACGTCGCGAAGGAGATAGGCATACGGATCGGTCACGCCCTTGTCGAAATAGCCGAGGGCGCTCACCTGAAGATGCCCGGTCTGGCTGTGGATGATCTGGTCGCGAAGGCCCTGCAGGATGTTGTCGAAGAAACCGCCGATCAAAATCATGCCCACGCATCCGAATCCCAGAACCGCGAGCGTAAGCAGGCTTCGCCGCTTGTTCCGAAAAACGTTTCTCCAGGCGATCCCGATGAGACGGCGGATGGCGGTCATTGATTTTTACGATGTTACCGTCTTGCCGGTTCGGGGCAAAAACAATTCTTAATTTTCGACGAAAAGAGGCCGGGTTAAGAAGAACCCTGGCCGCGCCGATGACGCAGAAGGCGGCGGTAGCCGGCGAAGAGTTGATCGATCGAGGGCTTGTAAACCGCGCGTTCCAGTTTCACTTTCAAGGCGTCCCGCCTCGCGATGGCCGCCTCCAGCCGGGCGATTAAAGGCTCGTTCCACTTAAGCCCCGAAAGGCGACGAACGCTTCTTAAGACCTCGGGGAGCGTCCATTGCTGAAAATACTCGCCCTCAATGGGCAGGGCCGCCAACTCCACCAAGAGGTCCTTCGGGTCGTTCCCTTCGGTCGTCAACTCCTCCAGCGATTTCAAATCGCTCTCCAAAACGTCCGCGGTGACGCCGAGCCCGAGTTCCATCGACCCTTTCGCGAAGGCCAAGGCCCGATCCAAGACGGCGTCGTCCTCCGGCGCGCTCGAGCGATCGCCGGTGGCCAAGGCGGCCAGACGCACCAATCGGGCCAAGATCTCGCGCGAGGGCGTGTTGCCCTGCACGCCCAGGGCGTGCCGGAAATCTTCCAGGGCCGCCAACGCGCTTGTCCGCTGGCCGCGGTGCGCCCAGGCGTCGATGGCCTCCTGAAGGCCCTCCACGAGCGCGGCGTGCTGGGGTTGTCTCAAGGCGTTTTGAGCCGCCTCGATGAAATTCTCGGCGTGGTCGCGCTTGAAGGAAACCCGTGCGCCGGGGTCTCGGGGCCAGGATTTTTCCAAAAATTTTCGGATCTCCCGGGTCCAGGGAAGGGACTCGGGCGACGGCCGGGAAGAGGTCGCCGCGATGCGTTCGGCTCCCGTCTCAGGCGCCGGCGCCGCCGCCTCTCCCGGAAGGACGGGCAAGGGACGCAGGCGGCGTTGCGGTTTGTCGCGAGGAAACTCGGGACAATGGAGCTGCTTCGACCAGGTCCGGATGCTGCCGGCGCTTTCATGCCGGACGAGATAGGGAACGCCGGTCGCCTCGAAGGCCGACAAAATTTTGCGCAGGAAGGCATTGCAGACCCTCTCGGACTGGACGACGAACTCGACGCCCTGCAGTCCGTACCTCCTTACCGCGAGCCCATAACGAAGGATTTGCAGGAGAATGCGCGCCTCTTCCTGGCGCTCGGGCCGGTAACGGCCGCCGTGATAGGTCTTCAACTCCACCAGGCGCACGCCTCGAGGGCACTTGACCGCGAGATCCGCATTGGCCCCGACCTGATTGTGAAAGTCCCTCCGCAGGCGAGGGCTTAGGTTCCGGACCACGTGGTCCCGAAGAAAGGCTTTCTCGGCGACGTTGAGACCGTTCCAATCCACATCCAAATGGGGGTCCATCTGGAGACGCGTGGCGTCCGTGCGGCTGGCGATGCGGACGGCCAGGTCGTATTCGGCGAGCAGGGAGCGTATCCTCGAAGCGTCTTCGAAAAACTTCCCATCGTTCCGGGTGGGTTTGAAGGCGGCGGCGTAGTTCTCCACGCGCAGGTGATAGAGCATCTCGACCGTCCTCAAGATCCGGTCGGCCCCTCCGGAGACATGCTCCAAGTCGGGATTGAGCAGGAATTCCGCCAGATCGTCCGCCGCAACGCCGCCGTCGACGAGCAGAAGGTACAGCCCGTTGCGCGCCTCGTGCGACAAACCCGCGTAGGCCTTCTTCAAGAGGGAGTCCGCCGGAAGGCCGTCCAGACGGAGGGCGTCGCGGACGTGGGACAGGATCGGATGGGCTTCCTCGTCGCCCGCCAAGACCTCCAGGGCCTCCAGGTAACTGGTCCGAATCAGCTCGCGTCCGGCGTGGGCCGCGGGCTCGAGGTCGCGCAGGGCCCTGGCCGCCCGTATCAAATCCGCGGGCGTGACGCTCCCCGCCTCCGCCAGGCTCGCCGTCTCGCGCCCCGTGATGAAGGCGTCGATGGCCCCTACGGACAGGCCCCGCGGCGTCGCCGGGCCGAAGAGTTCGGCCAGCGAGACCGCCCCTCCCGCCATGGGAGGCGGCAGGATCATCGGAAAGGAGGTTGTGGCCATGACGCCCTCGCTATCGACGCAAAACTCGGAATGTTGCGTCGGTCCTGAGGACGCTTTAGCGGGCGTTCCAGACGAGCTCGGAATGGGCGGGGATTCCCGACATGCGGATCTTGAAGGGATCCCCCGCATGCAAGGACTTGGGGAAACGGACGTAGTAGGCCTGGGACCACTTGTCGACGTAAGGATAGGTCTCGCGCTCGACTTGCGTCACGGGGATGCGCTCGAGCTCCGCCGCTTCGACGGCCGGCCCTGAGGGCGGTTCCAAAACGACGCGCCATTGGCCGTCGTTCTTGCCGATGTCGTAGTACTTGGAGGACCCGGCGTAGATGCTTAAGAAAAACACGTCGAACTCGCGCGACTCCTCGCCGTCCTCCGCCACCTTCTTCATCAGCTCCGCGTCGTTCCATTCGAGGAGGTCGGCCAGCTTCTCGCGGCGCGCGGCCCGGAAATCGTCCGAGAGATAGGTCGCGTTCCAGATCATCCGCGCCTCGAAGTTTTCGATCACGTACACCTTGTCCGTGCGCGTCCAGTCCTTGAGGACGGACTTGTACGAAGGCCTCGCCTCCGCGGCGCCGGTCAAGCAGGCGCCGGACAGACAGAGAAGGGTCAGGCCGATTACAGTCTTTTTAAGATCCATAGTTCCATGTCCCGGAAGACCTGATTGCGGCCGACCTCGTTGAAGAGCTCGTGGTAGAAACCGTCGTACACCTTGAACTTCTTGTCCTTGATCGGAATGTTTTCGAAAAAGCGCTTGGTGCCGTCCGGCGAGCAGATGACGTCGTCGCCGGCGTGCATGAGAAGGCTCGGAACGCGGAAGGTCTTCGCCAGTTCGAGGATGTGCAGATGATTCTCGAGCACGATGTCGGCTAGGCGCGTGGTGATCTTTTTTTGAATCTTCTTGTCGCGGCGATAGGCCTCGACGACGTCCGGGTCCTTCGAAACCATGCTGGGGTCCAATTCGTTGCCCAGCGCCAGCCGCGGCACCAGCCGCGACAGAATGGGCGCCGCCAGGCGCTTGACGATGGGGATGCGCACCTTCAGGCTCACGTTCGGCGACGAGACGACGATGCCGGCAAGCCCCTCGGGATGCCGCGCGCCGTAGTTCAAGACGAGCTGGCCGCCGAAGCTGTGGCCGACCAAGAAGACCTTCTTCCCCTTCTCGGCTTTCCGGATCTTTTCCAGGTAACGATCGATGTCCTCCATCAGGTCTTCGAAGGAATCGGCGTAGGAGCGGCGGCCGCCGGATTCGCCGTGGCCGCGCAGGTCCATGGCGTAGACGGTGTAACCGCGGCTGGTGAAGTATTTGACCGGGAAGCCGTAGCGGCCCGAGTGTTCCGCCATCCCATGGACCAACGCGATCACCGCCGGCTTCAGGGGGGCCACGGCCTTGCCGTTCTTCAGGGGCTTCTTGGGCGTCCACGACTGGATGAAAAGATCGAGCTCGCCCGCGCCCTTGAACTTGCCCGTCTCGTGCCGAATATCCGAATTGATGTCCGCGTTCATGGTCAGGAGAAAAACCCTTTCTTCTTTTTTTTCTGAGCCCCCGGCTTTTCCCCCGCCAGCTCCGCGAATTCGCGGAGAAGCTCCTCTTGTTTGAGAGTGAGGTGCTTGGGCGTCTTAACCAGCAGGCGCACCACGTGATCGCCCCTTCGCGACTTGTTCTGGCTCTTCAACTCCGGCACGCCCAGACCTTCGATGATGACGGTATCGCCCGTCTCCGTGCCCTTCGGAACCCGGATGGTCCGCTTCCCGTCCAACGTGTCCACTTCGAGCTCGCCGCCCAAAACCGCCGACGTCATCGGGATGTTCTCCTCGGAGTAGATGGTGTTGCCGTCGCGCTCGAACTTCTCGTGGCGCCCGACGTGCAGGAAGACGTACAGGTCCCCGTGCCCTCCCCCGGCCTCGCCGGCGTCGCCCTCCCCCTGCAGGACCAGGCGGATGCCGTCGTCGACTCCGGGAGGCACTTTCACCGTGATTTTCTTGTGCTTGGCCGTGCGCCCGTCGCCGCGGCACTGGCGGCAGGGATCGGTGAGGATCGTTCCGACGCCCTGGCACTGCGGACATGCGGTGGTGACCGTGAAGAAACCCTGAGTGCGGTTGACCTTCCCGTAGCCCTGACACGTCGCGCAGGTCTTGCGCTCCGTCCCGGGAGCGGCGCCCTGCCCCCCGCAGTCCTCGCAGAGCTCGCGGCGGGTGACGTCGATCTTCTTTTCGACGCCGAAACAGGCCTCTTCGAAGGAAAGCTCCACCTCGCTGGAGATGTCCCGGCCCCGGCGCATCTTCGCGGCCCCGCGGCGCCCCCCGCTGAAGCCGAAGAAGTCCTCAAAAATGTCGCCGAAGGAGGCGAAGATGTCCTCGACGTCGTGGAAGGGCCGTCCGCCGGCCTGACCGAGCCCCGCGTGGCCGAAGCGGTCGTAGCGCGCGCGCGTTTCCGGATCGGATAAAATTTCATACGCCTCGGCGGCTTCCTTAAAAAGCTCCTCGGCGTGCTTATCTTCAGGATTGCGGTCGGGATGGAGCTTCAAGGCGAGTTGACGATACGCCTTTTTGATTTCCTCGGGCGAGGCGGACTTCGCCACCCCGAGGATCTCGTAATAGTCCCTTTTAGAGCCCACGGCACAAATTTAACCATCCAACCCAATTTGTCAATTTTTCCGCCCTCTTACCTTGACACCCCGCCTCCGATGCTTAACTTAAGCTCACAGCAGGTCCGAAAGGGGACAAAATCATGGGCAAAATCATCGGCATAGACTTAGGAACGACCAACTCGGTGGTCGCCGTCATGGAAGGCAGCGAACCGAAGGTCATCGTGAACGAGGAGGGCTCCCGACTCACCCCCTCGGTGGTCGCCTTCACCAAGGACGGGGACGTCTTGGTGGGCCAGATCGCCAAGCGCCAAGCCGTCACCAATCCCGAAAACACCGTCTACTCGATCAAGCGCTTCATGGGCCGCAAAGAGGCCGAGGTGAAGGAAGAGGAGAAGATGGTGCCGTACAAGGTCGTGGCCGCCGACAACGGCGACGCCCACGTCTCCATCCCGAACACCGGGAAGACCTACAGCCCGCCGGAAATCTCGGCCAAGATTTTGATGAAGCTTAAAAAAGCCGCCGAATCTTACCTGGGCGAGAAGGTCACGGAAGCCGTCATCACCGTCCCGGCCTACTTCAACGACAGCCAGCGCCAGGCCACCAAGGACGCCGGCAAGATCGCGGGCCTGGACGTCAAACGCATCGTCAACGAGCCGACGGCTTCCGCTCTCGCCTACGGCTTGGACAAGAAGAAAGACGAGACCATCGCCGTTTACGACTTCGGCGGCGGCACGTTCGACATTTCCATCCTCGAAGTCGGCGACAACGTCGTCGAGGTCGTCGCCACCAACGGCGACACACACCTGGGCGGCGACAACATCGACCAACGCCTGATGGAGTATCTGATCAACGAATTCAAGAAGGACCAGGGCATCGACGTCTCCAAGGACAAGATGGTCCTGCAACGCCTCCGCGAAGCGGCGGAGAAGGCGAAGATCGAGCTCTCGAGCGTCTTGGAAACCGAAATCAACCTCCCCTTCTTGACCGCCGACGCCTCGGGCCCGAAGCACATGGCGATCAAGCTCACGCGCGCCAAACTGGAAGCGATCTGCGAGGACCTGTTCCTGCGTTCCTTGGAACCCGTGAAGAAGGCCTTGGCCGACGCGAAGCTCTCCGCCTCCGACATCGACGAGGTCGTCTTGGTCGGCGGCTCGACGAGAATCCCGCGCGTCCAAGAGGAAGTGAAAAAGTTCTTCGGCAAGGAGCCGCACAAGGGAGTGAACCCGGACGAGGTCGTGGCGCTCGGCGCCGCCGTCCAGGCCGGCGTCCTCTCCGGCGACGTGAAGGACATGTTGCTGCTCGACGTCACGCCCTTGACCCTGGGCATCGAGACCTTGGGCGGCGTCATGACGAAACTGATCGAGCGCAACACGACGATCCCGACCAAAAAGAGCCAGGTCTTCTCCACCGCTTCGGACAGCCAGACCTCGGTGGAGATCCACGTCCTGCAGGGCGAGCGAGAGATGGCGAAGGACAACCGGACGCTGGGGCGCTTCGTCTTGGATGGGATTCCCCCGGCTCCGCGTGGAATCCCTCAGGTGGAGGTGAGCTTCGACATCGACGCCAACGGCATCTTAAACGTCTCGGCCAAGGACATGGCGACCTCCAAGAAGCAGCACATCACCATCACGGCCTCGAGCGGTCTTTCCAAGGAAGAGATCGAGAAGCTGGTGAAGGACGCCCAGGCGCACGAGGGCGAGGACAAGAAACGGCGCGAAGAGGTCGAAACGCGCAATCAGGCCGACGCCCTGGTCTTTTCGACGGAAAAAGTCATCGCCGAGAACCGCGAGAAGCTGCCGGTGAAGATCGTCAACGAGATCGAGGAAGCGATCGAGGCGGCGAAGAAGGCGCTGAAGGAAAACGACAACGACGCCATCAAGAAGACTTCCGAAAAACTCGCCAAGGCGGCCCAAAAGGTCGGGGAGGAGATGTACAAGACCGCCCAAAAAGACGCGAAGGGCGACGGCGCGGATAAGGAAGCCGGCTCGGAGAAGAAGAAGGAAGAGGACGTGGTGGACGCGGAGTTTGAGGAAGCGAAGGAGTAAGGGCATTCCTCAAAACTTCTCCATCGAACTCGGCAAAGAGAACGACACCGGCCCCTGCGAATGTTGCGGCCAGATGAGCCGGACCGTCTGGGGCTATCTCTCCGTCGATGCAGTCGCGCGGGCCGTCTATTACGTTCAATGGACCTTGGGAGAAGTAAAGAAGCACGGGGCCAACGTCGATCTCGTGATCGGAGATTGGACCAAGGAAGCCACCCCGGCCAAGCGCGTCGCCGTTTCGATCGTCTACCGCATCGGGCCCAACGGGCCGGAATTCGCCAGCATCGATCCCGATCATCGCCCACATGCCAATGCGGGACTCGCGGATCACTTTATTCCGGGAAGAAACGTGCTCGGCAATCCGATCGCGGCCGATTCTTACGCCTTCGTTCATGCGATCTTCGGGCAAGACCCGCGTCTGGCCGAATTGATTCAAGCAGCTCAGTGACGAGTTATCTTTTCGAGCGTAACAATCCGTTCCTCGTGTTGCTTTAGCGACTTGTCATGCGATTCAAGAATCTTCCGAATGCCTCGGATGTTCTCGGTTAGATCTTCTTTTATTTCATCTACTTTGCTTTCCAATGCGACGAACCTGCGTTCCGCACGATCATCGCCCCCCTTCACGACTTCAAGGATCATATCGAGCTTTGAGTCGAGGTCCTCTAGAAAGACGCCGGCCTCTTGGCCTCGAAGCATCTTTTTCTTTTTAGGTTTTTCCACCATGCCGACCTCTCCCTACGGGTTCCTCATCCAAGCGTCAATTGCTCTCATCCCCTCAATCGATAAAAAGCGATTGCAAACCAAGTGCCAAGCTCTTCAAACGGGACAATGGCGATGATCGTCCAAGTTTTTAGATGAATGAGTTTGAAATTCGGAGTCACTCGCCAGCAGCCAGGGAGATCATGGACGTTTTGAAGGCCTCGAACTCCTCCGGGCGCCCCGCCTCCCCGCATCGCGATTCGATTTCCGGCAAAAACTCCGCATAGCTTCGGAAAAAATCGGGCGTCTTGTCTTCGCCCAGCCGGGACCAGGTGTGTTGGAAGACGCCCAAGGTCGACGTGATCGCCGCCATCACCGTGTCGTGCTTGCTCACTTCCGGGTCCAAGGCCCATTCGAGACAGTCCGCGTAAGGCCCGTAAAATAGATCCGGAGCCGTCTCCCTCAACACTTTATAGAAAATCGCGCCCGCAGCGCGTCGCCATGGTTCGACTTGGAGCGACCAATTCAAGGCGTGGAAGAAGGCGTCGTGCGTGGCGTAGAGGAAGGGATGGACGTACGCGTCCTCCAGATATTCCTCTTCGAAGGACAGGCCCACCGGATGGTAATTCAGGCGGTGCAGTTCGTTATAATCCTTTTCGGGAACCTCTCCGGAAGCCAAACACAATCGAGCGCCGGCTTCTCCGAAACAATAATCCAACAAGCCTTCCCAG
>DASUFF010000009.1:0-38352 GCA_036274695.1 bacterium | reverse complement strand
ACGATGGACAGCAGCTTTTACATCTGCAAGCCGGACGATAAGTGGAACACCCAGGAAACGAACGAGACCCTTCGCCCGGTCAAATTTATCTACGGAAAAATGGGGGCCAATCCCATCATTTGGGTCCAACTGGACAATCTGGCCTCGGCAAGTTCCGCTTCGGACTACGCCTCGAACGTGCGCTCCCGCTACGAATCCCGCGGGTTGAAGGACATCACGGTCACGAAGGAAGTCGTGGCGGGTAAGGACGTTTATATCGTCAGCGGTACCGACACGGCGAAGAACTCGCGGTTCAGCGTCGCCCTCTTCTGGCGCTCCGGCGTCAACAAGGTCCTGCAACTCGAGTACACCGCCGCGGGCCAGGATTTCAGTACGTATCAGCCCCAGTTCATGACGTCCGTCGCTTCCGTTCGCGACGTAAGGTAAGGATTTTCGGTTCGAATCTCGGGCCGCGTCTCCGAGCGACGCTCAGGGGCGCGGCCCTTTTTTCGTTTTTTTTCGGATTTCTTCCAACCGAACCCGGATCTCCGCCTCGTATCCGATTTCGGTCGGGTCATAGTAGCGGCGACCCTTTAATTTCTCCGGCAGATAATCCTGGTCCACATGGTGGCCTTCGAAATCATGCGGGTATTTGTAGCCGCTCCCGTACTTGAGGTCCTTCATCAGCTTCGTCGGCGCGTTTCGGATGTGCAGGGGAGCGGGCAGGTACCCCTCGGCCTCGATGTCCTCCTTGGCCTTCAGGTAGGAGAGGTAGCTCGCGTTGCTTTTCGGAGCGGAGGCCAGATAAGTCGCCGCCTGGGCAAGGGGGATCCATCCTTCCGGCATGCCGACGAAATCGAAGGCTTGCATGGCGCTGACGGCCACTTGGATCGCCTGCGGATCGGCGTTGCCGACGTCTTCGGAAGCGAAGATGACCATCCGTCGCGCGAGGAAGAGCGGCTCTTCCCCCGCCTCCAGCATGCGTGCCAGCCAATAAACCGCCGCGTCCGGATCCGAACCCCGCATCGACTTGATGAAGGCGGAGATGAGGTTGTAGTGCTCCTCGCCCGCCTTGTCATAGAGAAGCGATTTCTTTTGCAGGGCCTGTTCGACCGTTTCCAGCGCGATCGTCGCCCCCTTCGCCGTCAAACCGGAGGCGATCTCCAGCGTCCCCAGGGCCCGCCGCGCGTCGCCGTCCGAGGTGCCCGCGATGAATTGCAAGGCTTCTTCCGCGATCGCGAGCTTGAGTTTCCCGAGGCCGCGGGCCTCATCTTCCAAGGCCGCTTTGACGATCCGTGCCAGATGGGATTCTTCCAACGGTTTGAGAACATAGACTTTCGTCCGGGAGAGAAGAGGCCCGATGATTTCGAAGGAAGGATTTTCCGTCGTCGCCCCGATCAAGGTGACGGTCCCGTTCTCGATGTGAGGCAGCAAGGCGTCCTGCTGGCTCTTGTTCCAGCGGTGGATTTCGTCGACGAAGAGGATGGCCTTGCGCCCTTCGAAGCGTTGCTCGCGCTTGGCCAGGTCGATCACTTCCTTCAATTCCTTCACGCCGGTTAAAACCGCGGAGAGGGCATGAAAAGACGCCTTGGTATGGCCGGCGATCACGCGGGCTAAGGTCGTCTTTCCCGTCCCCGGAGGGCCCCAGAGAATGAGGGAAGGGACCTGGTCCGCCTCGATCTGGCGCCGGAGCGGGCGGCCGGGGCCGATCAAGTCTTCCTGGCCCACGACCTCGTCCAAGTTCCGGGGGCGCATGCGGTCGGCCAGGGGATGGCGGGCCGTCTCTTGGGAAGGGGGCGGGACTTCTCCGAAGAGGTCATTCATAATGACTTTAGGCTAGTCCTTATGATAGAAATTCGCAATGTTACGGGCCCTCCAGATCCGCAACTTCGCCCTCATCGAAAACGTGAACCTCGAGCTTGGAGAAGGATTGAACATCCTCTCCGGCGAGACGGGCGCCGGTAAATCCATCCTCATCCAGGCCCTGGACCTTCTCCTGGGCGCTCGGGGCTCCTCAGAGTTGATCCGCCAGGGAGAAGAGGAGTCCGAGGTGACGGGGCTCTTCGTGCGCGGAGACGAGGAGATCGGACTTCGCCGCGTCATCTCCCGCAGCGGCAAGAACAAGGCCTATCTGAACGAGCGTCCTGTTCCCGTCTCGGCTTTGGAAGAGGCAGGACGAGCCCTCGTGGATCTGGCCGGGCAGCATGAGCACCAGGTCCTCCTCCATCCGGAGCGCCATCTCTCGCTGTTGGACGAATTCGCCGGGCTGGAATCGAAGGAAGATTCTCCCTTGTGCCGTTATCGGGCCCTCTTCGACGCCGTTGGCATCCTGCGCGCCGAACGGGAGAAGATCGAAGCCCGCGCCCGCGAGGCCCGCGAGCGGGAGGAGTTCCTGCGTTTTCAATTGAAGGAAATCTCTCAGGCGGGGCTCAAGCCCGGAGAGGAAGAGGGGCTTCAAAAGGAGCGCGACGCTTCCAAACACGCCGTGCGGCTCAAGGAGGCGGGGACGAGGGCCGAAGAGGCCCTGGATTCGGGGGAAGACTCCATCGCCGAGCGCCTGGCGCGCGTCGAGAAGGAGATCCGGCAAGCCTCCCAGCTGGACAGCCGCCTCTCCGAACTCTCGTCGCGCTTGGGCGGCGTGCTCGTCGAGGTCCAGGACGCCGCGAAGTCTTTGAGGACCTACGCCGAAGCCGTTTCGTGCGATCCCGAACGGTTGCAAGAAATCGAGGACCGGCTGGATCTCATCGCCCGCCTGAAGAAGAAACACGGCGGTTCGGTCGAAGCCCTCCTGGAAAAAGAGCAGGAGATACGGAAGAGCCTGGCCCTCGTCGACGATTTCGACGGAGCGATGGCCGCCGTCGACCGCGACCTATCGGAACGCGGGAAAAATTTGCTGGAGCTCGCCGGAGTCGTCTCGAAGGCGAGGAAGAAGGCGTCCGAGGAACTTTCGGGAAAGGTCGGTCGCGAGCTCAAGGATCTGGGGATGCCGGCTGCCCGCTTTGCGATGGAATTGCGCCCGCCCGGGCGCGGACTCGACGTCCTCGGTTCCTTGCTGGGCGAGAATGGCGCGGAAGAGGGGGAATTCCTGGTGGCCCCCAACTTGGGCGAAGGTTTGCACGCCCTCGCCAAGGTCGCCTCCGGAGGCGAGCTGTCGCGGGTCTTTCTGGCGATCAAGAAGGTCCTGGGCGCATCGAGGACGGCGGGCACGTGCGTCTTCGACGAAGTGGACGCGGGCATCGGCGGGCGCATCGCCGAGGTGGTCGGCCGGAACCTGTCCGACCTGTCGAAGCGCCGCCAGGTGATCTGCATCACGCACCTTCCCCAGATCGCGTGCTTCGCCGATCACCACTTCATCATCCGCAAGGAGACGGAGAAGGGGCGGACGCGCACGCAGGTGCAGCGGTTGCAGAGCGCTCAGAGGGAAGAGGAAATCGCCCGCATGCTCGCGGGCGTGAAAGTCACCGAGCAGGCGAAGGCGCACGCGCGGGAGATGATCAAGGGAGCGGCGAGGGGTTGAGGCGATGGATGAGATAACCTGGCTGGAGAAGAGATTGAGCGGGCTTTCCCTGGATGCGTACGAGATCTACGCCATCGAGTCCCGCCAGTTTTCCGCCGAAGCGAAGGACGGCCAGATCGACACCGTGGACGAGGCGGTCGAGCGCGGCGTCGCCGTCCGGCTTTTCAAGGGACGCCGCGTCAGTTTCGGCAGCGTCAGCGGCTTCGACGCCGCGTTTCTTGAAAGGATGGTCGACCTTGCCTACAATAGCCTTTCGGTCGTCGAGGAGGGCGTCGTTCCCGAACTGCCTTCGGCCGGGGCGCCGGTGGGTCCGCCGCCGGAAACGGGGTCCCGGGACCGGGCCGCGAAGCTTCAAATGGCCCTCGACCTGGAAAAGCACGCCAAGCAGTTCGACAAACGCATTTCGCGCGTGCGCGACGCAACCTATGCCGAAGAGTTGAGGACCGTGACGATAAAGAACTCGCGCGGTTTGGAGAGCCGCCACGGAGCTTCCCGCTACGAGCTGTCCCTGATGGCGATGGCCGAGGACGGCGGAGGCTCCGAGATGGCCTGGGAAAGCGATTTCGCCGCTCGGGTCGAAGGCCTCGATCCCGCCCGCGCGGCGCGCGAGGCGGCGGAGAAGGCGGTATCGCAACTCGGAGGGAAGCCGACCGCCACCCGGCGCTGCCCCGTCGTTTTGGACGCCATGGTCGCCGCATCGTTTTTGGGCGTTCTCTCCTCCTCCTTTTTCGGCGATCAGGTCCTGAAGAACCGCTCCTCCCTGGCCGGCAAGCTGGGGCAGACGGTCTACGCGCCTTCCGTGACGATCGTCGACGACGGCCGCCTGGAAGGCGCCTACAACAGCTTTCCCTTCGACGCCGAAGGCGTCGCGACCGAACGACGCGCCGTGGTCCAGGGAGGCGTTTTGAAGGCCTTCCTGTACGACTTGATCGCGGCGGCGCAGGCGGGCGCGCGCAGCACGGCCAACGGAGTCAGGCTGTCGTTCAAAGAGCCTCCGCGCGTCGGGGCGACGAATTTTTTTATTGAAGGGGGCGACAAGAGTTTGGAAGAACTGCTTGCCACGATGGGGTCGGGCTTCTGGGTCCGGGACGTCATCGGGGTTCACACGGCGGATGCCGTCACCGGCGATTTTTCGCTGGGGGCCAGCGGGATCTGGATGGAAGGCGGCAAGCGCGCCCATCCCGTTCGCGGCGTGACGGTTTCCGGGAATCTTCACGAACTCCTGAAACGGGTTGTGGCGGTGGGTCGGGACGTGCGCCGGTATCATGCCTACGGCGCGCCTCCCTTGTTGATCGAGGGCATTGACGTCGGGGGTACCTAGAACGTGAAAATGGAATGCTACGGACTGACAGATGTCGGCAAGAAACGAGAGAAGAACGAGGACAGCCTCCTCGTCAACGCGGACCTCGGGCTCTTCATGGTCGCCGACGGCATGGGCGGCCATTTGGGAGGCGAGTTCGCGAGCAAGATCGCGGTCAAGACCGTCGAGGAGACGATTCAGCGCCTGTTGGGCGATCCCGAGGCGACGCTCGCCACGGATTCCATTTTCGACCGCAACGATCCCGGAGAGCTCCTCAAATACGCCCTCAAGGTCGCTTCGCAACGAATCTATGAAGAAGCCTGCCGCAACACCAACCTGAGGGGCATGGGCACGACGGCCGTGGTACTTTTCATACGGGACGGGCGGGGCTTCATCGGCCATGTGGGCGACAGCCGCGCTTATCTTGTCCGGAACGGCGAGGTCCGCCAGCTGACCGCCGATCATTCGCTGGTGGCCGAACAGCTCCGCGCGGGGTTCATCACGGAGGAGGAGCTCAAGCACCACAAGTTCAAAAACATCATCACCCGTTCCGTGGGTTTTCAGAACGAGGTAGAGATCGATCTCCTGATCCGCGACCTGGAGGCCGGCGACCGCTTTCTCCTTTGCTCCGACGGCTTGACCAACTTAGTCGAGGATTCCGATCTGCATAAGATCGTCCTCAAGAATCCCCCCAAAGAAGCCTGCAAGAAACTCATCGACCTCGCCAACAAGCGCGGCGGGGACGACAACATCACCGTCGTGATCACCAATATCCTGGCGACGGAGTAGGCTCCTTCCCTGAGGTGAATTTCATTTGACACCCCTTTCGGGGGCTTGGTAGGTAGTTGGCACACCCAAAAACGAAAAAGCCCTAATAACTGTTCGCTTTCGTTCGCTTTTTTAAATCAAAGCAAAGAAAGAAAACGAGAAACCTGTGCGTTCAAAGACCGATAAGGGCCTCATGAATTATGATATTTTCCTGATACCGGAAAATAACTTTCAGATTCGCAAACTTCGGTTGTCGCCTCGTCGCATTCGTCTGTTGTTTTGCGCGGCCGTCGCCTCGATTTTTCTGCTGGCGTTCAACGTGGTCGGGTTCGTTCATTATTGGTCCCTTTATTCCTCCACGGAGGAGGATCGCGCGGCCATCAAGGGCTATGAAAAAGAACGTTCCGATCTCTTGAACAAAATGGCTTCTCTGGAAAGCGCGGTGGGGCAAACCGAGCAATTGGCCGGCAGCCTGGCCGCGATGGTCGGCACGGAGCGCGCCTCGCTGCAAAAGGGCATCGGTCCGATCCCTTTACCGTCCAAATCGGATAAGATGGATATTGCGTCCAAGACCGCCCCCCTCGATCTCGCGTCCCTTCAGCCCGCCAAGGTGGACAGCCTTCAAGATCGCGTCCTTACCCTTCAGGAGAAGATCAAGGAGTTGACCAAGATTCAGCAGGACAAACTGACCTACATCGCCTCCACGCCCAGCGTGTGGCCGGTCAAAGGATGGGTGACGAGCGAGTTCGGTTACCGGCGTTCTCCGTTTACGATGGCCTCCGATTTCCACGAAGGCATCGATATCGCCGCCGCCTGGGGCACTCCGGTCATGGCACCCGCCGACGGCGTCGTGACCTTCGCGGGAGTCCGCGGCGGTTACGGCAATCTGGTGGTGATCGATCACGGATTCGGCATCGTCACCCGCTTCGGACACACATCCCAGATCCTCGTGAAGGAAGGGGATAAGGTCACCCGCGGCACGAAGATCGCCTTGGTCGGTACGACGGGACATTCGACGGGCCCGCATCTCCATTACGAAATCCATTCGGACGGTGTGCCGGTGGATCCGATGAAGTATATCCTGCGCTAGAAAATCCGATTTCTTGAAATAAAAAAGGCCCCTTCCGCCTAAGGCGGAAGAGGCCTTTCTCATTTCTATCTTTTCCGACTAAATTACCACTCGCAGCCGTAAGCGGACATCGCCTGCTTGGAGGCATCCAAAGCCGACTTGCACGCCATGGCCAAGCCGCTCTTACCTTCGGCCGTCGCCGCGACCTTCTTCCACTCCGTGATGGTGGTGTCGAACGCGCCCTTCATCGCCGCCTGAGCCGCCTCGGGGACTTTGCCCTTCAGGCAGTTCTGGTACTTGGTGATGTACTCGTCGCACTCGGGAACGCCGACGGAATCGCCGCTGGCCGCCGGGGCGGTGCCTTCGGCAGTGGTCGTCGTCGTGGTGGTGACCGTCGCGCTATCTTTCTTCGCACAACCGCTCACGGCCAAGGCCGTTACGGCGAAGACGAACAGCAGGGCTGTTGCTTTCTTCATTGGATCCCTCCTTAAGGTGTTTTCGATCTCGTGGTTGCCCATCAACCGACTTAAGCCAGCCTATGAATCAAATTCGGAGGCTCCCTGCAAGAAAATTTTGTATAGCTTTCAAAGGTTTCCCGTGACTATAGTCAACGGCCTTTATGAACCCGATCCGCAAGCTTTTCGGCAGCAAGAACGAACGCGAGCTTAAAAAAATCTACCCGGTCGTCGCTCAGATCAACGCCTTGGAGGCTTCCGTCCAGGGTTTGAGCGACGAAGACCTCAAACAGAAGACGGCCGCCTTCAAAGAAAGGCTTTCGCGCGGGGAGACCCTCGATCAGATCCTTCCCGAGGCCTTCGCCGTGGTGCGGGAGATGTCGCGGCGCGTTCTTCGGATGCGGCATTTCGACGTCCAGCTGATCGGCGGGATTGCCCTCCACAAGGGCAAGATCTCCGAGATGAGGACGGGCGAGGGAAAGACCCTCGTCGCCACGCTTCCCGTCTACCTGAACGCCCTGGAAGGGCGCGGGGTCCACGTGGTCACCGTCAACGACTATCTGGCCCGCCGCGACTCCGAGTGGATGGGCCTCCTGTACCGTGCTCTGGGTTTGAACGTCGGCGTGATCGTCCATGGTTTGACCGACACCGAGCGCAAGTGGGCCTACAACGCCGACATCACCTACGGCACCAACAACGAGTTCGGCTTCGACTACCTCCGCGACAACATGAAGTACTCCCTCGAAAACTACGTCCAGAGGGAGCTCAACTACGCCATCGTCGACGAGGTGGACTCGATCCTGATCGACGAGTCCCGCACGCCGCTCATCATTTCCGGCCCGTCCGAGGAATCCACGGACAAGTACTACCGGATCGACGTCGTCATCCCCCAGCTCGTCCCCGGCGTGATGAAGGAGGAGAAGGGCATCAAAACGATGACGAACGATTTCGTCGTCGATGAGAAGAGCCGGACGGTGGTGCTGACGGAAGAGGGCGTGGCCAAGGTCGAAAAGATTTTGGGCCTCCAAAATCTCTACGATCCGTCGAACATCGAGATTCTGCACCACGTCAACCAGGGCCTGCGCGCCCATTCGCTCTTCAAGCGGGACGTCGATTATGTCGTGAAGGACGGAAAGGTCACCATCGTTGACGAGTTCACGGGCCGTCTCATGCCCGGCCGCCGTTGGAGCGACGGATTGCACCAGGCGGTGGAGGCCAAGGAGAAGGTGACGATCGAGAACGAGAACCAGACGCTCGCTACGATCACTTTTCAGAATTACTTCCGCATGTACCGGAAGCTGGCCGGCATGACGGGCACCGCCGACACCGAAGCGCAGGAGTTCGCCAAGATCTACAACCTGGAGGTCATGGCGATCCCGACCAACCGCCAGATGATCCGGCAGGACATGGCCGACGTGATCTATAAGACCGAGCGCGAGAAATTCAATCAGGCCATCGAAGAGATCAAGGAGATGCATAAAAAGGGCCGGCCCGTCCTCGTGGGCACCATCTCCATCGAAAAATCCGAAAAATTATCCGCCCTGCTCAAACGGCAGGGGATTCCCCATCACGTCTTGAACGCCAAGCAGCACGAGCGCGAGGCCGAGATCATCGCGCAGGCCGGGCGTTACGGCGCGGTGACCATCTCCACCAACATGGCTGGCCGCGGCACGGACATCCTGCTCGGCGGCAATCCGGAGTTTCTGGCCAAGAACAAGGTGAACAAGGACGAGAACCCCGAGGGCTACGAGAAGGCGCTCGCCGCGTTCCGCGAGGAGTGCGAGACGGAAAAAAGGAAAGTGGTGGAGCAGGGCGGCCTTCACATCTTGGGAACCGAGCGGCACGAGTCGCGGCGCATCGACAACCAGCTCCGCGGTCGCGCGGGACGCCAGGGCGATCCGGGTTCGTCGAGCTTTTATCTCTCTCTTGAAGATGACCTCCTGCGCATCTTCGGATCCGAGCGCATCAGCGCGATGATGGACCGGCTGGGCATCGAGGAGAACGAGCCGATCACGCATCCCTGGATCACGAAGGCGATCGAGAACGCGCAGAAACGCGTGGAAGGCCACAACTTCGATCTCCGCAAACACTTGCTCGATTACGACGACGTAATGAGCCAGCAGCGCAAGACGGTCTACGGGCTGCGTCGCGAGATCCTGGGCGGGACGGCCACGCGAGACAAGATCCTCGACATGATCGACGAGGTGGTGACCGACCTGGTGGACGATTTCCTGCCGGAGAAGTCGGGCGACAATCCCGATCTGACCCCGGTGGACGAGCTGCTCCTGAAAATCTTCGACGTCAAAGTGGACTGGAAAACGCTCGGGCTCGGTTCCTATACGCAGGAAGCGGTCGGCAAGGTCCTGTTCGAGGTCCTTCAGAAGGTCTACGACGAGCGCGAGGCCAAATACACGCCGGAGATCCTCCGGGAGGTCGGCCGCGTCATCCTCCTCTCGACGCTGGACCAGCTTTGGAAGGACCATCTCCTGTCGATGGACCACCTGCGCGAGGGCATCGGCCTGCGCGGGTACGGCCAGAAGGACCCGTTGCTCGAATATAAGAAGGAAGGCTTCCTGCTCTTCCAGGGCATGATCCGCGAGTTCCGGGAAGACGTTTTGGAAAAAATCTTCCACGTGCAGGTCGCCGAGGAAAAGCAGGTGGCGCAGATGAAATCCGCGAAGATGCCGACCGGCCCGCGGCCCACCGCGCGCGTGACGCTGAACCGGGGACCGGCCGGCACTCCGTCGGCGGGATCTCCTTCCGTTTCGGCTCAGGCCCAGCGCTCCCCCTCGGCCCCCGCCGGAGGCATCGGACCGGCCGGCCTGTCGTCCGGTGCAAAGCCCGCTTCCCCGGAAAAGCTTCAGGTCGAGGTATCGGACGTCGGCCGCAACGATCCATGCCCCTGCGGGTCCGGCAAGAAGTATAAAAAGTGCCACGGGGCGTAACTCCCATGTCGAAAAACAATTTCCTCGTCCCCGGTTTCCGGTTCGCGGGCATCAAGGCCGGTATCAAGAAGGCGGATAAGCCGGATCTGGCCCTGATCTACTCGGAAGTTCCTTCCGTCGCCGCCGCCGCGTTCACGACGAATCTGACGCAGGCGGCCCCGGTGACGGTCTCGATGAAAAACATCGCCTCGGGAACCTGCCGGGCCGTCGTCGTCAACAGCGGCAACGCCAACGCCTGCACCGGCCCTCGCGGTTTGAAGGACGCGGTGGCGATGACCCGGGCCGTGGCGAAGGCGTTGAAGGTGAGCGAGCGGCAGGTCTTGGTCTGCTCGACGGGTAAGATCGGCGTGCCGATGCCGATGGGAAAAATCCTTTCGAAGATTCCCGCGGCGGCGAAGGCGCTGTCTCCGGACGGTCTGCTCGACGCCGCCGAAGCCATTCTCACCACGGACAACGGCATCAAGGTCGCGCGAGCCTCGGGAAAAATCTCCGGAAAGACGTATGCCATCGCCGGATTCGCCAAAGGCGCAGGCATGATCGCCCCGGAGATGAAGGTCGGTCATGCCACCATGCTCGCCTACGTCCTGACCGACGCCCTTGTTTCCAAGGACGTGTTGACCGCACTCTTCAAGAAAAGCGTCGCGGACACCTTCAACCGGGTGACGGTGGACGGCGACATGTCCACCAACGACACGGCCGTCGTCATCGCCAACGGCTTGGCGGGCAACCGGCCCTTCAAGGCCGCATCGGCGGCAGGCCGCAAGTTCGCTGCGAACCTGAACGCCATCATGGATTCGCTGGCCCGCCAGATGGTGATGGACGGGGAGGGCGCCACCAAATGCGTGGCCATCGAGGTGAAGGGCATGAAGAACGAAGCCGACGCCAAGAAGATCGCCTTTACCGTCGCCAACTCGCCGCTCGTGAAGACATCCTTCTTCGGCCAGGATCCCAACTGGGGCCGCATTCTCGGCGCCGCGGGAAGGGCGGGCGCAACTCTCAAGCCCGACAAGGTCGATATCTTCTACGGAAAGGTCTGCGTGGCCCGGAAGGGGCGGTCGACCGGAGAGGCGGCCGACCGCAAGGCCAAAGGGGTGATGAAGCACCCGGCCTTCACCGTGACGGTGGACGGCCATCTGGGCCGCGGGGCTTTCCGAGTCTATTCTAGCGACCTCACGCTGGAGTATGTTAAGATCAACTCCTGTTACCGGACCTGACGTAGGGGCGAATCTTGTATTCGCCCCACGCGGGCGGACGCGATTCCGGGCGAACATAAGGTTCGCCCCTACATATGCCTAAACTAGCCTTCGGCAGCATCAACGAGTTCATCAACAAGTATAGCGACCTCGTCCTGGCCGCCCTGGTCCTCTCCGTCTTGGGGATGATCATCGTCCCGCTGCCGCCGTTCCTGCTAGACATCCTCTTGACCTTGGATTTGGCCGCCGCCGTGATCATCTTGTTGGTGGCCTTGTACATCTCCGAGGCGTTGAAGATCGCCTCGTTCCCGACCATCCTGTTGATCACCACCTTGTACCGGCTGGCGCTGAACCTGGCCTCGACGCGCCTCATCTTGAGCGAAGGCCACGCCGGCGAGGTCATTCATGCGTTCGGCAGCTTCGTCGTCGGGGGGAACTACGTTGTCGGCGGCATCCTCTTCGCCATCATCACGTTGATCAACTTCATCGTCATCGCGAAGGGCGCCGAGCGCGTTTCCGAAGTCGGCGCGCGCTTCACGTTGGACGCCATGCCCGGCAAGCAGATGTCCATCGACGCCGATTTACGCGCCGGCATCATCAACATGGAACAGGCGCAGGAACGCCGTTCCACCCTCCAGCGCGAATCGCAATTGTACGGCGCGATGGACGGCGCCATGAAGTTCGTCAAGGGCGACGCCATCGCCGGCATCATCATCTGCCTGATCAATATCGTCGGCGGCTTCGTCATCGGCGTCCTGCAGAAGGGGATGCCGTTCGCCGATTCGGCGAAAGTCTATTCCTTGCTGACCATCGGCGACGGCCTGGTCGCCCAGATCCCGGCCCTGGTCATCTCCGTCGCCGCCGGCGTGGTCGTCACGCGCGTGGCCTCCGAGACCAAGGAAGGCGCGAACTTAGGCCGCGACATCGTTCAGCAGGTGACGGCCTATCCGAAGGCCTTGGTCATCACCGGCATCCTCCTGCTGACCTTCGCCTTGATCCCGGGCCTGCCGAAGCTGCCCTTCTTCATCTTGTCCGGCGCGCTCTTCGGGCTGGCCTTCTTCCTGGCGCGCGGCAAGGCCAAACAGATCCAGCAGGTCGTCGATACGCCGAAGGAGGAAGTGATCAAGAAGGCGGTGGCGAAGCACGGCGAGGTCCTGCCCTTCATCATGCCGTCGCCGATTTCACTCGAAGTGGGCTCGGATCTGATTCCCTACGTCGACGACAGCCAGGACGGCGGGCGCTTCATCAACGAATTGATCCCTCTCCTAAGGCACGGCCTGTACTACGAATTGGGCGTGAATTTTCCGGGCATCCAGGTCCGCGGGCAGACCATCGACATGGATCCCGAAAGCTACGTCATCAACATCAACGAAATCCCGGTGGCGCGCGGCAAGATCGAAAAGGGCTGCATCTTGGTCGGAGAATCGCTCGAGCAACTGCAACTTTTCAACATTACGGGCCGCGAGACCCTGCATCCCATCGACAACTCCGTCGTGACGTGGATTTCCTCCGAGTTCAAGGACATCGCCTCGCAGGCCGGTTTCCGGATGTGGGATATCTCCGAATACCTCATCCTCCATCTCTCCTTCGTCTTGAGGAAGCATTCGCACGAGTTCCTGGGAGTCCAAGAAGTTCAGACCATGCTGACGGAGTTGGAGAAGACGCATCCGGCTCTGGTGAAGGAATTGGTTCCGAAGGTGATCACCGTCCTTCAGCTCTCGGAAATCTTCCAGCGCCTGGTGCAGGAGGACATCTCCATTCGCGATTTGAAAAACATCTTTGCCACGCTCGCGCAGTGGGGAGAAGTGGAGCGGGACACCGTCGCGCTGACCGAGCACGCGCGCGCGGGGCTCAAGCGCTACGTCACGCACAAGTATGCGGGGCAGTCGGGCACGCTGGCGGTTTATCTGCTGGATCCGGACATCGAAGAGATGATCCGCGCTGCCATCCGCAAGACCGACAAGGGCAATTACCTGGCCCTTGAGCCGGAGACGACGCAGGACATCGTCGAGTCCGTGGGGCGCGAGATCGCCAGCCATCCCCTGCCTCCGGGGGCCAAACCGCCGGTTATCTTAACCATCGCCGAGGTCCGGCGTTATTTTCGAAAAATCATCGAGCTCGAATTCCCCCAACTGGCCGTCCTGTCCTATCAGGAACTTTCGGAAAATCTCCGCATCCAGCCCATCGCCCGCATCGCGCTTCCCGGCCAGGCCCAGGCCGCCTGATTTTTATCCGATCTGGGATTTGTAGTGTCGTTTTGGGGACTTAGCTACCCACCCCGGCTTTGGACCATTCTCCGGCCTCTCTATAATCATAAGTAATATCAATGGGTTATTAATTTGAAGGGAGGCAGCCGTTTCGGCCTCAAACTTGCATTTTAGTGCCCGGACGCAACTCTTGCGACCGTTTGCCGATAACAAAAGCGGGAACAAACGTTCCCTTAAGAGAAGAAGGAGTTTTTCGTGGGTGGTGAGGGCCTCAATCTACAGACGCTGATCACGAGCATGAACAGCGCCACGGTTACGGGCAATTCGATCACTTTCTCGTTGCCCAACCTGACCACGGGCGCCCCTGCCGGAGCGGGCAACTCGATCACGTTCACCATCCCCACGGAAGTGCCCCAAGTGCGCACGTCGACCGGGGACGTTTTTACGACGATTCCGCGCAGCCTGCCTCCCCTGAACGGCGGGTCGCGCGTCGTCATTTCCTCGCCCTTCGGAAACGTCATCGCCACGCTGCCTCGCGGCACCTCGCTTGCGGACCTTCAGGCGCTTTTATCCAGTTTCAAGGCCGCTCAATCCGCCTCTCCCGAAATCTTGACGGGGGGGATGACGGAAGCGCCGGCGTCGGCGTCGGTCCTGACCATGGGATCTCACACGGTCTTCGAGGCGCCTCACGCGCAGGCTCAGACTTTCGCGGGGCTTCCGGCGAACGCCAACGCTCCGGCCTCGACGTTCGGCCATATGCCAGTCGCCGCGATGTTCTCAGCCGCCGAGGTCGTTTTCGCCGCGAATCAGGCGCCCGCGCATCAAGGCCAGGCGTCCGGATCCGCGGCTCCAACGGCCGGCGCCGCTGTGAAAATTCCACTTTCGGAAAGCGTCCGTATTCCGGACGTGGCTCGCGAGATCCTCACGGGCCTGGGATTATTGCCTCCGGGCATCGGCGCCACCGAGGCCTTGCCGCGCTTGCAGGAAGTTTTGCGCTTATGGACGTCCGGTTCCCTCCAAGGCGGAGAATTACCGGCGCACGTCGCACAGATCGTCGACAACGCGCTTAAGTCCGCCGTTCTGGCGACGGCGTTGACCGCCGGCCCTCTCACGGCGTCTCCGTTGAAGGACGGTCAGTCACCGGAGCTTCAGAAGGGTTCCTTCGGCGGTTTCGGTTCCGCCTTGTTCTCCGAGCCGGGACGCGGGACGACCGCGGGACCCCTGACCAAGAATCAGATCGCGGAAGCCGTTTTGAACGCGCTGGCCGGGACGTTCCCGGGATCCCCGAGCGCGGCGCCGACCCTGCGTTCGCCCGCTTCAATTCCGGGAGAAGCGCCTGCGGCGAATCTCCAGAACGCGTCTTCCGCGCCGGGCGCCTCCAAAGCGCCGTCGGGCGACAAACAGACCGGACGTTCCGACGTCGTTCGCGCGGAATCCGGCATCGTCGCCCGCTCCGAGACGGCGGATCGCGCCGCCTCGAAGATCCGATTGAACGGCGACGAGACGCACGAACGCCACGATACGCTCGCCCAGGATTTGGAGACGCAGAGAGCTCCGCACGATCAGGAATCGCAAGGGAACGCCGAAGAGCAGGACGCGCACGCCGTCGAGGCGCTTTGGAGCCAGCTGAGCTCGGATCTGCAGCGCGCCGGGTTCGTATCCGCCTCGGGCTCTCTCCGTCCTCTGGAGATTTCGGAAGAAGGCCGCGAGGTCTTGGGGCTGGTCGCCGCCCGCCTGCCCGAAGGCTGGGACGTGATCGACGGGCTGGCCCTGATCGACGCCCGCATGGGGCTCTCGCCCGAGGCCGGCGCCGTGAACAACGCCCTGTACCGCCTCGCGAGCTATCGCAGGACCTGGAAGGGCGACAAGGTCCGCGCCGTCTTGGAGCCGCTGCACGACGCCTTCGTCGCCCTCGAATTGGTGGCAGAGGACGTCATCCCGGGCACGGAATCCGACATCAGCTTGGAAGACTTGAAGGGTTTCCAGACGCAGGCGGCCGCCGCCCAGATGATCTTGGATCGCCCGCGCTGGATGGCGCGCTTGGGCGACGAAGAGGACCGCGAAGAGATCGCGCGCGTCCTTCCGGACGTCGAAGGCCTCTTGGAGCGCGTCGCCGACAAGCTGCCGGTCTCCCATCGCCCCGCCTACTTCAAGGCCCCCGAAGGCGTCGCCCTTCTCAATTAGTTTTCCGCTTTAAAGAATCTTCAGAATCGCCCAGATCGATCCGATCAGGACCGTCAATCCCAGCGCACCCAGCAAAATCTCCGTGATCGAAAACCGGAAATTACCGAAACCGATCCCTCCGCCCGAGGACAACGCCGCGGGCGGCGCCGCTTCCAGGGGCTGGCTCTCGGCGTCGTAGCTCGCTTGCGGCATCTCTTCGGGCGGCATCGTCTCCTGGGGCACGGGCTGCGTCTTGACGGGGGAGGGCTTTTTCTTTCCGCCCTTGCGGCGGGCGGAGCGGGTGCCCGACGGCGAGGCCTCGCCTTCCTGCGGCTCTTCGGGAACCGCGTCCGCGATCTCCTCGACAGGCGCCACCTTCGCGCCCGGCGTCCTGGCCTCCGCCGCGGCTTTCTTGACCTGCGGCGGCTCGAAGTCGAACGAGAGCTCCTGAGGATTCTTGAAGCTCAAGGCGAGCGTTCCCAAATGGAGGATGTCGCCGTCTTGGAGCCTCTTCTCTTTGACGCGCTCGCGGTTCACGAAGGTGCCGTTCTTGCTCTCCAGGTCGTGAACGATGACGGTGTCGAAGCGTTTTTCGATCCGGACGTGCTTGCGGGAGATGACGTTGGAGTCGATGACGAACTCGCAGGCCGGATCGCGCCCGATCACCACGTCCTGGTTCTTCTCCTCCAGCGCGAAAAGTTTTCCGGCCTCTGGGCCCTCCAGCACCTCCAGCGACGGCGCGTTCTCGCGGTCCATCGCCTTGAGCAGCTTCTTCACCATCTTCACTTCGAGCAGGTCGGTGTCGGTGACCTCGTAGATCTCCTCCACCTGGTCGCCCACGGGGAGGAGGAACTGGATGTCGAAGTCCTCGACTTGCAGCAGGTCTCCGTTGCGGAGCAGGGCCTTTTCGTTGGGGACGGTGGGTTTTCCGTTCAGGATGGTGCCGTTGTTGCTCTTCAGGTCGCGCACGAAGAACTGGTTGCCCTCGCAGAGGATCTCCATGTGCTTGCGCGAGACGGTGCGGCCGTCGAGCACGATGTAGTTGGCGTGGTCGCGGCCGATGGTGATGCGCTCCTGGTCCATGCGGTAGACTTGGCGCTCACCGGTCTTTTTGTTTTTAACCGCGATCTGCGGACGGATTTCCATTTTAGTTGTGGGATTGCCCCGGCGACTCGGTGACGCTCGGTCCGCTCTCGGGTTCCTTCTGGGTTTGAGCTTGAGACGGATTTTGGGACGGAGGCGGCTTGCAGCCGCCCATCCGGTCGGTTAAGTCCTTCGCGGTCCTGGCCTGGTCCGGGAAACGGTCTCCGGAGACCTGCAGGAACTGGCAATAGGCCGCGAACGAGCCCCGCGGATTGTTCATCTGCAGCTCGAGCATTCCCGCCTGGAAAAGGCTTTGGGGATGGTTCGGGTCCAGCTTCAGCACCTGCTGGAAGGCGGTGAGCGCGCCGCGGGCGTTGTTCATCTTCTGCATCACGACGCCCAGGTTGAAATAGGCCGACAGGAAGTCGGGCTTGAGCTGGGCGGCGCGTACGAAGGCGGCGGCGGCCTGGTCGAGCTTGTTCTGCTGGCCCAACAGGGTGCCGTATGCGAAATGGGTCATGGCGTTGTTCGGGTTTTTTTCCAGCGCCCGACGGAAGAGACTCTCCGCTTCGTCGTAGCGTTTCTGCTTCGTCATGGATTCGCCCGCGCTGATCAGCTCCTGTTCCGACTTGGGCTCGAGCAGCTTCACCTTTTCGAAGCATTCCTTCGCCTTCTCCGCGTCGCCAGCCTGCGTGTAGAGTTCGCCCAGATGCCGCCAGGGCTCGGCGTCCTTCGGGTTCGTCTCGATGGCGAGGCGGTAGCGGAGGATGGCTTTTTCGGACTGTCCCAGCTTCCGGTAGGTATCGGCCAGATCCAGGTGGGCGGCGTACAGGCGCGTGTCGATGGTGGTCGCCTGTTGGAGGGCCGTCACCGCTAATTGAAGATCTTTGGGAGAATCTCCCGATTTCTTTGCGCGCGCTAGGTAAACCAATCCCAGGTTGTAATAGGCCTCCGCGAATTTCTTGTCCAAGTCCGTGGCCTTCGTCAGGACCTTGATCGCCTTGTCGTAGTCGCCCATGGCCAGATACACCGCGCCCAAGTGGCTGTAGGGCGCGGCCCACTTGGGTTTGACCTTCGTCGCCGTCTCCAGGGCTCCGATGGCCAGGGCGAACTGGCCTTTGAGCTTATAGATCAGGCCTAGGTTGCTGAAGGCATCGGCGTAGAGGGGATCCAATTCGCAGGCCGTCTTGAACTCCACCTCGGCGCGGTCCAGGTCGCTTTTCGAGAGCAGGGCCACGCCCTGGTTGTTGTGCATGACCGCCAGGTCCAGAGGGACGTGCTTCTTTTCGGCGCTTGCCGTTCCGGCCAGGCCGGCCAGTAGCAGGAAGACGGCGGCGAGAAATGTCTTTCGTTTCATCGGGACGCCTCGCACCTGGCTTTTTTCAAATACCAATTCATGCGGTCTTCCCGGGTTTTCGCCCGATAGGGATTCAAGAGTTTCGCCTTTTGCATTTCGGCCAAGGCCTGGGCGCGCAGCGTCTTGGCCCGTTCGCCTGTTTCGAGCGCCGACCAGGCGGCCAGGGCCTCTCCCAGGCCGGCGTACGCGAAAACATAATTATAATCCGCTTTGACCGCGTCTTCAAAGGCGCGGGCGGCCCGTTCCAGGTCGTGCGGCGTCAGGGATTTCGTGGCGTCCAGTGCCAGCGCCCCGTCGGCGTAGCGCAAGTAGGCCGTCGCGGAGGGGGTTTCGTTCAAGAAGGGGAGGATTTTCTTCGTCTTTAGGGGGGATTTGACCTCCTCGGAGAGGCTTTCCACGAGGCCCGTCAGGGCCTGGTTCAGGGAGCCGGGGAACTCGAAGGGGGCTTCGAAGCGCCGTTCGCCGACGATCGCCGCCGCCCGGTACGAGGTTTTTCCGTCCTGGACGACGTCCACCGAGACCGTCGTTTCTTTCTTCGCCGAGGTCCGCGACAAATATTCCCGGAGGAGGACCAAGACGGGTTTTAACGGATCCTCGGCGTTTTTCGGGCTGCGGAGGGGTTCGACCCGGAGTTTTGGGGGCTTTTGAGCCGATAAAACGTTCGGAATCGCCTCACAGGCGGCCAAATCCGGAACTCGGGAGAGGAGGCCGCCGAAGATGAATAATGCGGCCAGGCGGGCCGCGGCCGATCGCCGGGAAGACACCTCTCTTGTATAACATTCGGATAACTACTGGAAAAGAATTAAAAATCAGGCATAATAGCTGAAATCAAACCCCATGCCTCCCCCTGAAGACCGCGAAAATACCGAAATCCGGAATATGGCCGACGAGCCGGGGGGCTATCCCTGCCTCGAAATCTTAAGCGGTCCGCGGGGACGGGGGCGTTACCGCCTGCAAAAAGGAAACAATTCGATCGGGCGCTCGCGGGAAAACGACGTCGTCCTGGACGATTCCAGCGTCTCCCGCCGGCACGCGACGGTGGACGTCGCCGAGAACGGCGCGACCATCGCCGACATGGGCAGCCGCAACGGCACCAAGGTGGCCGGCCAGAAGATCGGACAGGCCGTGTCCATCGCTCACAAGACGCGGATCAAGATCGGCGTCTTCATCCTCCGTTATTTGACCGGCCCGGCGGAGGAGGAGGAAGTGGCCGCCGAGCCGGAGGCGCCTCAGAATCAGGAATTATCGTCGCCTCACATCCCGTCGCAGCCGCCGCCTTCCGCGGCGCCCGAGCCGGAAGAGGACTCGCTCCCGGCGGAAATGGACCGCAGCCCGGAGAATCTGCCGGTGGAAGGGGAGGATGCCCAGCTTCCGGCGGCCTCTCCCAGACCGGGCCAGGTCATGGCCGTGGCCGCGGCGGGCAAGAAATCCAAAGGGAAGCTGATCCTCTTCGGCGTGCTGGGCCTCGGGCTCGTGGCCGCGCTGGCGGTGACCGTGCCCAAGCTGCTCAAAGGCGGCAAGGCGCGTCCGGTCAAGGTTGCGACGACGGTCAAGGGCGAGAAGGCCGGCCAACTGGGCGGCGTCCTGCCCGGGGGGGCGGAGTCGTTGCCGGTCAAGAGCCCCGAGATGCAGCCCGTGTTCCTGGACATCTCCTCGACGCCCATTCCCGCGCGCATTTTCTTCGGCGAGGAGCAGATCGGCGTGACGCCGCTGCGCACCACGACGAACCTCAAGTACGGCCGCTGGTACGAGGCGAGGGCCGTGTTCCAACTTCCCGAGGTCGGGGAAGTCGTCGAGGAGAAGCAGCAGTTCAGCCCGCCGCAGGGCGCGACCGTGATGCCCCTCAACTTCCCGGGCAAGATCGGCATCTTCAAGGTGGCGTCCCTGCCGCGCGACGCCCAGCTCTATCTGGAAGGCTATTTCGAGAAGGACCCGTACCGAGCCAAGCCCATCAAGTTCGCGGAGATCGTCTTCGGCAAGCCCGTCTACGTGCCGTTCGGCCGCTACATCTTGGAATTGCGCAAGAGCCGCCAACTCGGCAATTCGCAGACGTTCTTGGACGAGGTGGTCTACCGGCGCGAGTTCAACATCGGCGCCTCGCAGACCACGTTCACCGTGGACGTGAACGACGAGGCCCTCAAGATCTTCCCCGTCCAGCTCACCTCCGTTCCTCCGAGCGCCAAGGTCTTCATCGACGAGAAGGAGGTCGGCAAGACGCCCTACAACGGGACCTTCCCGGTGGGCGAGCACCTGCTGACGCTGCGTCACGAGGGATTTTTCGACTACGTGCAGGTGGTGAAGATGGCGATCAACATGCCGTACACGGCGGAGATCCAGATGAAGACCTCCGCCGCGGGCGAGCTGGTCAACAAGGCCGACGCCTTGATGAAGGAGAACCGCTACGCCGAGGCGCTTCCGGTCTTGGTCGACGCCTTCGCCAGAAACCCTTCGCCGCTGGAGACGGCCCAGATCTCCTACATGGTGGGCCTCTGCTACTTGAAACAGAAATCCTACAAAGAGGCCCAGGACTATTTCCTCAAGGCCATACAGCACGACGATTACAAATATCCGGCGCGTCTGGGCGTCGCGACGGTGATCTTCGAGCAGGGCGACGCGATGAAGGCCCTGCAGCTTCTGGTGGAAGTGCTCGTCTCCGCCGAGGACCCCAAGGCGCGCGCGGACGCGGGGCAGCTCTTCCAAAGGATCTCGCCGCTCAAGAGCGTCATGTACATCACCTCCGAGCCGTCCGGCGCGCGGGTCTTCGTCAACAGCACGGAGGTGGAGCAGCGCACGCCCCTCATTCTTCACGACTTGGGCGTCGGCTCCTACAAGATCCAGTTCCGGAAGGAGAATTATCAGGACGAGGAGATCAAACTGAACTTAGGGGTCAGCGAATTTAGGCCCGTGGTGGCCAAGCTCCGGCCGCAATAAAAGGCGCTTTCATTGACGGTCTTTTTGGAATCGGTTAGAATTCAAAATAATTTCCCAACCTTATGACGAGACTTCCGAACCGGGCCTCCCAAAACACAGTGCGCGAGGCCGACACCCCGCCGGCCCATCAATTTCCCGAAATAGAAAAGTTAATCGAAACCGAGGATTTTGATAGAATCAATAGGTCCTTCACCGCCGCCTACGACGAACTGGAAAAGGCGAGCAAGAGCAAGGGCGGTCTGGGTAAGTCCCGGGACGCCAAAAAGGCCATGAAGGCGATCGAACGGGTCATGGACCTCCTGCGGGAGCTCTTGAAGATGAAGTACCAGCTCCAGCAGCAGGGGCCGGGTGGAGGCTAGGTGGGGTATTAAGTCCCCAAGCAACTGCACCCCAGCTCCAGTCCGATAACCCTCATGAAGGCGCCACTGCCTTCTTTGCCTTTGGAGGAATTATGGGGATCGCGACGATTGATACCGGAAAAGTGCGGACCCAATCCGGGAACACCAAAACGAATACGCTCAACGCCGGATTTACCGATTTCCTCGCCGCGGCCACGCCCGCGGCGGCCACCGCGGTCGAGTTGAAGACGGGCTACGCCCCGGCCGCCATGGTCAATGCCACGAGCACGGGCATCATCGGCGCCAACCAATCGATCACCGGCAACGCGGCCAATGCGCCGTATTACTCCCCGACCTTGGGCACGGCCGCCACGCCCTTCTCCTCCGGCGGCTACGGCTATACCGGGGCCACCTACGCCCCCGGTTATTCGGGCGCCAGCGCGGGTTCGAGCATTTCCTACGGAACTTCAGGTATTTATGGATCGGCGAGCTATGGCGCTTCCGGCGTTCCGAGCCAGGATTATCAGGAAAAACAGGCCCTCTTCACGCAGATGAACGACGCCAACTGGGAAATGCTGGTCGCTCAGGTCACCGTCAACGATTTGAGCCGCGACTACCAGGCGCGCTCGAACATCTTAAAGACGAAGTCGGACGCCGAGGCGAACTCCGTCCGTAACATGAAGGCGTAATCTGACGGCTAATCCCGCTAGAAGCTTTCGGAAAATCCAAAAATCGAGTAAGATCCTCTCATTACGAGAAGGAGCCTCCCATGGTCCCCGTGGAACGCGACGATTTAGTGGTTTTGATGGAGGGCGGATATCTCCTCCTCCGCATGGGCCGCTTCGACCAGGCCAAGGAAGTCTTCGAGGGCGTCTCCGTCCTGGCGCCGGCCACCGAGGTCCCGCTGGTCGCCACCGGCAGCGTCTTCTTCGCGCAGATGAAGTACGATCAGGCCATCCAGCATTACAAGAAGGCCATCGCCCTCAAGCCGGATTCGGCCTTCGCCCACGCCTATCTGGGAGAATCGCTGTTTTTCCGCGGCAAGAAGGAAGAGGCCGTCGCCTCCCTCGAGAAGGCGAGCGCGTTGGAGCCGACGGGCAAGTCCGGCGATTTCGCGCGCGCGCTGTTGGAGGCCATCAAGAAAGGCTACGTGCCCCCCGGACAAATGGTCCAGCACTGATCTTATGAAGAAACGTTTCGCCATCATCCTGCTCGCCCTTTTCTTCGCCGCCGGCTGCCGTTCCGTCGCATTGCACAGCGGTTTGGAGGAGAGGGAGACCGACGAGCTTTTGGTCGTCCTCCATCAGAACGGCATCACGGCGTCCAAGGAGAAGGAGATGAACGGCCAGGAAGTTTCTTGGAAAATCACCGTGCCGCCGGCCGACGAGGCGCGCTCCCGGCAGATCCTGATCGCCAACAACCTCCCGCGCAAACGCGAGCTGGGCCTTTCCGGCGTTTATAAAGAGAAGGGATTGATTCCCACGCCCGACGAGCAGAAGGCGCGCTTTCTGCTCGCGCTGAAGGGCGAGATCATCAATTCGCTGATGAAGATTCCCGGCGTCGTGGACGTCGACGTCGTACTGAACGTCCCCAACGAAAGCGAGTTCGCCGATTTGGATCCCGTCAAGCGCAAGCCCACGGCCTCGGTCGTGGTGAAGACGCGCAACGATCCCCTGGTCGCCGAGACGGTGACGGAAGGAAAGATCCAGCGCTTCGTGGCCAACACGGTTCCGAATTTGGACGCGAACGACGTGGCCGTCATCGTGACCCGTACGGACACTGGCGCCTTGCCCGCGGCGATCTCGGGGCCTACGGCGACGCTGTCTCCGAATCCCGTCAGGGCGACCCTTCCGCCCGACGACCTAGGCGAGCCGGGTGAACTTTCGCCCATTTCCATGGGCGGTGAAAATGTCGTAAACTTGGCGGGACTGAAGCTGGACCGGGAGTCGGTCGGACGCTTCAAGGTCTACATCATCAGCCTGCTTCTCTTGCTGGTGGGCGTCTCCGGCTTCCTCCTCTTCAACATCATGAGACTGAATCGGATGCGGGTCCGGGTCCAGCGCGGCATGCGCGCCGACCGGGGGGCTCTGGGCGCGGGAGGCGGAAACGCGGCCCTCTTGGGCGAGGGCGGCGGCCAGATGGACGCGAGTTTCGACGTCGGCGGGGTCGAACAGAGACAGATATGAATGATTTCAGCGAGTTACGGGCTTTGCCCGTGACGAGCGAAACCGCTGACTCAAGACCGTTCGATAATGGTAGTAAGCAGGGAGTTGTCCTATGGAAATCACGACGCCGAATTTGGACCCCACCTATACCGATCCGACGACGGGTCGTCCCGTGGCCAATTCGGGTTTTGAGAATAATTTAAGCCAGGTTCGCTTTGAATCCACGGTGTATGACACGCGGGAACCGATCAAGAAGCCCAGCCTTTTCTCAAGAATTTTAAGCGGTTTTGGCAAGATCGTTGCTCCCCTGTCCTTTCTGGCGGCCCCCTTTACAGGGGGTATGAGCTTGATCGCCGGCGCCGGCGCGCAGGGGTTGGGCGCCATGGCCGACAAGTCCATCGCGATCGACCAGCAGAAAAAGATGGCCGCCGCGGCCGCGCAGCCGCCGGTGTCCCTGAACTACCCCGGCATGATGTCCGGGACCTTGGCCAGCGATCCGACGCTTTCTTTGGTGACCAGTTCGCGCGACGCCTCCGTCAACCAGGCGATCCACGGCTATTAACGACGAGGAGATTCTCTTATGTCCCATCGCGTGCGCTCTTCCGACCCCTCGGTCTCTCCGCCGGTGACGGGCAGCGTCCTTCCTTCCGGTCAGCCTGACCCGAACACCCTGGTGGAAGGCGCCCGGGATGCCTTCATCCCCCCGGAGGCCGGAGGCGATGTGGGCAAGATCGCGACCTCCCCCCTGGCCAGCCGGGCTTGGGGCGACCGGATGGACCCCATTTTGAAGCGGCATATGACGGAAGTTTTGATCCGCGCCCTCGGTTTGACCATGGCCCAGATCGACGAGCCGAACGCCGGAGAAGGATCTCTGCCTCCGTCGGGTTCGAGGATCGGTTGACCCCAATTTGGGGTCGAAAGACCCCAGAAGGTTCCCTCCCTCGCTGATTTCGAGCCCCCAAAGACGATTTAACTCTTTGAGAAGTAACAGGTTTTTTAGTTGTCTTGAAATGGCCTTCTTGGCATAGGAAGTGCATGAAAGATTCCCAGAGAGGAAACCCAATGGGACCCAAATCTACTGCCAAGAAGGAAGAAGTGGTTGTTCCCCAGAAGGAGCTCGAGAAGCGTAACGGCTTGGTCGAGCAGTACCTCCCGTACGCGGCGTCCATAGCCAGCCGCGTCATGCAGACGTTGTCCTCGTCCGTCGATTTCGACGACGTCATGTGCAACGCCCGCCTGGGATTGCTCGAGGCGGCCCGCAAGTTCGACGCCTCCCTGAACGTCGACTTCAAGACCTTCGCCTACTACCGCATCAAGGGCGCGATCTACGACGGTCTCCGCAAGACCGGCTGGATCCCCCGTTCGCTGTACGCCCGCATCAAGTTCGAGCAGGCCACCAACGAGTACCTCCAGTACATCGCCGAGAAGTCCGGCCCGACCGCCCGCCTGGTCGAGGACGAGATGAGCGAGATGTACGACACGGTCAACTCGCTCGCCTCCATCTACGTCATCTCGGTGGACGCGGCCGAAGACGGCATGGAGCTCGAAGACAAGAAGAACAAGGACATCGAACAGAGCGCCGAGTTTCAGCAGATCAAGCAGTACATGAAGGAAGCCATCGAGTCGTTGCCGGACAAAGAGCGCAAGCTGATCAAGATGTACTACTTCCAGAACAAGACGCTGGAAGAGGCCGGCGGAGAGCTGGGCCTGTCCAAGTCCTGGACCTCGCGCTTGCACGCGCGGGCCCTGGAGATCCTGTTCAAGAAGATCAACAGCCGCGTCCGCGCCGACAAGCACGCGGACCAGGAGCCGGTCGTCGCCGTTCGCTAAAAGGGGATTTAAAGAAGATTTATGGCCGAAATCGCCACCAAAGTCGGACAATCGATCGCCGAGAAGGTGATCACGGAATCCCAGAAGAACTCGCCTTTGGCGGGTGGCGAATCGGATTTCCAAAAAGTTTTGACGTCGAAGCTCGAGGCCCAGTCCGAGATGACCAAGCAGATCATGAACTCTTTCGGCATGGGCGGCGAGAACAAGATCAAGGCCGTTTCCGCCGAGGGCCTGGAGATCAGCCCGACCCAGGTCAGCAACAATCAGGAAATCCGCACCCACGGAAAGACCATGGACCTTCTGACCGATGTCAACCGCGGCGCCCTGCAGATGGACAGCCTGATGGAATTGACCACCTCCGGCCGCAAGTTCACGCCGCCCGAGCTGTTGGCCATGCAGGCCGGCATGCACCAAATCGCCCTTTCCATCGACCTGACGGGCAAGATCGTCGAGACGCTGAACTCCGGAACGAAGCAGCTCCTGAACACCAGCTTCCAGTAAGCCCGAATTTCCAGTAAGATGGCGGGTATCCGCCGATGCAACGCAACGAACTCCTAGCCGCCCTGTGTGTCATGAACGAAGGCGAGAACGCCCATTCTCTCTTTGCCTTCGGTCCCGCCTCCGACGAAGCCGAACTCTCGAAGATCGCCGAACGTCTGATTCAGGAAGGCGAGGTCGACGCCGCCGAGCTCTTCGGCCGCCTCCAGAAACAGCGTGGCCTGAACTTGGGCAGCGGCTTCTCCGACATCCATCCGGGCTGGATCCTGGAAAAGCTCGAGGGGGAATCGCCTCGGGTCTTGGGAATCCTCTGCCGCTTCCTCACGGGCGACAAGGTCAAATACTTGATCGAACACCTGCCCGAATCGCGCCGGAAGCTTTTGCCCAAGGTCAACGAATCCTACAAAGTGGCTCCGCAGGTGGCGGAAATCGTCCGCGAGCTGTCGGCCAAGAAGCTCTCCTTCCAGGTCCCTGTTTCGGGCGGCTCGTTTTCCTTCGCCCATATCACGGTCTTGAAGACCGACGACTTAAGGACGGTGTTCCGCGATTTGGGCATCGAAGAGATCCGCCGTGCGTTCAAGGACGTCGAGCCCCAGGTGCTGCGCGCCTTCCTCGCGCGTTTCGTTCCCAAAATGGCGCGTGAAATCCGCGAACGGATCGACCACGGCGGGTCCGTATCCTCTGAGAGTAGAAATGAAGCTCAGCGTCATCTCGTGTCTCTTCCCCTGGAAAAATTGCCGGTGGAGGACCTGTTCCGCGAGATCGGCTATTCCGTCTTCGCCCAGGCCCTCGAAGTGGAGGATATGGTTTGGGCCGACATGGTCTATCACAAGCTCCCGCCCGAGGAAGGCTACCGCCTGAAACGCGTCTTGCAAGATACGGTGAAACGCCGGCCCATCGCCGCCGTCGAGGCGCGGCGCCAGGAGATTTTGGGGCGCATCGCCTCCCTCGCCAAGAGCGGGGCGATCCGCAAATACTGGAAAGAGACGTAAGAGTGAACGGAAACGGCCGTGCCGATGGAGTGAACGATGAATCAAGATAAGAAACCGATGGGAGTTCGAGGGAAAGCGGGATTTCCCTCGACTCAAAAAGTCATCAAGCGGGTCCAGTTCGATCCGGAGTTCCGTCCCGTCAACATCGCTCCGATTATCAAAGGACGGGTCATGACGGCCTACGAGGAAGCCAAAGGCATCGTCACCCGCGCCCGGCAGGAGGGAACGCGCATTCGCCGGGAAGCGAAAGCAACTCTGGAGCAGGCCGTGGTCGAAAAGGGGGCCGAGCGGGAACGCGGCTACAACCAGGGCCTCCAAGAGGGGCTGGCTCAGCTCTCCGAGAAGATCCTGGAGACGGAGCTGGCGCGGGAGAAGATCTTGGGCGACGCCGAGCCCCAGATCATCCAGATGGTGATGGACATCGCCGAGAAGGTGATCGGACGCGAGGTGGAGAAGGGGGCGATCGTCGACGTGGTCAAGCAGGCCATCTCCCAGGCGGTGGGCAAGAAGATCACGGTTCGGATCAACCCCCTGGACGTGCCCTTTATGCGCGAGCGGGAGAAGGAGCTGTTCCAGGTGATCGACCAGACCCAGTCGGTGAACATCAAGGAAGACGAGCAGATCCCCCCGGGAGGTTGCGTGGTGGAGACGGAAATGGGAGCGGTGGACGCCCGGTTGGAGACCCAGATTACGGCGATTAGGAAGGCATTGGGGTTGTAGGGGCGTCTGGCCAGACGCCCCTACCCGGCAGCCCTTATTTTCTGTATAATGATTAAATATTTATGGCCGTCATCAACTTCGAAAAATATCAAAAGAACCTAAACCAGGCGGCGACCGTCAAGGTGAAGGGCCGCGTGACCGAGCTGGTGGGCCTGGTCGCCAAGGCCGTCATCCCGAACGTGAAGGTCGGCGAGCTCTGCCTGATCGACACGTTAGGCAGCCGCCAGAAGATCAAGGCGGAGGTCGTCGGCTTCAAAGAAAACGAAGTCCTGCTCATGCCCTTGGGCAACCTGGAGGGCATCGCGCCGGGCAGCGAGGTTACGGCCACGGGCGATTGCCTGAAAGTGCCCGTCGGCGACGCCCTGTTGGGCCGCGTGTTGGACGGGCTGGGCGAGCCCCTGGACACGGAGACACGCGGGCCGCTGGTCAGCGACCAGTTCTATCCCGTCCACGCCGAGCCGCCCGACCCGATGAAGCGCCAGCGCGTCTTGAGCCATATCTCCGTCGGCGTGAAGGCCATCGATTCGGTCCTCACCTGCGGCGAGGGCCAGCGCGTGGGCCTGTTCGCGGCCGCCGGCGTCGGCAAATCGACGACGATCGGCATGATCGCGCGAAACACCGAGGCCGACATCATCGTGATCGGGCTGATCGGCGAGCGCGGTCGCGAAGTCCGCGACTTCCTGGAGCACGATTTGGGGGAAGAGGGTTTGAAGCGCTCGGTCATCGTCTGCGCCACTTCGGACCAGCCGTCCCTGGTGCGCGCCAAGGCCGCCTACGCCGCCACGGCCATCGCCGAATATTTCCGCGATCAGGGCCACAAGGTCCTGCTGCTTTTGGATTCCGTTACCCGCTTTGCGCGGGCCCTCCGCGAGATCGGTCTCGCCGTCGGCGAGCCCCCGGCCCGTCAGGGGTTCACGCCGTCGGTGTTCTCCACCCTCCCGCGCCTGCTCGAGCGGACGGGGAATTCGGACAAGGGATCGATCACCGCCTTTTACACCGTGTTGGTCGCCGGCGACGATATGAACGAACCGATCGCGGACGAGGTCCGCTCCATCTTGGACGGCCACATCGTCCTCTCGCGCGATTTGGCGGCGCGCGGCCACTACCCGGCCATCGACGTTTCGGAGTCCATCAGCCGCGTGATGAGCACCATCGTCGATCCCGAGCATCAGGAGGCCGCGCGGAAATTGCGCGAAGTGGTGGCCGCCTACGAGAAGGAGCGCGATCTGATCCTGATCGGCGCCTACGAGTCGGGCTCCGACCCGCGCGTGGATTACGCCATCGAAAAGATCGAGGAAGTGAACTCGTTTTTGAAGCAGGGCACTCAGGAGAGGGTGGATTTCGAAGAAACGGTCGCGCAGCTGAAGGGGATCTTCGCGTAAGGCTATGAAGAAGTCCGATCTTAAGTACCGCCTCGAGCCCATGCTGGTGCTCAAGACGCGCGCGAAGAAGAATGCGGAGATCAAGCTCGCGCAGGCGATCGCCCGGCTCGAGCAGGAGAAGAAGAGGCTCAAGAAGCTCGAGGAGGAGAAGGAAGCGATCATCAAGCGGCGGAAGGAATGCCGGCGCGAATTGCAGAGCAAGATCCTGGAGGGGCAGGCCCACGCGCGGGACGGAAGCGTGCGGGTGAACTACCTCCGGAAACTGGAAGATGATGAAAAGAAGAAGGATCAGGAGATCGAGAACCAGAAGCAGTTGATCGAGACCTGCGAATTGAACGTGAAGCGCGCGCGGCGCGACTATATCGACGCGGTGAAGGAGCTGCGCGTCATCGAGAAGCACAAGGAGCTCTGGAGGAAGAAGCTGCAGAAGGAGCTTTCGAGGATTGAGGAGAGGGAGATGGACGAGCTGGGCAACGTCATCCACCAGATCCGGAACGTCGCCTAGCGAATGAAGTCCGGCTTTGCTGGACGCAATGAGCGATGAGACAATGATTTAACAGATGGGGGTTTTGGGGGAGAGCGGTATCGCCCCCAACTTTTATGGCCAGTGACGACAACAAGGTCGACAACAACCGTCCGAACTACCGCCGGGAAACCATCCGGCCGGGCGAGGGCGGGAAACTGTTCACGCCCAAGACGGCCGACGGCAAAAGCCCCTTCCAGAAGGTGATGGAGGAGCAGGGGCAGACCAGCGACCTGAACAATCTCAATTCCAATTCCAGCGGCCAGAGCTCCGACACCTCGACCCGCGAGGCCGTGCGCTCGGTCGCCTCTCAAGCCAACCGCGACAGCGCGCCCAAGGAAGATCTTTCCAAAAAGTCCTCCCGCAGCCGCGACGACGAGCGCGACGACTCCGCCAAGTCGTCGAGCTCCGGTGAAGTGGCGACGCCCAAGGGCAAGGAGGCCGAGAAACGCGTGGTCGGCCGAAGCTCCACTGGCGAGCGCGAGGGCGGCGGCGAAGGCGGGCAGGGCGGGTTCGGTTCCGGCCCTGGATCGGGCCGCCAGCAGCGTGGCGCTCCGATGATGCCCGGCGATTTGAACGCGATGAAAGGGCAGGGCGGTATCCTTCAGAACGTCCGCGGTCGTTTCGAAATGGAGCTTCAGGCCGCACAATCCGTCGCGACATCCTTGCAGGCGGCGCCCCCCCCCAAGCCGCCCAAAGATCCGAACGTCATCCCGAAGGCGGTGTTGGATCAGCTGGTCCAGTACTGCCGCATCGTCACCAAGACCGACGGGGACAAGGAGCTCGATATGCAGCTCCATGACGAGACCTTCAAAGGGCTGAAACTGAAGGTCTCCGTCTCCAACGGCAAGGTGGACGCCATCTTCACGACCCAGTCCGAGGAGGTCCTAAACCTCTTCAATGCCCAAAAGGCCGAACTGAGAAAGGCCCTCGCCGAGAAAGGCATTGATGTCACCTCCATAAATGTGGTAATGGTTTAAAGGACTTAGCCCACTTTATCCACAGCAACGGGGGCCTTTTGCGCGTCGAGCCGTTTGATTTCTCCAAACTGCCCAAGGTCAACCTCCAAGAGATCAGGCTCCTGGAGGCCGTCCAGACCTACCTGCCGCGCGCCGGTTTTTCGGAAGAGCTGGCCAAGGCCGTCAAGATCCTGATTAGCCGCGAGATCGGACCTAAGTTTTCTTTTCACCGCGATCATATGTCTGCCGTGAACGTCCCGCAAAAGATCCAGGGCCTCACCCGCCAGGGCGTCTACCTGGTGTTCGGATTGCCGCCCCTTGACCAGAAGGGGATTTTGGAGATCGATCCGCTCCTGGCCCACATCGCCATCGATAAGCTGCTCGGCGGCACCGGCGAGGCGCTGACGATGGTGCGGCCGCTGACCGAAATCGAGGAAGCCGTCCTGTCCTTCCTCTTCATGAAGGTCTTCGCCCTCATCTTCGACCGCTGCGGCAAACAGGCCCAGGTGCATTTCCGGCTCGAGGCCTTCCGCTCTTCTCCGGAAGAAGTGCTGCCTCTGGTGAAGAACGTCCAGGACGGCGTCTATTTCTCCTTCCATTTGAGTTTAGGCGACCGCGCCGGCTACGCGCGCCTGATTTTACCGTTGCCGATGGCGCAGAAGGCCGTGTTGGAACCGCGGGAAGGCGTCGCCGCCCCGCCGGAAAAAGAATTGGAATATTACGGGGCGCGCCTGGAAAATTTGGGTTATCTGGAGACCGAGGTTTGGACGGAGCTGGGACGCACGTCGCTGAAGGTAGTCGACATCAACCGGCTGGAGCCGGGCGACGTGATCGTCTTGGAAAAGACGCAGGCGCGCGTGGAGGGCGGAAAGCTCGCGGGCTCCCTTCCCGTGCGCATCGGGCGCGGCGAGCGGGGGTCGTTCCGTGGCGAGATCGTCGCGGCGGCGGACCGTCTGAAGGTCAGGCTGACGGGTGTGGATTTGGAGCAACCGGTATAATGATATGAATCGGTATGGAGCGAGCATCCGGCTTTGCCGGTGCGAACGACAATGGAAAGGGGGTATGGGGGAAACCGCGTAAGCGATCCCCCATTCCTATGGATGATCTGAAAAAAGATCCGTATCTCTCCGAGTTGGACGCGATGGACAACTTCGAGCCGCCGCCCCCCGAATTGACCGCGGAGGACGAGACGGTTCAGGAGCACGACGAGCCGACGCGCGTGGATTTGAAAGCCCCCCCCGTACCACAGGGGGTACGGGGCGCGGCCCCGGCAGCGCCGGCGCACGACCCGTTCGCGATGCCCGACGCGGAACCGGGTACCGACGCGGCCATCGAAGACGTCGACGACATCATGGACGTCATGCCCGAGGGACCGGCCCCCGTGAAGGAGCTCCTCGATCTCTCTCCGGACTTGACCGTCCCGCTCGTGATCGTCATCGGCCGAAAAAGCTACACGGTGAAGGATCTGCTGGGACTGCGCATCGGGCAGGTGATGGACTTGGAGCGCGCCCCGAACGAGCCGGTGGATTTGGTGGCGGCGGGGAAGGTGGTCGGCAAGGGCGAGCTGGTCGATGTGGACGGACGGCTGGGGATCCGCATCCTGAAACTGTTGAAATAATGCAAACGACGCCCGATTTTACCTGGCTCTTCATCAAGATGGTGATCGGCCTTACGCTGGTCATCGGACTGGCCCTGTTTCTTTTTCGCTTCGTGCTTCCAAAGACGCGCTTTTCCCGCTTCCGCGGCGGCGTGCCCTGGGCGTCTTTGGAGGACGCCGTGCGGCTGGATCACACCAAGAGCCTGTATCTGGTGAAGATCCTGGAGCGCTACTTCGTGCTCGGGGCGAGCGAGCACGCGCTGAACGTCATCACCGAACTCTCCCATGACGAAGGGGAGAAGATCTCAGGAGGGCGCTCGTGAGCCTAGCGACGCGGATTTACCGGAAGGTCCCCAAAAAACTCTGCATCCTCCTGGTGCTGATCGCTCTTTTCCTGAGCCACAAGGCCTTCGGCCAGGCCATGGAGATTCCGGGACTCGGCGGCGGAACGACCGGGCAGCAGGCGGTCTCCCGCCCGATCCTGCTCATCTCCATCTTAGGCGCCCTCTCGCTCGCGCCCTTCCTCATCATGATGACCACGTCGTTCGTGAAGATCGCCGTCGTGCTCTCGCTCATCCGCAACGCCATGGGCACGCAGCAGATCCCGCCGAACACCATCGTGACGGGACTGGCGATGATCTTAACCGTCTACATCATGATCCCGACGGGCATCGAGATGTACCGAACCGCCGGCCAGACCATCAACGCGGGCTCCAACCAGCCGGTGCTCTCGCAGGTCACCGTGAACCTGCTCCTGGACGTCATCAAGCAGGCGAAGGAGCCCATGCGCATCTTTTTGAACAAGCACGCCCACGCCAAGGAGAAGGAGCTGTTCACGACGTTGGCCAAGAAGATGCGCAAGGCCGAGGACCGCGATTCCGTCACGGAGAACGATTTCGAGATCCTGATCCCGGCCTTCGTCATCTCCGAGCTGTCGGAGGCCTTTCAGATCGGGTTCATTATCTTTCTGCCGTTCTTGGTGATCGACATCGTCGTCACCAACATCCTGCTCTCGCTCGGCATGTTCCAGATCTCGCCGATCACCGTCGCTTTGCCGTTCAAGCTGCTGCTCTTCGTTTTGGTGGACGGCTGGCACCTGATCGCCCAGGGGCTTATACTCGGCTATGCGCAACGCGGCTGACGCAGATGTGGGGTGTCGGGGCGAGAGCGGTATCTCGCCCCGATTCGAGCGAGCCATCGGGCTTTGCCCGGGGGGAGCGTAAATGGATCCAGCGTATTTAATTTCAATCACGAAACAGGCCCTTTACCTCACGTTGATATTGACGGCCCCGCCGGTCATCACGGCCATGCTGATGGGACTGACCGTCGGCATCATGCAGGCCACCACCCAGGTTCAGGAGCAGACGCTGACCTTCGTGCCCAAGCTCGTGGGGATCATGGTGACGCTCGCCATCGTCGGGCCGTGGATCATGGTGCAGCTGATGAACTTTGCCACCTCGCTCCTCGGGACGTTCCAGGACTACGTGAAGTGATATGAACGAAGCGCTCCGCATGTTCGGCGTCAACGTCGATTGGACCTTTGCGTTCAACGTGGGGACGCTGATCCTCGTTCGCTTCGCGATGCTGACCGCCGTCATTCCCTTCCTGGTGGGCAAACCGGTGCCCGGCATGATCCGCCTGGGCTTTTCGCTGGTGATGGTGATCTTCCTCTATCCCTATTTGGTGCCGGAGGACCACTCGCTCGTCCCGACGGCGCCGATGATGCTCTTCCTGCTCTATTTCAAGGAGGCCTTCTACGGGATCGCCATCGGCATCATGGCGAGCATCGTCTTCCACGCCTTCGAGGCGGCCGGCGGCGTGGTCGACAACCAGCGCGGCGCCGCCCAGGCGCGCCTGTTGATCCCGCAATTGGGAGAACAGGGCTCGCTCTTCAGCACGCTCAACTTCCAATTGGGCATCGTGATTTTCCTCACCTTGAACGGGCACCTGTATTTTTTGAAGGCCCTCATCGAGAGCTACCAAGTCCTCCCTCTCTTCGAGCTTCCGGCCCACAGGCTCGACCTGCTCGCCCTGTCCCAGGAGTTCATCAAGGCCACCGGCGGCGTCTTGGTGACGGCCCTGCAGCTGACCGCGCCCGTGCTCATTTCGATCTTCGTCACCGACGTGGTCTTGGGGATCATGAGCAAGTCGGCTCCGGCCATCAACGTCTACGAGCTGGGTTTCGCGATCCGCGGCATCCTGGGCGTCCTGATCTACTTCCTGTCCCTGGGGCTGGTCGCCACCCAGATCGGCAAGATGTCCATCGGGATGGTGGGGCAGGTGCAGAGGATCATCGACCTCCTGGCCTTCAAGCCGTCGCCTTAGCGCCTGAGAAACTGAAGAATTTCCCGCGAGAAGGTGTCGAAATCCCCCAACCGCTTTTTGTAGTGTCCGTAAACGATCTCAAGGTCGATTTTTTCGTATAAGTGAACGATCAGGTTCCTGAATCCGACCATCTTCGTCATCGTTTGGGTCGTTGAGGGCGTCAGGACCTTGTTCTCTTCCAGGATCTTGAACGTATCTCCGGCGTCTTCGGGCATCCGGAAGCCTTCGTCGGCGACGATGTGCTTGGCGACGTCGATGCCGATTTCGACCATCTCCTGAAGCATCTTCTCGACGGCCTTCTGCATGTATCCCTTGGATTTGAAGTCATCGAGGGAGGCGACGGCGTAACCCTCCAATTCCCTCTTTTTCTCGTCCAAGAGGGCGAGTTTGCGTTCGATCAAGGGGCGATCAACCATGGGGATCGACCCCCAGTCTTTTTTGGAGGCGGTCCACGAAGAAGCGGTGAAGGGGAAGGTAATCGAAATAACGCGTGAGGGACTTTACGATGAAGTCGCGGGATTTCACCGGGTCGCCCGAGATGAGTTCGCCCCGCTTGATGACTTGATAAACGAAGGCGGGGCTAGCGGCGTTCAGAATGCGGACGTCGGCCGTCATTCCCAAGATACGGCCGGCCTTGGCGGCGATTTCGCTTTGGATGTCGAAACGGCGCTCGGCGGAGAGGCCGGAAGAGAGCAGAAGGGCGATATCCACGTCTTTTGCGGCCCTATCGGGATGGCGCACGCTCGAACCGAAGCGGTAGGCGAGTTCCACCTCGGGATATTCCCCAAAAACGGCGCGGAGGCGCTCGATTTGAAGGCGAGAGATCATCGTTTGTTTATACGCGAGCGAGGAGGTTTCTTCAATCTTTACGGTTTTTCGAATCAGCCCTCTTTTTTCTTCTCCCGTATCGCCTCGAGCTCCTTGACGTGGGCGATATCCTTCGGCCGGCCCGCCGCTTTCTTGGCTCGGATCAGGCCTTCGATGGAGAGAACATTCACGCGATGCCCGAAGATCTCGATGTTTTCGGAAAGTTTCATGGCCTCCGCATATGAACCGACTCCCGCCATGTCTCCCAAAAGGTCCAGATCGCCGAGGTCCGTCTGAAAAGTGAAATTGATTCCGAACGAGAAGGTCCGCTCGTCAAGAATAAAGGGGAGATCTTCCGGCGCGCCGCGGAGTTTGGCATGGACGGCTTTCAGGTAGGCGACCATCTTTTGGACGTTTCCCGGCGTGCGCTCATAACAAATATCGACGTCCTGCGTGACGTAGGCGGAACCTTGAGCGGAAGCCGCAAGGCCTCCGACCAAAACGAAGCGAATGTCCGCGGTGACGAGTCCTGTGATGATTTCTTCAAACTTGATCATGAGATTTGAAACGCTTCGCCCTTCTCAAGGCCTCGACGAAGGCGGCCGCCTGCTCGGCGTCGCGCAGCCGTTGGGTGGGCGTTTTTTTCAGATTTTCATCGATCAACGAGATGTCGATGCCGAAGTCTTGAGCCTCGCGTACGGGGTCCCGCGGCTTGTCGGCCGATCGGATGAAGTCCCGGATGAGCTTCGTGATCAGGCCGCTCTTCTTATAGCCCTCGCGACGGCAGACCTCATTCAAGTCCCGGTCGAGTTGGTCCTCTAAACGAAGAAAGAGGCCTTTCATCCTTCAAGAATATCTCAAAAATATCTAAAGATATCTAAAAATATCAATCTGATATTTCTCGCCCAGCAACATCTCTGACGCACCGCCCGCAACTCCTTCTGGGCAAAATGCCGATAATTTCATAAAATCGTGTCTTAATTCGGGATTTTTCTCATTTTGAGGAGAGTGTATGACCGTTGCCAGCATCCAATTACATAACGGGGACACGGTTTCGGTCGAAGTGGGCGGTGACGACGGCAATGTGACCCAGGCGGACATCGACGAGGCCCTGCGCCGTCTTGAAACCGAGATGAATGCGGCGAACCACCCGGGAACGGAGTACATCGATCACAATGCGAGGATTCGGATCAGCGAACGCGGCGTGACCGTCGAGAGATCCGCCGAAACCCTTCTTCGCAACGGGGCCGTTCAACTCTTCGGCAACAACCCCATGCGGACCACCTCCACGGGGACTTTAAGCGACAATCCCGCCATGTGGCGGCCGACGGGTTTCGAAGTCGCCGCAGACGGCACACGCTATACCATCTATCGGGAAGTCGACCGCTGGGACGCCGCCGCCGGAAGAATGGTGGAGGGCCGGACGGTCCGGGTGAATGTGGGAGGAGGCCGTTATCTTCAAGTTCCCCCTTCCTCGGCGGACGCTGACCCGACCTGGCGCGTGGGGACAACCGACGACCACATCCCCCGTCTTTCTTTCCTGCCGGCCACCGAAATCGACGGTTTAAGACCCTTCGATCTTTCGCGAATCAACGACCGGGGAACGGGTACCGGCGCGGACGTGAGAGTCGATGTAGCCGCGCCCGACGCGGCGAACCCGGGGCCGCGCGTCTCGCGCGACTGGGTTTACGAGGGGACCGTCACCGAAAACAATATTCAATACTACTATTGGCATGATCCGCGGGATCCGAATTCTGTTGCAAGGACTCGTGTCTCCAATCCGGCAGGCACGGCGGAGACCGGACGACGTATGAGGTATCGCGCTGAGGGTGAGACAGAACCGTCCCTACACGTCAGCATGTGGGTTTGCCCGGACGGCAGGGCCTTAGTGCCGACGACCGGTACACCGCCGGAACCGAACGGCATCTACACGGAGCGCGCCGTTTCGCCGAGCGCCGATCCCTTGACTCTCCGTCTTCCGAACGGGACCCAAACCTTTACGCTGACGCCTCTTCAGCAGACGGTCCATGTGGTGAACGGTCAGCCCGTCCTTTTCGACGAGTATACCGCGTCCGCGGGAACTGGCAGCCCCGCGATGACTTTCCGACGCCGTCACGGAGAAACGGCCGGTTGGGAGACGGGATCCGGGGCCAACTGGACCGCCATTCCCGCCACCGCCATCGTCGCCCAGGCCGCCCTGCCGGTGGTGACGCTCGGAACGGGTGCCAATGCCCCGACCGTGACCTTGACGCCCGACAACCCGCCGACATCGGGCAACTTCGATATGTTTACGGGCAGCATCAGCGGGGATTCCACGGTGCTGCATTTCCGTCGCCGTCGTGGGGTGGTAGGCGCAACCATCGAGGTGAGACAGGGAAGCGGGTATGTGCCGGTGACGGATTACGGCAACCCGGCCGCCCGGCCGCGAGTTGTGGGGGGTGTCGGAGGCCGTTCGGCACCGAGGCCGGGGCCTCGAATCGTTTACTGATCCTTCTTTTTGCAGAAACACCACAACTCCAGCCAATTCTTGCCGATAACAACCCTGCAAGTTTAAGGTCTTTTGACCAAAACTAAGGGGTTTTTATGGCCTTTCTGCTGATTCCTTTGGTCCTAGGCGGCGGCGCTCTCTTGCTCTCCGGCTGCAGTTCGAGCGCTTCCCCGGATGTCCCCGCGGACAGCAATCCTAATCCCAATCCGAGCGGTTCTTCCTATGTGGCGCCGGGTCCTTCGGGAAGCGCCTTAGTCGCCCCGCCGCCGGCCCGGACGAGTCCGCTTGCCACCCTGCTGGCCACGGCCCCAGAGCCCTTTGCGGCGGGTGCCGCCCCGGGCGGAGCGGAATTGGCCCGGTATCCCGGCGCCAACGACGAGGAAAAGGCCCGGAATTGGGCCATGAACCGGGCCGTGGAACGTTATTACGTCGAATTACGGAATATTTATCCGGGCGCCGCGCCCCGGGACGCCTTGAACAGCGTGCTCGGCTTGATCCAGAGCAGTACTGTCTCAGCCCCTTTGCGGGTGACCTATACCGTCGGGAACGGGGCGGCACAGACCATCAATGTCGATCATCCCGAGATCGTTTTCTTAAGACGTTTCGTGGTGAGAGACGGCGCTCCGGCCGACGAGATTGCCTCTCGCGTGACGGAACTTCGGGGGTTGATGCAAAGCGCCTCACTGCCCAACCTGTCCGATCAGCAATACAGAGACCTGCTCACCGCCGCCCGCGACCTGTTGCGGGAAGCTTCACCGAAC
>DASUFF010000008.1:0-12675 GCA_036274695.1 bacterium | reverse complement strand
TCGTTCGTTGCCGGATGGCGGGCGTGGCGATGGACCTGCTGGTCCAGGCCGATATCGCGACGCCGGTCATCGATGCTCTGGGCACCCAGGAACAGAAGGATCTCTTTCTGAAACCCGCCGTCGCGGGCGATAAAATCGGCGCGTTGGGCGTGACCGAGCCCGGCTGCGGTTCGGACGTGATGAACATCAAGACGACCGCCAAGGCCGAGGGCGACGACTACGTCATCAACGGTTCGAAGATGTACATCACCAACGGCGGCCGCGCCGCTTTCATCACGCTGGCCGTGCGTACGGGCGGTCCGGGCCACAAGGGCATCAGCCTGGTGACGTTCCCCACCGATACGAAGGGGTTCAGCGTCGGTAAGACTCTGGAGAAGATGGGCAACCACAGCTCGAACACCACGCTCCTCTTCTTCGAGAATTGCCGGATTCCGAAACGATTCGTCTTAGGCCAGGAGAACGCCGGCTTCGCCTACATCATGAAGAACTTTCAGGGAGAACGGCTGGTGGCGGCGTTGACGTGTCATGCGTCGTCGGAACTGGCGCTTCAGGACGCCATCTCTTACTGCCGCGAACGCGAGGCCTTCGGCAAGCGCGTCATCGACTTTCAGGTCTGGCAGCACAAGTTCGCCGAATTGGCCACGCAGTTGGAGGCCGCGAAGCGGCTCAATTACCACGCCGTCGAACTTTTCAATTCCGGCGTCGAATGCACGAAGGAAATCTCCATGGCGAAACTCTTCGCCGGGGATCTCGCCCAGCGCGTGGCCTACGATTGCCTCCAGGCCTTGGGGGGCGCGGGCTATATGGAAGAGTACGACATGTCGCGCTTCACGCGGGACATCCGCCTGATGACGATCGGCGGCGGGACTTCCGAGGTGATGAAGGAGATCATCGCGAAGCGGATCGGACTGACTTGACGGGTTATTAATCTTATCTGGACGTAACTCCGAATAAGTTATATTTATTCGGAGTGGATTCCGAATTGGTTGATATTAAACGCACTCTTGCCATCAAACTCCCCAAGGGGCAGTCGGCGTTCTTGTGGGGTCCCCGAAAGACGGGGAAAACCACGCTCCTCAAACAGGCCTTTCCTCAGACCGTTTTCTACGATCTTCTGGAGACGGACACCAACTTGCGGCTCTCGAAAGAACCCTTTCGGCTCAGGGAAGAGCTGTCGGCTTTGCCGCCGTCTCACTTTAGAAGGGGGCCGGTCATTATAGATGAAATTCAAAAGATCCCCACCCTTCTCGATGAAGTTCATTGGCTGATCGAAAACAAGAAGCTGAGTTTTGTTCTCTGCGGGTCCAGCGCCCGAAAGCTCAAACGGGCTCACGCCAACATGCTTGGGGGGCGCGCCTGGCGCTTCGAGTTGTTTCCCCTCACGTGGAAGGAACTCGGAGACAGATTTGACTTGATCAAGGCCCTCAATCAGGGGCTTATCCCCGCGCACTATTTGAGCGATTATCCCGACCGCGACCTCAAGGCCTATGTCTACGACTATCTGAAGGAGGAGATCCAATATGAAGGGCTGGTGCGGAATCTCCCCGCGTTTTCGCGATTCCTCGATGCGGCTTCCTTCAGCCAGGGCGAGCTGGTGAATTACTCCAATATTTCCCGCGATTGCGGCGTCGATTCCAAGACTGTTGCCGGATACTATCAAATCCTGGTGGATACTCTCGTCGGATATCTATTGGAGCCATTTCGAAAAAAAAGAAACCGCCAGATCATTTCGGAGACCCCGAAATTCTATCTCTTTGATGTCGGAGTATCCGGCTTCTTGACCAAGAGAACGCTCACGGCCACCCAGGGGCCTGAGTTTGGAAGGGCCTTTGAGCATTTTGTCCTGATGGAGCTTCTTGCCTACCGTTCCTATGCCGAACGAGACGTCTCCATCACCTTTTGGAGGACGAAGGACGGGGCCGAAGTCGATTTTGTTCTGGATGACGGATCGATTGCGATCGAAGTCAAAGGGGCATCCCGCGTCGACGGCCAGGATCTAAAGGGACTAAGAATCTTTGGAGAGGAGCATAAACCCAAAAGGGCCCTTCTTGTTTGTCAGGAAGCGAGAAGCCGCAAACTGGAGTCCGGCATTACTGTTCTGCCTTGGCACGTCTTTTTGGAGCAGCTCTGGAGTGGAGAAGTGTTTTAGTCCCGCGGGACAGCGCTCGCTACGGCTCGCAACGAAGGCTAGACGCTGGGGATCTGGGGCAGACTCTCGAAATATTTGTCGCGATGAAAGAGAATGAGATTGTGTTGGGCGACGAGGGCCGCGATCCAGAGATCGTTCGTCGGGATCGGAGTCCCTTGTTTACGGAGTTGAACGAAGAGTCCGGCAGTCGGCGTCTATCAGGCCTGGTTTTATTGCAAAATTATGCAAAATTGCCGTTTCTTGATCTTGCAAATCGCGGTATCCTATAAAGATGGCGGCGAACGAATTCTCAGGCATTCCTTCGGCCTATGAGGGAATCGAGCTCCTGGGGCGGGGCGGACGCGGCGAAGTCTTCCTGGTGAGGCGGAAGTCCGACAGTCGACTTCTCGCCCTGAAGGTCCTGCCCGAAGCCGACTCCGAGTCGATCCGGTTTTTCCGGCAAGAGGCCGCGCTTCTTGTGCGCCTTGCCCATCCCAATCTCGTACGCATCGAAGACTATTTTGAGGAGCCCCGATCGGCCTATACGATGGAATGGGTCGAGGGCCGGCCCCTCGGCGCGCTTCCGGCCGATCTGCCTTCGGAACGCCTTCTCAAGGCCTTCGTGGGGTGCTGCCGCGGATTGCATTACCTCCATACCCACGGCCTGCTGCACCGGGATCTAAAGCCCGCCAATATTCTGGTGACTTCGGAAGGGGAGGCTAAGCTTCTCGATTTCGGGCTCCCGGGTTTGGGAACGCCCGCCTACTGGCCTCCCGAGGCCAAGGCGGGTCGCTACGATGCCCAGAGCGATCTGTATGGTTTGGGCTTAAGCTTCACCGAAGGGCTCGCGGGCCGCTCCGGCCTTCCTGATTTTTTCCGCGACCTTCTCCGCCGGCTCGTTCGCGACGATCCCTCCGAACGGCCGAGTTCCGCCGCGAGCCTCATCAAATTCTTAAACCTCCACGTGAAACCGCCGTTCGCCCTTTCGCCGGACGAGACGGTGCAGGCGGTCTTGACCAAGACGCCGTGGGTGTCGCGTCCGGAAGAGGAGCGCTTCCGCGCCTTGGAGAATGAAGCCAGGATCTTCATCGTGACCGGACCCACGGGCGTGGGGCGCTCGCGGTTCGTGGAGGAGATGTCCTGGCGCCGGAAGCTCGCCGGCAAGGCGGCGACCGTCGCGGCCGATTTGCACCGGAGATCGGAGGAGGACCGAAAGATCTTGCAAATCGAGGTGCGGAGGGCCTTGCGGAGCGTGGGAGGCGGACGGCGCGAGTTGATGTTCCTAGAATACGATGCGGATCTCGCGCCCGAGACATTACGGGCCTGGGTCGAGGGATTGCTTGCGCGCGAGGACGCTCATCTTCTGTCGCTGGCCGATCTTCCGCACGAAACGTCCGTGGAGTTCCTGAAGCGCGCGACGGAGGACAACCCTTTGTCCGGCAAGGAGATCGAAAAGATCGCGCGTTCCTCCGGAGGCCGCCCTCTGCTCTTGATCGAAGCCCTGCGACAGAAATTCCAATCGAATGGCGAGGATGCGAAGATACCCGAAAGCCTGAAGGCCTCTTGCGCCGCTCGCGTCGAGCGCTTGGACGAGCCGTCCCGCGTCCTCCTGGCGGCATTGGCCGCGACTCCGGAAGGCTCCGCCGGCTGTGAGGAATGTCTTCGGGTCTGGGAAGGGGAAAGGGCGGAGGGATTCCATGACGCGGTCATCCGGTTGCGATCCGAGGGCCTGGTCGCAGCGATCGGCGAGGACGGGAACCTCGGCCTCATGCACCCGGGCCTCATCCGCTCCTACCGCAAGGCGTTGGAGCGCGGAGATTCGCCGCCTCTGGCGCGGGCTCACCGGCTTTGGATCAAGGCGCTCGCCGGCGGCCGCTCCGCGTCGTCCGACGCCCCCGAGGCCCCGCGGATCGCTTTTCATGCCTTGTCCGCCGGCGACATCGCGACGGCGCGCGCCTGGAGCGGGGCCGCGGTCGCTTTCCTGTTCGGCTCCGGGCGATTCCGGGAAACCGCGGAGCTGGCCTCTTCTCTTTTGCCGATCGCGGAGGAGCGGATGGAAAAGGCCGTCCTCTTCGCCCATCTCGCTCCGTCCCTCTACCGGCTGGGGCGTTTCGAAGAAGCGATCGAAGCCTACGACGGCTGGTACGCCGCCAAGGGTGACGACGAGACGAGGGTGGAAACCGTCAAGCATCTCCTTTTTACGGCTCATGTCCTGATGGGGCGGGGCGATCACGCCGAGGCGAAAAAGCGTTTGGAGGAAGCTGCGCGTCTGGGGGACGCGGAGCGACATCCCGCTCTTCGCTCGTACTATGCGCGGGCCCACGCCTTGCTCGCCTCGCTTGCCGAACAATCCGAGGCGCCCGACCGGATCGGGCGCGCGGAGGAGCACCTGCGCCTTTCCCAGGGTTTCAGCGCCGAAGCTCCGCTCCTGAGAGCGGACACGGAAAACCAGTGGGGTCTCCTGGAACAGGCGCGGGGGCGCTACGGCGAGGCCCGCCGAAGGTTCGAATCCGCCGCGGAGACGGCTCGCTCGGCGCAAAACGTTCAATCCGAGGCGATCGCCTGGAACAACCTGGCGATGCTGGACCGTGAACGGGGCGATTTTCATCGTTCCTTGAAGCTCATGGGGCGGGCGGTGGAACTCGCCCGCCAGGCGGGAGAGGTCGTTCAGGTCTCCCGTTACCGCCAGAACCGGGCCCTCGTCTTGAAAGACCTGGCGCGGTTGGACGAGGCCTTTTCCGAGATGGTTGCCGCGGATGACGTCCTGGCCGTCTATGGCGGCGAGGACGACCGTCGGCGCTCCGAGATTCATCTCGCGGGACTGGAAGGACTGGTGATGGAGCCGATCGGCGAAGATTTGCCCCTGGAGGAGATCGCGCGCCGCGAAGGTCCGCGGTTCCGGGCCCTGGAATCTTTGAGACGATTGGAAACGTCGGGAGCCGATAGCGCGGAGGCCGATCTGGCCGAATCCATCGCCGCCATTGCCGCATTGGAGTCGCCGATCCTGAGGGTCGATCTTTTCTCCCGCCTCAGGGACATGTTGGTTCGATGGGAACTGAAGGGCTTGGCCGATCGTCTCGCCTCGAAGGTCCGCTCCGAGATCGGCGAGATTCACAAACGTTTACCCGAGGAGATGCAATGGACGATCAAAAAACCCGCAGCCTGAAGGACGTCGAATCGTTGTTGGGTCCCTCCGCCGCGGAAGATCTCCCCTCGGCCGGAGCCGGCATCGCGCCCTCGCGATTCCGGCTATTTTGCGACATTACGCGAAAGATCTCCCAGATGGATGCGTTGACGCCCCTGCTCGATCAGGTCCTGGACGCGGCGATCCTTCTGACGGGCGCGGAGCGCGGCTTCTTGCTGCTTCAGGAAGACGGCGAGCAGGCGGCCGCTTCGGCGCCGATTCCGGGTTTTTCCGTCGCCGCCGCACGGAAATTTCAGGGAAAATCCTTCGAAGGAGAGGACTTTCAAGTCTCTCTGACGGCGGTGAGAAAGGTCTTGGAGTCCGGGACCTCGTTGATCACCGACGATGCCCAGATGGACCCCCGCTTTCAGGAAAAGAAGAGCGTGGTCGCCTATGGGTTGAAGGCGATCCTGTCAGCCCCCCTCGAGCTTTCCGGAAAAGTCATCGGGGCTCTCTATCTGGATCACCGTTACCGGATGGGGCTCTTCTCCGAGGAAGACGTCTTGTTGACGGAGGCCTTCGCCGCCCAGTCGGCCTTGGCCATCCAAAAGGCTCGCATGATGGAGGCGTTGCGCGCCTCTCACGGCCGGCTCGAGGCCAAGGTGGGCGAGCAGGAGAGGAGGATCGCCGAACTTGCGGAATCCACGAAGATCCCAGCGCGCGGGGCTCTTCGTTACGGCTACGACGAGATCATCGGAGAATCCACGCCCATGATGAAGGTGTTGGAGCTCCTCGACCACGTGACCGACACGGCGATCCCCGTATGGATCCACGGCGAATCGGGGACGGGCAAAGAGCTCATCGCACGTTCCCTTCACGACAACAGCGATCGCAAGAACAAACCCTTCGTCGCCGAGAACGTGAGCGCGATTCCCGAAACCCTTCTGGAAAGCGAGCTATTCGGCCACAAGAAGGGCTCCTTCACCCATGCCGACCGCGACCGTGTGGGCCTGATCGAACAGGCCGACGGCGGGACCCTCTTTCTCGATGAGGTCGCCGATATGTCGCTCGCCATGCAGGCCAAGCTCCTGCGCGTTCTGCAAGAAGGGGAGGTCCGGCCGATCGGTTCCTCGAAGAAGGTGAAGGTGGACGTCCGGCTGGTGACGGCCTCCAACAAGGATCTGGCGCGGATGGTCGGCGACGGAAGATTCCGCCAGGATCTTTTTTTCCGCATCAATGGGGTGACGATCAACCTCCCGCCGCTCCGGGAACGGAAAGAAGATATCCCGCTCTTGGTCACCCACCTGTCGAAAAAGATTGCGCGGCAATACAAATTGCCCGCGTCCTCCGTCGCCGACGACGCCCTGGATCGTTTTTTCCGTTACGACTGGCCCGGCAATGTGCGCGAGTTGGAGGCGACGCTCCGGAATCTCCTGCTCTTCGCCAAGGATCGGCCCGTCACTCGGGCCTTGATCGAAGAAAGGCCCGAGCTTTTCGCGCGATTCTCGGCACCGACACTGCTGCAGTCCCCGGACCGAACGGCCGTAACGGCGACCGATGATGATCCGGAACGGGCGAAGATCCTCGCTTCCTTGAAGCGCCACGGGATGGACAAGAAGAAGACGGCGGACGACTTAGGGATAGCGCTGCGCACGCTCTACTTGCGACTGGAACAGATGGGATTGCCGACCAAAAAGCGGCTGCTCATCAGGATGGTCTGATGAGACGTCCGTTTTCTACTTGATGACAGGGGGAATCGGCGCGGGGGCAATGCACTCCGGAAGATCGGGTGAGGTTGGCAGGACCTCCAGGAAGTTCATCGTTATCTTTCTCTTCGCCAATTCCATTGGAGGCTCGCAGAGAGGATGAAGCAAGCCCACCGGTAGGCTCGCCGGGCCGACAGCTTGTGGGATCACCTTCACCACGTTTCCGGAAAGAGTGAAAGCAGGCTTTTCAGTCGGAGAGGGGCGATCGAAACGATCTTCGTGTCTCAATCCAAAGAGGATCGTATGGAGGCTAAAGTCATCATAGTGAGTGAAATAATAAACGGATGGATCGGTAATTTCGCGTGACGAGACGAACCCCTCAAACGTGTCCTGGGTCACCTCTAGGATGGCGGATTGGCAGGCCTGACCGCCCCAGAATCGGAGATTGATCTTATCGACATCGAGGTCGCAGTACGATTGTCCCGTCGAATCAACGCCGTCACACATCCCTCTCTCTTCCCCATTGTCCTTAACGGTGACGAGATTGCCCTCGATGCGGTATTGGATCTCTCCGGAGGCGTTCCGGCAGGCGGGTTGAATCGTTCCTTTCACGGCGAGACCCCAATCATCGCCCAATTCGGGTCCCGGTGAGGTCACGCCACCGGGATGGGGTCTCGTGATGGTCGCCTCCTGGGCTATATCCCGAAGGGTGTCGCTTCCTTGAGGAGAGTCGTTCCCTTTGACATCGTTCAGACCGGATGGCGCGCCGCCGGCGCCTCCCACGGGGCCCGCAGCCGGGCATCCCGCCAGCGAGACGGTCAGGAAAAGTCCAAGGGCGATCTTTTGAAAAAGGCCGGACATGGGTTCGATTCTACCCCAAAAATTAGAAGAGCTTCAGATATTTATCGGCGCCGCTCGTTCTAGAGTTGTTCGGACAGGATAAAGTCGGGTCCACACTGTGGATGTTTCAATCTTCCTTCTTGAAAGGGTGCAATACATTATTTTGCAAATTGGACCACATTGTTTTGCAAAAAAACAATCAAAGTCAGGATCTGATTACCATTTTTGGCTGGCATGACGGTTGCTGTTCCAATCGATCGCATCGGTGCCAAAAGCCGGATTTGTCTGAGGCGTAGGTGATCGCCTCGGAATAATCGACGGGCTCCGGATACAAGGGTTGCGGGTACTCGGGAAAACCGAAAACGCCTGTCGGCGTGACCTCCGGCAATGTCCTTTAACTTCGAAGTGATCGGATTGGTCATAATTTCCCCCTGACGAAGTTTTCGTTGCTTGGTTTCATGACGCAGCAAAGATCGCGTCAAAGACGGAGATGTGCATTTTCAAGGGGTTTTCCGATGGAGAGCGGGGTTGTGATAAACATTTGCACTATTTTGCATTAAATTTGCAACTCATTGAATGCAAAATAAAGCAAGCATCGACGGAACTAGCTGAAATTAAATGTATTCTCTGTTGGCATCTCGTTTGCTCATTTCAAGGGGCATGACTGATCTCTTCGACTACACGGACTACCGCCTCTACCTTCGCGATTGGCTCGAGGACTCCAAAGGGCGCAAGGGCTTCTCGCAGCGCCGCTTTTCCCTTCGGGCCGGGCTGGGATCGCCGAGCTATTTGAAGATGGTGATCGAGGGCGAAAGAAACTTAGGCGTGGCCGCCCTAAAGGGATTCATTTTCGCGCTGAAGCTGACGGGGGAGGAGAGGCTCTACTTTCGCAGCCTCGTGCTCTGGAATCAGGCGGAAGACGACGTGGAGCGGGCCCGGTTCGCAGGCCGGTTGGATCTCTTGAGAAAATTCCGCCGCGCGAGCCCCCAGGCGGTGCCTGGGATCCAACGGAGAATCGAGGATGTTCGCGCGGAGATCGCCAACATGTTGGCGCCCGAGTTCACGCCCGACGAGGCCGCTTACCTGGCCAGACAGTTCCTGCCCGAGTCCTGGAGCGCACTATGAATCGAGGAGCAACGGAAGCGGGCAATCCTCCCATCGCGCCTGTCCACAAAGATGGCGGAATCTCCGGCAAGCACGCTTATTAGGAACCAAATCGATTCCGACTTTGTCTAAAATCACAGGCCCAAAAATCAGAAAGGAAAGCGGACATCATGAAAAAAAATCTCCCGGCTCTTCTCATCGCCGGTCTTCTGACCGTGCAGACCGCCCAGGCGGCGAACATTACGGTGAATTCGACCGCGGACGACGTCTCCAATGACGGCGAATGCACCTTGCGCGAGGCGATCGCCTCCGCGAATACGAACGCGGCATCAGGAGGGGCGCCGGGCGAATGCGCTGCGGGGACCGTCGCCCCGGACGCGATCGCCTTCGGTATCGGCAGCGGTCAAAAGACGATCGCCCTTTCGGCCGCGTATGCGGACGTTTTGTCGGACGTTACGATCGACGCGACGACTCAACCCGGCTTTTCCGGCCAGCCGCTCATCGAATTGAACGGCCAGAACACGGCCACTTCCGGATTTTTGATCGTCGGCGATAACGTGACGGTGAAGGGTTTCGTGATCAACCGCTTCGCCTCTTCGGGGATCGCCGTGAGTAGCGGCGCGGATCAGTCGACGATTCAGGGAAATTACATCGGCGTGGATCCTTCGGGGACCGTCGATCAGGGAAATGGGGCGTCCGGGATCGAATGCGCGGGATGTGCGGACGGCTTGATCGGTGGCACGGGCGCGGGCGAAGGCAATCTTGTTTCGGGCAATGCGACGTTCGGGATCTTTGTTCTTGGCGCCGGCGCGCAGGGAAATTCCATTGTGGGAAATAGGATCGGGACGAACGCCGCCGGAACGGCCTCTCTTCCCAACGACAGGTCCGGCATTCTCATCAATAACGGGGCTCAGGACAACCTCGTGGAAGGAAACCTGATCTCCGGCAATACCGAAAGCGGCGTTGAAATGAGCAGCTTGGCCACCCAGAGAAACGCAATCCTGTCTAATGCGATTACGAACAACGGGGGCCTCGGAATCAGCATCGGCGCCCCGGTCAACGACAACGGCGACGTCGATACGGGGACCAATAACCTTCAGAACTTCCCGGTTCTGACTTCGGCCGTTTCCGCCGGAGGACAGACGAAAATCCAAGGGACCTTGAACAGCACGGCGAGCGCGAGCGGGTACCGGATCGAATTTTTCTCGAACGACTCCTGCGACGACTCGGGGCAAGGCGAGGGAGAGGTGTTTCTGGGAGCCGTTACGGGGGTCAATACCAACGGAAGCGGAAACGCCTCCTTCACGGCCGACTTAAGCGTGTCCGTCCCTTCCGGCCAGGCGATCACGGCGACGGCGACCGATCCCGATTCCAACACGTCGGAGTTTTCGGCCTGTCTGACCTCCGTCGCTCCCGGGAGTCTGGGGTTCGGCGATGCGGCCTTTGCCGCCAATGAAGCCGATGGACACGTCACGATCACGGTGACGCGGACGGGCGGAAGCGACGGGGCCGTGAGCGTCGATTACGCCACCGGCGATGGAACGGCGACGGACGGCGGCGATTATACCGGCGCTTCGGGGACCCTGAATTTCGCCGACGGCGAAACGAGCAAGACGTTCGAGATTCCTCTTTTGAACGACGCCAACTTTGAAGGAAGCGAGACGGTCGATTTGACGCTCTCCCATGCTCAGGGCGGCGCGGCCCTGGGCGTTTCAGAGGCGGCCTTGACTATCGCGGATGATGAAACCTGCGGCAACGGTGCGGTGGACTCCGGCGAGGAATGCGATGACGGCAACGCAGCCGATGGCGACGGTTGCAACGCCTCCTGTCAGACGGAATCGGGCAATGGTGGCACGAGCGGCACCGCCGGCACGAATAGCGGTGGGAACGCTTCCGGAGGTTGCAGCCTCCTTCCACATTGAGGACTGAATCCATGAATCTATGAATCTATGAAGCGCTCCGTCATCCGGGACGGTACCCGGCACAGCGGTTGCATTTCACACAACAGGAGGATCTATGGGAAACAGAATCGAAGTCTCAACGGCGATCGATCGCTACAACACGAGCGGTGAACGAGAGATTGACGCGCAGGACGAGGTGATCCTTTGGGAGGTCAATGAGCAGGGCGAAAGGACGAATTGCCAGAGTATCACGGTCGATCGCTTTCTCAGCGACGAGTTTCGGAGGTACGGGAGCCGCCTCGAGCGCTTGGCGGCGGTGAAGGATGCCGATTGGCTCACCAATGAAAACAGAATGATCGAAACCAAGCCCAACCCCAGGCCCAATCTCTGGAATCACATGTTCTTGAGGGACGTGTTGGATTTCCAGGCGCATAAACCCGTAGTTGCTCCCGTTATGCCAGTGAGCCCGTCGGCCGGGAGGTCGATGATCGAGGGCATGATGGATTACTTCGGTGTTCGGTCGTCCCTTTGATTGGGCCTGCAAACTCGCGAAAAATCCTTCGTTCGATCCGACCGGCTACGGTTTTTTCTTGAGCAGGCGTTTCAGAAATTCGATGTCCTGCGTATCCGAAGCGGAGCCACGGTCCGCATAGGCGATTTCCTTCAGGCGAAGCAGGTCCTCTGCCGAGGCGACACGAAGGGAGCGCGAACCGATCTTCACTTTGTTTGCGCGCCGGGCGATGTCTGCTCCCGAAAGAGGAAAGTCCAACAGTAGGTCCACTTTCAGTTTGTTGCCCCAGTCATAGAAAAACAGACTTTGAGGCAGCTCTGATTTCAGCTTGATGGCGGCCACTTTAGCGGAATCCACTGTTCTGACGACTTCCCTGTTCTGATTGAATTTGGTGACCAATTCAAACCCATGTTCGTAAAAAACACCCGCGACCTCTTCGACCGGCGTGTCTTGAATGGAAATGAGGAAGTCGAAATCCTTCGTGACTCGTTGAGACCCTAGAATGACTAGGGCGATGCCGCCTACCAAGACTGGCTGAAACCCTTTGATTTCCAGGTCTTCCGCCAAAGCGGCGATCTTCTCGAGATAGTCCGTCTTATTTGCCATGGAGAACGGCCGTCTTTCTTAAGGCTTCAATGGCATCCAAATATCTGAAGTTTTCCTCAACCCGCCGGGCGGCGTGATGGGACAAGGCACGGGACTTGCCGCCCAACGAGGCGATGGCCTTCCTTCGGTCGGGCGGAAGTTTTCTGGCGCGGGCAAGGCCTCCGCGTTTCCCAAGTGCTTTGGCGATTTGAGAACGGTTCATGAAATAATTATGCTTAGCGCTAAGTATAATTCAAGAGGTATTCTTGGCGTCCGAACGGGCTAAAGGGATTTGACAAGTTGAGTCGTTTGATTTAATCATTTGATTAAATCACATGACCAAACTGAAAACAGTCAGCGTTGCCGCTTCCGCCACGACCTCCGAAGCCATCCTCCGGGCGGCGACGACGCTTTTCTCCCAGAAGGGCATCAACGGAACGACCACCCGGGAGATCGCGGACTTGGCCGGGGTGAACATCGCCGGGCTCCATTACCATTGGGGCGGCAAGGAAGACCTGCTCAAGGCGGTCTACCAGCGCGTCATCGAGGAGCTGCTCCAGCACGTCTCCAAAATCTTCGAGACCTCGGAGGCGCATTTAAAGGAGAGCATCGAGGTCCATCTCGGGCGCTTCCACGACTTCTTCATCGCCAACCCCGAATTCGCGCGCATTCTTCTGTACGGCGATCTGGAGAAGCCTCCCTTCATCGCGGAGCTACGGGAAAAGTACATCCTGCCGATCATTCAGCAGGTTTCGGGGCAGGTGAGGTCGTTGATC
>DASUFF010000007.1:0-15329 GCA_036274695.1 bacterium | reverse complement strand
GCCACGCGGACTACGTGAAGAACATGATCACGGGAGCGGCGCAGATGGACGGGGCGATTTTGGTGGTGTACACCACCAAAATCGCCCCGTCCATCTGCGCCGCTCCCGTGATCATGTTCTTCACGTAGTCCGCGTGGCCCGGACAATCCACGTGCGCGTAATGCCGCTTGTCCGACTCGTATTCCACGTGTGCCGTCGCGATCGTAATCCCGCGCTCACGCTCCTCAGGCGCCTTGTCGATCTGGTCGTATGCCATGAACTTCGCCTTGCCCTTCGACGCCAACACCTTCGTGATCGCGGCCGTCAACGTCGTCTTCCCATGATCGACGTGCCCGATCGTCCCGACGTTCACGTGCGGCTTCGTTCGCTCGAATTTCTCTTTCGCCATAATCCCTCCTGTTAGCGCCCCTGCGCTTTCGCAATGATTTCTTCGGCAATGTTTTTAGGAACCGGTTCGTAATGTGAAAATTCCATTGTAAAGCTCGCCCGCCCCTGCGTCATGGAGCGAAGGTCCGTCGCATATCCAAACATCCGCGCCAAAGGCGCCTGGGCGTCGATAATCTGAGCCCCCATGCGCATTTCCGAATTCATGATCTTTCCGCGGCGCGCATTGAGGTCGCCCGTCACCGCTCCGAGATACTCCTCGGGAACCGTCACTTCGAGCTTCATGATGGGCTCGAGCAAAATAACCCCGGCCTTGCGGGTCGCCTCTTTGAACCCGATGGCCCCAGCCAGCTTGAAAGCGATTTCGGACGAATCGACGTCATGAAAGGATCCGTCAAAAAGGGTCGCAGAAACATCCACCATCGGATAGCCGGCCAAAACACCGGTCTCGAGAACCTCTTCGATCCCCTTCTTTACGGCGGGAATGAATTCCCTGGGGATCTTTCCACCGACGATTTCGTCGACGAAACGGAAGCCTTCGCCCCGTTCGCGCGGTTCGATTTTCAACCAAACATGCCCATATTGACCGCGCCCGCCCGCCTGCCGAATGTATTTCCCTTCGGCCTCCGCCGTTCCCTGAAGGGCTTCACGATACGCCACTTGCGGCTTACCGACGTTGGCGCTGACCTTAAACTCCCTCATCAGGCGATCGACGATGATCTCGAGATGCAGCTCCCCCATGCCGGAGATGATGGTTTGGCCGGTCTCCGCGTCCACTTTCACCCGAAAGGACGGATCTTCGGCGGCCAGCTTACCCAACGAACCGGACAGTTTATCCTGATCGGCCTTAGTCTTCGGCTCGATCGCAACGGAAATCACCGGATTCGGGAACTCGATGGACTCCAGGACGATCGGATGGTCCTGATCGCAAAGAGTATCGCCCGTCGTGGTGTGCTTCATGCCGACAACGGCCACGATATCTCCCGCACCGACCTTCTGAACTTCTTCCCTTTTATTGGCATGCATTCGAAGAAGGCGAGCGACGCGTTCCTTGCGATCCTTCGTCGAGTTGAAGGCATAGCTTCCCGCCTCGAGTTCTCCGGAATAGACGCGCACATATGTCAAGGTGCCGACGAATGGATCCGTCATGATTTTGAAAGCGAGGGCTGAAAATGGTTCCGAAGGATCCGTTTTGCGCGTCAAAACGCGGTCCTTGTGCCCCGGCGCCCATCCCTGAACGGCGGCGACATCCAAGGGCGACGGCAAGTAGCGGACGACCCCGTCGAGCATCGGCTGAACGCCCTTATTCTTGAAAGCGGACCCGCAAAAAACCGGGGTGATCTTCAGGGCGATGGTCGCCTTGCGAGTCGCATCGATCAGTTCGGCTTCGCCGACGGACTTACCCTCTACATATTTGTGCATCAGAGCTTCGTCGTGCGAGCTCACTTCTTCGATCAACTTGTCGCGGCATTCCTGAGCCAAAGCCCGAAGGTCGGAAGGAATTTCTTCCGCAGTCACTTTCAATCCTTGAGAATCCTCATCAAAGAAAAGCGCCTTCATGGCGATCAAATCGATGACCCCGCGAAAACTTTCTTCCGCTCCGATAGGCACCGTCACAGGAACGGGGTTCGCCGCCAGACGATCTCGCATGGACTTGATGCACTTGAAGAAATCGGCGCCGACGCGGTCCATCTTATTGACGAACGCGATTCTTGGAACGCCGTACCGGTTGGCTTGCCTCCAAACGGTCTCGGACTGCGGCTGAACGCCGGCTACGCCGCAAAAAACGCCGACCGCGCCGTCGAGCACCCGTAGGGACCTCTCGACTTCGATCGTGAAATCCACGTGTCCCGGCGTGTCGATGATGTTGATCCGGCAAGTCTTCCAGAAGCAGGTCGTGGCCGCGGACGTGATGGTGATGCCGCGTTCCTGCTCCTGAGGCATCCAATCCATCGTGGCCGTGCCCTCATCCACCTCACCGATCTTGTGAGTGATGCCCGTATAGAAAAGAATACGCTCGGTCGTCGTGGTCTTGCCCGCATCGATGTGGGCAATGATCCCGATGTTCCGCGTCTTCTCTAAATGTGACGACTCGTGCGCCATAAAAAAGCAACGGGCGCCGAACTACCGACGCCCTAAAACAACAAACCCCATTACCATCGATAATGAGCGAAGGCTCGGTTGGCCTCCGCCATGCGATGGACGTCTTCTCTTTTCTTGATCGAACCACCGCGCTTCTGATGCGCGTCCAGGATCTCCCCAGCCAGCTTTTCTTCCATCGACTTTTCGCCCCGCTCGCGGGCGAACAGGACCAGCCAACGAAGACCCAGCGAGACGCGACGCTCCGACCGAACCTCCATGGGAACTTGATACGTGGCGCCACCGACGCGCCGCGACCGCACCTCAAGCATCGGCTTGATGTTCTCAAGGGCTTCCTTGAAAACCTTGAGAGGATCATCCTTCGTTTTCTCGCTAAGAAGATTAAAGGCCTGATACACGACGCCTTCGGCGGCCGGCTTCTTACCGTCCAGCATGATCTTGTTAATCAGCTTGGAGACGAGCTTGTCCTTGTATTTCGGATCGGGGAGGATTTCGCGACGGGATGGAGGTCCTTTTCTCGACATAATCTTATCCTACTTTGGTCTCTTGGCGCCGTACTTGGAACGGCTCTTACGGCGCTTCTCGACGCCCGAAGCGTCGAGCGATCCGCGCACCATGTGATAACGGACGCCTGGAAGATCTTTCACGCGTCCGCCGCGCACGAGCACAACCGAGTGCTCCTGCAGGTTGTGTCCTTCGCCCGGAATGTAGGCGGTCACTTCAACCCCGTTCGTCAATCGCACGCGCGCAACCTTCCGAAGGGCCGAGTTCGGCTTTTTCGGAGTCGTCGTATAAACACGCACGCAAACGCCCCGCTTTTGTGGGGAACCCACCAAAGCCGGAGATGAAGTTTTCCACCGGGGCTTTTGTCGTCCGTCCCGGACCAATTGATTTATCGTCGGCATACTTTATCTCTTTGAAATCTCGGGGGTTTTTCTACTCCCGAGCCCTTTCCACAAAAAGGTCGCTTTTACTATCAGACCCGAATGACCACTGTCAATGAAATCAAGCCGTTGCCCCCCTCGGCATCTCTAATCCTTGTGCTTGAGCCTCTTCCTTGACCTCAATCTTGAGCTCCTTGTAGCGGCCGAGGCCGGTACCGGCGGGGATGAGACGGCCCATGATCACGTTTTCCTTCAGTCCGCGGAGAGAATCGACTCGGCCCGAAACGGCGGCCTCCGTGAGCACCCTTGTGGTTTCCTGGAAGGAAGCGGCCGAGATGAAGCTCTCGGTAGACAGCGACGCCTTGGTGATACCCAACAGGAGGGGTTCGCCGGCAGCGGGTTGCCCACCCTTTTTACGCACCTTGTCATTCTCCTCATCGAACGTATAGCGGTCCGTCTGCTCGTCCGCCAGGAAGCCCGTGTCGCCCGGATCGCTGATTCTTACCTTACGGAGCATCTGGCGCACGATGGTTTCGATGTGTTTGTCGTTAATCTTAACGCCCTGGAGACGATACACTTCCTGAATTTCGTCCACGAGGTACTTGGCCAAGGCCTTCACGCCCAGAACCTTCAAGATGTCGTGCGGATTGGCGGCGCCGTCCATGAGGGGCTCGCCTGCGCGCACAAAGTCGCCCTCGTGCACGCCGATGTGCTTGCCGCGGGGAATCAAATACTCCATGGGCTCGCCGACTTCCGGCTTCACGACGACCTTGCGCTTTCCCTTGGTGTCCTTGCCGAAGGTGACGATGCCGTCGATCTCGCTGATGATGGCCGTCTCCTTGGGCTTGCGCGCCTCAAAGAGCTCCGCGACGCGGGGCAGACCGCCGGTAATGTCCTTGGTCTTCGTCGTCTCGCGAGGGATCTTGGCGATGATATCGCCGGCTTCCAGCTCCTGTCCTTCGTTCACCGTGATGTTCGCTCCGACCGGCAGGAGGTAGCGGGCTTCCCGTTCCGTTCCCGGAATCTTGAGCGTCTTGCTGTTCGTATCCTTGATGGAAACGCGCGGCCTTAAATTGGGATCCTTCGAGATGGTGATGACCTTGCGGGAAAGACCGGTCACTTCGTCGACCTGCTCCTGCATCGAGATGCCTTCGAGGACGTCGCCGAACTTAACGACGCCGCCGACTTCCGTCAGGATGGGCGTCGTATAGGGATCCCATTCCGCCAGCATCATGGCCTTCTTGACCTTCTGTCCGTCCTTCACGAGCAGCTTGGCGCCGTAGATGACCTGGTACTTCTCGCGTTCGCGGCCCTCGTCGTCCATCAACGCGATTTCGCCGTTGCGGTTCATGACGGTCAGGCCCTTCTCCTTGTTCACGACCGTCTTCAAGTTATGGAACTTGACGACGCCGTCGCTGCGGGCTTCGAGGGAGCTTTGTTCGACGCGCCTGGAAGCCGCGCCGCCGATGTGGAAGGTCCGCATCGTCAGCTGCGTGCCCGGCTCGCCGATGGATTGAGCGGCGATGACGCCCACGGATTCGCCGATATTGACCATGTGTCCGCGCGCCAAATCGCGCCCATAGCATTTCACGCAAGCGCCTCGGCGGCTGACGCACGTCAGCACCGACCGGATGCGGACTTTCTCCAGACCCGAATTCTCGACGCGGGCGAGATGTTCCTCGCGGATCTCTTCGCCCGCCGGCACCAACATCTGGCCGGTGAACGGATCCTTGATGTCTTCCAAAGCGACGCGGCCCAGGATGCGGGCTCCCATGGGTTCGATGATCTCGCCGCCTTCGACCAACGCGCCGACTTCGATGCCGTCCACCGTCGCGCAGTCCTTCTCGAGGATGGTCACGTCCTGCGCCACGTCGACCAGGCGCCGCGTAAGGTATCCGGAATTGGCGGTCTTCAAAGCGGTATCGGCCAGACCCTTGCGAGCGCCGTGCGTGGAGATGAAATACTGGAGAACCGTCAGACCTTCTCTGAAGTTCGCGGTGATGGGCGTTTCGATGATTTCTCCCGACGGCTTGGCCATCAAACCGCGCATACCGGCCAACTGCCGCATCTGCTGAGCGGAGCCTCTGGCGCCGGAATCAGCCATGATGAAGATGGGGTTGAAGCTTAAGATCTCCTTCTTCTCGCCCTTCTCGCCTTCGATCATCTCGCGGGACATTTCTGTCAACATCTCGCGCGCCACCTCTTCCGTGGTCTGCGCCCAAATATCGATGACCTTGTTGTATTTTTCTCCGGAGGTGATCAAACCGTCCTGATACTGGCTTTCGATGTCGCGGACTTCCTTATAGGCGCCGTCCATCAGCTTGTTCTTGCCGGTCGGGATCTTCATGTCGCCGATGGAAACCGAGATTCCGGCCTTCGTCGCATGGCGATACCCCATATCCTTCAAGTGATCGGCCAAAAGAACCGTCGCCTTGCTGCCGGACCGGCGATAACAATCCTCGATCAGGTCGGCGATGGACTTCTTGTCCATTACCTTATTGATGATGTCGAAGGGCATCTCCTCGGGGAGAATCTCGAAAAGAAGGATACGGCCTACGGTCGTCTCATAACGCTTCCCGTTCAATCGCACCTTGATCTTGGCGTGCAATTCGACCTCGCCGTGATCATAGGCCACGCGAACTTCGTCGGGCGACGAGAAGAGCTTGCCTTCGCCGCGGGCGAACGGGACTTCTCGGGTCATGTAATAAATGCCCAAGACCATGTCCTGCGAGGGCACGATGATGGGCTTTCCGCTGGCGGGCGACAGGATGTTGTTCGTGCTCATCATGAGCACGCGAGCCTCGATCTGGGCCTCGACGGACAGGGGCACGTGAACGGCCATCTGGTCGCCGTCGAAGTCGGCGTTGAACGCCGTGCAGACCAGGGGGTGCAGCTGGATCGCCTTGCCTTCAATCAGAATGGGTTCGAAGGCCTGGATGCCCAAGCGGTGCAGCGTCGGAGCACGGTTCAAAAGAATCGGATGCTCCTGAATGACTTCTTCCAAAACGTCCCAAACCTCGGGCCTTTCCTTTTCAACCATCTTCTTGGCGCCCTTGATCGTAGAGACGAAGCCCTTCTCTTCCAGCTTCTGATAGATGAAGGGCTTGAAGAGCTCGAGGGCCATGATCTTCGGAAGACCCGCCTGATGCAGACGGAGCTCCGGACCGACGACGATGACGGAGCGGCCGGAGTAATCGACGCGCTTGCCGAGCAGGTTCTGGCGGAAACGGCCCTGTTTGCCCTTCAACATATCGGAGAGGGAGCGAAGCGGTCTCTTATTCGGACCCGTGAACACCTTGCCGCGGCGGCCGTTGTCAAACAGGGCGTCCACCGCCTCCTGCAACATGCGCTTTTCGTTCCGAATGATGATGTCTGGGGCATTCAACTCCATCAATCGCTTCAAACGATTGTTCCGGTTGATGACGCGGCGATAGAGGTCGTTCAAATCGGAGGTGGCGAAACGTCCGCCGTCCAGGGGAACCAGGGGGCGCAGGTCGGGCGGAAGGACGGGAACGACTTCCATCATCATCCATTCCGGGCGGTTGCCGGATTCGATGAAGGATTCGACCAGCTTAAGCCTCCGGGCCACCTTCTTTTTCGTCGCTTCCGACTTGGTGACACCGAGTTCCTTGCGTAATTTCTTGGTGAGCTCCTGAAGGTCGATTTTCCGCAACATGTCGCGGACGACTTCGCCCCCGATGCCGGCGCTGAACTTGTTGGCGAAGTCCGAACGGAGCTTTTGGTACTTGGACTCGGGAACGACCTCGCCTTCCTTAAGTTCGGTGTTGCCCGGATCGGTCACGACGTAGGATTCGCAATAGAGAACTTTTTCCAGGTCCTTGAGGCTCATGTCCAGCATCGTGCCGATGCGGGAGGGAAGGCTCTTCAAGAACCAGATGTGCGCGACGGGCGTGGCCAGGGTGATGTGCCCCATGCGCTCGCGGCGGACGCGGGAGGAGATGACCTCGACGCCGCACTTCTCGCAGATGATGCCGCGGTGCTTCATTCGTTTGTACTTGCCGCAGTTGCACTCGAAGTCCTTCACGGGCCCGAAGATCTTCGCGCAGAAGAGGCCGTCGCGCTCCGGCTTGAAGGTCCGGTAGTTGATCGTCTCCGGCTTCTTGACCTCGCCGTGACTCCACTCCTTGATCTTATCCGAGGAGGCGATCGTGATGCGGACGCCCTTGTAAACGAAAGGGTCTTTCGGTTTTTCGAAAAAGCTGAAGATATCCGTCATATGTTTTCACCCCTATTCGGAGTTGTCCTCCAGGAGATCGACGTTTAATCCCAACGCCTGTAATTCCTTGGTCAGAACCTTAAACGATTCGGGCAGGCCGGGTTCGAAGCCCTTCTCGCCCTTGACGATCATCTCATACATGCGCGTGCGTCCGAGCACGTCGTCGGACTTGACGGTCAGGAATTCCTGCAACGTGTACGCGGCGCCGTAAGCCTCCATCGCCCAGACTTCCATTTCGCCCAATCTCTGTCCGCCGAACTGCGCCTTGCCGCCCAAAGGCTGCTGCGTGACCAGTGAGTAAGGACCGATGGAACGGGCGTGGATCTTGTCGTCGACCAGGTGATGCAATTTCAGCATGTACATGATGCCCACGGTCACCTTGTGATCGAAGGCGTCGCCGGTGCGGCCGTCGAAGAGGACGGTCTGTCCGGTCGACGGGAACTGGGCGATGCCCAAAGCTTCCTGAATCTCTTCTTCTTTGGATCCGTCGAAGACGGGCGTCGCCAAATGGACGCCGGCGCGCATGACGGAGGCGAAGCGCTTCAGCTCCTTCTCCGACATCTCCTCCAGCACCTCGTCGAACTTTTTGGAGGTGTAAATCTTCTTGAGCAGCGATTTCAGGCTGTCTTTGCTGTAGTTCGTATCGAGCAACTCACCGATCTTTTCGCCCATGCCGCGCGCGGCCCAACCCAGGTGGGTTTCCAGGATCTGTCCCACGTTCATGCGGGAAGGCACGCCCAGGGGATTCAGGACCAGATCGACCGGCGATCCGTCCGCCAGGTACGGCATGTCTTCGGCGGGCAGGATGCGGGAGATGACGCCCTTGTTTCCGTGGCGCCCGGCCATCTTGTCGCCGACGGCCATCTTGCGCTTGATCGCGACGTAGACCTTCACGATCTTGATGACGCCCGGAGGCAGCTCGTCTCCCTTGTGGAGCTTGGAAACCTTCTGGTCGAAGACCATCTTCACGAGCTCTTCCTGCTCCTCCAGGGTCTCGATCATCTCGGCGACCTGCTCCTCGGCATCTTCGTCGCCGATGCTGATCTCCGTCCACTTTTCGTACGGAATGGATTCTAGGATGGCATCCGTGATGACCTTACCCTTGGCGATCAGAATTTTGTCCGTCTCTTCGTCGACGATCTTCGACGTAGCCGTCTTTCCGATCAGGAGGCCTTTCAACTTCTTCTTCATGCCCTCGCGGATCGCCTTCATCTCCTCTTCGCGGTCCTTGACGAATTTTTGCGTTTCCTTGTCCTGAATCTCCTTGGCGCGGTCGTCCAGATCGGCACCTTCGCGCGAGAAGACTTGCGTATTGATGATGGTGCCGAAGACGCCCGGCGGAACCCTAAGGGACGTATCCTTCACGTTGCCCGCCTTCTCGCCGAAGATGGCGCGCAAGAGCTTTTCTTCCGGAGAAAGCTGGGTCTCGCCCTGAGGCGTGATCTTTCCGACCAGGATGTCGCCCGGCTTCACTTCCGCACCGATGCGCACGATGCCGCCGTCGTCCAAGTTGGCCAGGGCCTCGTCGCCCAAGTTCGGGATGTCGCGCGTCATCTCTTCCTTGCCCAGCTTGGTGTCGCGCGCCACGCACTCGAACTCCTCGATGTGGATCGACGTGAAGACGTCGTCCTTCACGAGGCGTTCGGAGACGAGGATGGAATCTTCGAAGTTGTAACCGCCCCAGGGCATGAAGGCCACGAGGACGTTCTGGCCCAAGGCCAATTCGCCCAGGAAGGTGGCCGGCCCGTCGGCGATGACGTCGCCCGACTTGACCCGATCGCCCTTCCGGACGATCGGCTTCTGGTTCAAGCAGGTATTCTGGTTCGAGCGCTGGTATTTGGTCAGGTCGTAGACGTCGATCTCGGATTCGCCGGCCTTGCGGTTCACCTTATCCGGTTTGACGACGATGCGGGTCGCATCCACCGAGGCGACGACCCCATCCCGCTTTGCAATCGATGTGACGCCGGAATCGCGGGCCACGATGCGCTCCAGTCCCGTTCCGACCAGCGGGGCCGCCGTCTTGATCAAAGGCACGGCCTGGCGTTGCATGTTGGAACCCATGAGGGCGCGGTTGGCGTCGTCATGCTCGAGGAAGGGAATCAATCCCGCCGCGACGCTCACGAGCTGATTCGGAGAAACGTCCATCATTTGGATTTCCGATGGGGGCATCATCATGAACTCGCCGGCCTTGCGGCAGGAGACCAGGTCCGTGGTGAAGTGGCCCTTCTTGTCGATCGGCGCGTTTGCCTGAGCGATGATGTACTTTTCCTCTTCCAGGGCCGAAAGATAGACGACCTCCTGGCTGACGCGTCCGCTGTCGACCTTGCGGTACGGCGTCTCGATGAAGCCGTATTCGTTCACGCGGGCATACGACGACAACGACGCGATCAGGCCGATGTTTGGGCCTTCCGGCGTTTCAATGGGGCAGATGCGACCGTAGTGGGTCGCATGGACGTCGCGGACTTCGAATCCGGCGCGTTCCCGGGTCAGACCGCCGGGTCCAAGGGCCGAAAGGCGCCTCTTGTGCGTGATCTCGGAGAGCGGATTGGTCTGGTCCATGAACTGCGAGAGCTGGGACGACCCGAAGAACTCCTTGATGACGGCCGAGACCGGCTTCGGGTTGATTAAGTCGTGGGGCATGAGCGTCTCGACATCTTGGAGACTCATGCGCTCCTTCACGGCGCGTTCCATGCGGACCAAGCCGATTCGGTACTGGTTTTCCAGCAACTCACCGACGGAGCGGACGCGCCGGTTGCCCAAGTGATCGATGTCGTCGATCTGGCCTTTGCCGTCCTTCAAGTTGCAGAGGTATTTCACGCACTCGAGGATGTCTTCCTTGCGCAGCGTCACGACCTCGACGGGAACCTCGAAATTGAACTTGTGGTTGATCTTCAGGCGCCCGACCCGTGACAGGTCGTACTTTTCGGGATTGAAGAAGAGGTTGTCGAAGAACTTGCGGGCCGATTCCGGAGTCGGCGGATCGCCGGGGCGGAGGCGCTTGTAGATTTCCATCAGCGCTTCTTCCTGGGTCGCTATCTTGTCGGTGACCAGCGTGCTGCGGATATACGGGCCGATATTCAAATGGTCGATGTAGAGCAGGTCGATGTGATCGACCTTCCGCTTCCGAATTTCCTCGAGCTTTTCCTCCGTCAGGGCCTCGCCCACCGGAAGGACGACCTCGCCGGTGCTCTTGTCCACGATGTCATGGCCGGCGATGCGTCCGATAATCTCCTCGTCCTCGATCGGGATTTCCTTGATCTTGGCGGCGACGACCTTCTCGACGATGACGCGATTGAACTTCTTGCCGGACTTGATGAGGACGTCTCCCGTCTTGGGGTTCTTGATGTCCTTGAAGGCGCGTTGATAACGAAGCAGTTCGGGAACGACGTTCTTGTGGAGCTTCGAGCCTTCCAGCGTCACGCGCTCGCTCTGGTAGAAATAATTGAGCAGGTCCTCGACCGAATAACCGAGCGCCTTGAGCAGCACCGTCGCCGGGATCTTTCGGCGGCGGTCGATGCGAACGTAAAGAATGTCCTTCGGGTCGAACTCAAAATCGAGCCAGGACCCACGGTAGGGAATGATGCGCGCGGAGTACAGCAGTTTGCCGGAGGCGTGGGTTTTGCCCTTGTCATGCTCGAAGAAGATGCCGGGAGAACGGTGCAGCTGGGCGACGACGACGCGCTCCGTGCCGTTGATGATGAACGTCCCGGTGTCCGTCATCAGGGGAATTTCGCCGAAATAGACTTCCTGCTCCTTCACGTCGCGAATGGATTGGGCGCCGGATTCCGCATCCACGTCCCAGACGACCAAACGCACGACGACGCGCATCGGCGCGGCATAGGTCATGCCGCGCTGGCGGCACTCGGTGACGTCGTACTTGGGCTTGTCGAGGTGGTAGTTGACGAACTCGAGGGACGCAGTGTTGTTGAAATCGCGGATGGGAAACACGCTCTTGAAGACGCTCTGAAGGCCGGTGGAGCCCTTCTTCTCCGCGTCCTGCGCGGCCTGAAGGAAGTCACGGTAGGATTTTTTCTGCATCTCGATCAAATTCGGGATCGGGATGATCTCGTCGATCTTGGCGTAGCTGCGTCGCAAAATCCTGTCGTGGATGGTGGTGGTCACAGAAGAGCCTCCTATCGGATTCCTAAACAGCACAAACGGGAGATCGGACACGCCCAGACGGACCTGTCCGACTCCCTATTTTTCGGGTAACCGTGTAAGGGCGAGGTCACCTCGCCCCTACATAAACTACTTGATCTCGACCTTGCCGCCGGCCTTTTCCAAGGTATCCTTGAACTTGGCGGCGTCTTCCTTGGACACGCCTTCCTTCAAGGTCTTCGGGGCGCCTTCGACCAGGTCCTTCGCTTCCTTCAGACCCAAACCGGTCAGAGCGCGAACTTCCTTGATGACATTGATCTTGTTGTCGCCGGCCGAAGCGAGAACGACCGTGAACTCCGTCTTCTCTTCCGCCGCCGCGCCGGCCGCCGCACCGCCGCCGGCCGCCATCATCACGGGGGCCGCCGCCGAGACGCCGAAGACCTGCTCGAGTTCCTTCACGAGTTCCGCCACTTCCAACAGCGGCATCGCCTTCAAAGATTCCACGATGTCCGCACGACTTGCTGTTGCCATAACTGCCTCCTTAAAATTCGGTTATTGTTTCTTTTCCGAGATGGCCTTCAGGGCCATCGCCAATTTCTGCGGAACGCCTTGCAACGTGCGAACCACGTTGGTGGCCGGCGCCATCAGGGTACCCAGCATCTTCGCGTACAGCTCTTCCTTGGAAGGAAGCTTGGAGAGGGCTTCGATGCCCTTTACGTCCAAGATCTTGCCGCCGAAAAGACCGGCCTTGAGCTTTAAAGCCGGCATGCTCTCGGCATATTTGGTTAGGACCTTGGCGAGCGTCACGGGATCGGCCTCGCTGGACGCGATGCCGACCGGCCCCTTCATGTGCGGCTGCAGCGGCTCCCAAACCGTGCCCGTCATCGATCGCTTGGCCAGGCGGTTCTTGATGACCTTGAAGCTACCCGAGCTTTTTTTGATCTCCTTACGGATCTCGGTCAATTCGGAGACTTTGAGCCCACGGTATTCGGCGATGATGATGGCCTGTGTGGCCTTCAGTTTCTCCGAAAAACCCTCGATGATGGCCGTCTTCTCGCTCTTGCGCATAAAATAACCCAGTAACCTTTATTATTCCGCGGCCGCGTGCAGATCGTTCGGATCGAGCTTTATCCCCGGGCCTAAGGTCGTGGAGACCGTGACGCTCCGGAGATAAACGCCCTTCGAGGTCGACGGCTTGGCCCTCACGATGGAGTCGATCAGGGCGACGATGTTGTCCTTCAGCTTGTCCTTGCCGAAAGAGGCTTTTCCGACGGGGACGTGCACGTTGGCGCCCTTGTCCACCTTATATTCGACCTGACCCGCCTTCACCTCGTTGACCGCCTTGGCCAGATCGAAGGTCACCGTGCCCAGCTTCGGGTTCGGCATCAGACCACGGGGACCCAAAACCTTGCCCAGGCGGCTGACGATGCCCATCATGTCCGGCGTTGCGATGGCCTTGTCGAACTCCAGCCATCCTTTGTCGATCTTCTCGATCAAATCTTCGGCACCGACCTCGTCGGCCCCGGCCTCTCTGGCTTCCTTCTGTTTTTCGCCCTTGGCGAACACGATCACGCGGACCTTCTTGCCTAAACCGTGGGGCAAGGCGGCAACGCCGCGGACCATCTGATCGCCCTGCTTGGGATCCACGCCCAAACGGACGGCGACGTCCACCGTCTCATCCCACTTGGCGTATTTCGTGTCGCCTAAGAGTGCGAGGGCGTCGTCTAAACGGTAACGCTTCGCGCGATCGACCTTGGCCAGCGAGGCCTTGTATTTCTTTCCGGGCATAAACCTTAACCTTTAATATCCACGCCCATGCTGCGCGCGGTGCCTTCGACCGTCCGCATCGCCGCTTCCAGGGAGTTGACGTTCAAATCCGGCATTTTTTGCTTCGCAATCTCGGTGACCTGGGCCTTGCTCAAGGCGCCGACCTTTTCACGGTTCGGGACCGAAGATCCCTTGGCCAGTCCGATCGCCTTCTTGATGAGGATCGAAACCGGCGGGGTCTTCATGATGAAGGTGAAGGAGCGGTCGGCGAAAACGGTGATAATGACCGGAATCACCAGCCCCTGTTCCATCTTCTGGGTCTTGGCGTTGAACTGCTTGCAGAACTCCATGATGTTCACGCCGTGCTGGCCCAGGGCCGGGCCGATCGGAGGGGCCGGATTGGCCTGTCCTGCGGGCACTTGGAGCTTGATTTGAGCCTGAATTTTTTTCGGTGGTGCCATAAAAAGTTCTCAAAAATTAAAGGGCCGGGTTTTTAAGCATAGCCCTTAATTTTTTTCAACCTGAATAAAATCGAGTTCTACGGGGGTTGAACGGCCGAAGATACTCACCAAGACTTTGACCTTGCCCTTCTCGGGCTTCACGTCGTCCACGATGCCGTTGAAGTTGGTGAAAGGGCCGTCCACCACCCGGACGCTCTCGCCTTTCTCGAAGGAAACCTTGGGCTTAGGCCTTAAGGTCCCCTCGCTGATCTGCTGGGTGATCCGGTTGACCTCTTCGTCGGGCACGACCGGGGGGTTCTTGGTCCCGCCCACGAAACCGGTCACCTTCGGGACGCTTTTAATGATGTGCCAGGTCTCGTCGTCCAATTCCATCCGGACCAAGATGTAGCCGGGAAAAATCTTTCGGCTGGTGGTCTTCTTGACCCCCTTCTTCATTTCCACGACGCTTTCGGAGGGGACAAGGATCTCCGTGATCACGCCCTGCTTGCCCATGGACTTGACCTTCTCCTCCAGGGCCTTTTTGGCCTTCGCCTCGAATCCCGAATAGGTATGTACGACGTACCAATGTTGAGCCATACGAACGAATCTCCCTTAACCCAAAAGCAACCCCTGGACGGCGAACCGCCAGAGGGAATCGATCAGAAACAGAATGAGGGACGCGATCGAAATCAGGACGACGACGACGCCCGCCGACGAAACGGTGTCCTTCCTCTCGGGCCAGCTCACCTTGGAAAGCTCGGTGGCCACTTCATTCAGAAAGACGTTCGAGCGCTGGTAGCGGCGCGCCCATAAGGCCGCACCGGCGGCCACGACGAAGGCCAGAATTTGAGCCGGCTCGACCGGCCAGTCCTCATTGACCGGCAAACGGGCGAATCCCCACAGCGCCGAGAAGAGCTGATTCAAGAAAAGGAAGATCAGCACCGCGGCGACCAGCAATCCTAAATTGACCCACTTCTGAGTCTTTTCCATAGTGATCCCGAATTCCCCCATCTCCCCCGCAGGGGAGACAGGGTTCGAACCTGCGACCCCCGGTTTTGGAGACCGGTGCTCTACCAGCTGAGCTACTCCCCTACGGGAGAGACAGGGGGCCGAACGCTCTTACTTCGTCTCCTTATGAGACGTGTGCTTGCGACAGAACCGGCAGTACTTCTTCATCTCCAGCTTTCCCTGGGTCTTCGTGCGGTTCTTCGTGGTCGAATAGTTGCGGCGCTTGCAGTCGCCGCATTCCATTTGAATGATCGTTCTCATAAATCTTCCTTACTCGATAACCTCGGCCACCACTCCGGCGCCCACCGTGTGTCCGCCCTCGCGGATGGCGAATCGAAGCTCCTTGTCCATCGCGATCGGCGTGATCAACTCAACTTCCATCGTCACCCGGTCCCCGGGCATCACCATCTC
>DASUFF010000006.1:0-8492 GCA_036274695.1 bacterium | reverse complement strand
CCAGCCACCCGCGGTCGCGGGCGCACGCCAGGGGCGCGGCGAAGGCCTCCTGCAGAGAAACGCCGAAAAGCCCTTCGAAACGCCCGGCGTCGATCCCTTCGCGCGTCCTCAGTCCCAGCATGCAGAACTCCCCCATTGCCGTCTTTCGGTCGATGCGGTCCTCGAAGTCGAGGGCGTCGCCCCCGAGATATTTTTTCAGGCTGCGGACGTTGTGGCGGCGGACGGAGGAACGGCAGGACACCGCTCCGGCCCCGAAGCCTAAGTATTCGCCGTAGCGCCAGTAATGGCCGTTGTGCACCGACTCGAAGCCCGGACGGGCGAAGTTGGAGATCTCGTAGGCGCCCATGCCCGCCTCCGCCAGACGCGCGCGCGTCCATTGGAGCATCCGGACGCCCTCCTCCTCCGCGGGAAGAGGCAGCTTGCCTTGCTTGTACAACGTCTCGAACGGCGTGTTCGATTCGATCGTCAGATGATAGGCCGAGAGATGATCCGTCCCCAGCGCCAAGGCCGCGTTCAAGTCCTTCGTCCAATCCTCGAAGCTTTGACCCGGCAGCGCGAAGATCAAGTCGCAGCTTACGTTTTTGAACCCCGCCGCGCGCGCGTCATCGACCGCCCGCCGCGCGTCATTTCCGTCATGGATGCGCCCCAGGACTTTGAGGAAACGGTCCTGGAAGGACTGCACTCCGAGCGAAATGCGGTTCAGGCCCAGGGAGCGGAAGGACGCGAGCTTGTCCCGGTTGACCGTCTTGGGGTTGGTTTCGAGCGTGATTTCCGTCGAATTTTCCCAGGAAAAATGACGCGCCAGGGCATCCAAGACGCGCCCCAGCAATTTGGGTTCCAACAGGGAGGGCGTCCCTCCCCCGAAGAAGACGGAGACCACCGGCTCCTTCGAGAATTCCGCCGATCTTTCATGGATTTCGGCCACGAGGGTATCGACGTACTCCTTCTGCAGGTCGAAGTCCTCGAAGCCGCGGGGCACCGAGAAGAAGTCGCAGTAGCCGCACTTCACCTCGCAAAAAGGGATATGAATATACGCCGAAAAGCCCATCTTGCCTCTTGCTAACCTTCCGTTATTGATCTAAAAATCCAATCACACGACACACTTATGTCCTTATCCGACACGCTTAAAGATTTGATCCTCGTCAGCGGCCCGCAGTACGAGCCCGGCGACAAAAAGGCCAAGACCGTGGCCATCTGCTCACAGAAGGGCGGCGTCGGCAAGACGACGACGGCGGTCAATCTCGGCAGCTCGCTCGCCTACTATCACGGCAAACACGTCCTCGTGATCGACTTGGATCCTCAGGGCCACGTCGAAAAATCCTTGGGCGCCATCGTCAGCGACGGCATCGAATACACGCCCCTCTCGAAGATCTTGGAGACGCGCACCGGCAATCTCATGGACGCGGTGGTCAAGACCGACTTGGAGAATTTTCACCTGACGCCCGGCGACAAGGCCCTGGTCCAGAGCGAATCGGTCCTGGCCTCACGCATCGGCAAGGAATTCATCTTAAAGAAGGCCCTGGAAACGGCGAAGACCCACTACGACATTATCCTGATCGATTGCCCGCCTTCCCTGGGCAACCTGACGCTGAACGCGCTCGTCGCCGCCGAGTCGGTGCTGATCCCCTGCGAGATGAGCGTGCTGGCCTTCGAGGGCGTGACCGACCTGTTGGAGACGCTGCGCGAAGTGACCGAGCGCCTGAATCCGAACCTGGACGTCTTGGGCGTGCTCTTCACGCGCGTGGACGGACGGAACCTCACGATGAATCAGCTGATCTTGGACAACATGAAGCGTTTCTTCAACGGCAAGATCTTGAAGACCAACGTCACGATCAACACCGCTTTGAACAAGGCCCAGCTCGAAGGAAAACCCGTCTTCAGCTTCGCCCCCGCCTCCAGCGGCGCGGCCAACTACCATTCCCTCGCCGACGAAGTCGTCCATCGCCTCAAACAGATGTCCGCCTAGTTTCGGATCAAAGAACAACCCCCGTCGCTCGCGCCGTCCGCTCCGTCTCCCGTCGTGCCGCCCGTCGTCTCTCCCGATGAGCCTTCTCCCCCGGTCGTTTCGTCTCCGGTCGTCGCGCCGGCCGTCCCGCCCGTGGATTCTCCCCCTGTCGTCGCGCCGGCGGTCGTTCCCGTCGTTCCGCCGGCGGTGGCCGGGGCGGGAGGATCGGCTTTTTCATCCGCGCCGATGTCCGGGGCGGCGCCGATCACGCGGGACTCGCCTTCGAAATCCTCCGCCGGCAGGGACGGGGCGGAGGCGTCGCCCGCATCGACGGCGGGAGAACCCGCGAGCAGGTGGAAATCGCCGGCGTCCGGATCGGCGAGCAAGGGATCGGCGCCGATCACGTTTCCCTGAAAGCCGTCCTCCACGGCCGTTTCGCAGGACGAGGCCCCGAGGCAGATCTCGTTTCCCAAATTATGGAAGACGGCCTTGGACGCGGCTCCGGGCAGGAAGACGTCCGCCGCCGTCGCGCCGGTGTTTTGGGAAAAGAGGTTGTTGTAGAGGTTCAGGGCGCCGCCCGGTCCGGCCTCCGCCAGGACTCCTCCCACCCCGACCGAAACGTTGTCATAGAAGGTATTGTTGACGATGTCGGCCGTGTCGCCGCCGAACAGGAGCGCGAAGACGCCGCCGGCCTTGGGCCCCGGCCCCGGAGACACGTCGTCCACCAGGTTCTCCGCCGCCACGTTGTCGGCGAAGACCAAGCCGCCCGAGGACGAAAGGATCTCGAAACCGCCCCCGCCCGACACGCCCGCGTGATTGGTGAGAAACCGGTTTCCGACCGCCGTGACGTCGCCGTTGAACGCCATGACCATCAAGCCGCCCCCTTCCAGTTCCGCCGCGTTGTCCTCGAAGACCGATCCTTCGATATGGAAGTCGGCGTTGCCGTCGGAGACGAGAAAGGCCCCGGCCCCGGATCCTTCGGATTCGGGCATGTTGTCGGCGGCGCCGTTCAACCGGGCCCAGTTGGATTCGAAGGCGCAGTCGACGATCCGGACCAAGGCGTCCGTCACCGACACGAAGAGCCCCGCGCCGGGCCCCTCCGTTCGTCCGTGGCGGAACGTGATGCCCTGCACCGTCACGACGGCGGCTCCGTCGCCGATCACGGGGCCGGCGTTGTAATCGATGCGGACCAGCGGCCCGTTCGCGAAGGCGGAATCGATGATCGTGGCCCCCGCTCCCGCGCCCACGAGGGTGAAGTCCCCGTTGTCGGCGGCCTGCGGAATGAAGGTGGTCGCGCCGCCGGAGGCCGCCAGGTCGTAGACGCCCGGGGCCATGACGATCAGGTCGTCGTCGTTGTCGGTGGCGGCGGCGAAGAAGGCCATCTGAAGCTCCTCGGAATCGGAGACGTCGATGGTGACCAGGGCCTGGGCCGGCTGGACGAGGCCAAGGAACAGAACCACACTCGCAAGATAGAAGATGCAGCGCATAGCCCTCCCGGCTTGAAATTCCGAAAAGTTTAGCCGATTTCGAAAGAGAGGTCGACCGCCTTGGCGGAGTGCGTGAGCGCGCCGACGGAGATAAAGTCCACGCCGGATTCGGCGTACTCGCGCACATTATCCAGACGGATTCCTCCGGAGGCCTCGACCTTGACGCGTCCGGCGACCCCCTTCACGGCTTTCTTCAGTTCATCGACCGTAAAATTATCCATCATAAGGACGTCGGCTCCCGCAACGATGGCCTCATCGATCTGATCTAACCTTTGAATCTCCACCTCGATGGGAACGCGGTTCACGTTGTGTTCCTTCGCCTTCCTCACCGCCTCGGAAATGGAGATCCCCATGAGATGATTGTCCTTGATGAGATAGCGGTCATAGAGACCCAGTCGATGATTCTTGCCGCCGCCGGCGCGGACCGCCATTTTTTCCAGCGCTCGGAAACCCGGCAGCGTTTTGCGGGTATCGAGAATTTGGGCCTTCGTGCCTTTCACCCTTTCCACGAATTGCGCGGTCAGAGTCGCAACGCCGGAAAGATGCTGGAGGAAGTTGAGTGCCGTCCGTTCGGCGCGGAGCAGGCTCTTGAAACGTCCCGAGACCGTGGCGACCTTAGCGCCCCGGGTGACGCGCGTCCCATCTTCGACGAAGGCCTTCCATTCGAGGTGATGATCGACGGTTAGAAAGACGCGCCGGGCGATCTCGAGGCCGGCGATGACGGCGAAGCTATCCTCTTTAGCCACGATGACGCCGGTTTTCTCGATCCGCTCGTCTCCAAAGATGGCGTCGGAGGTGATGTCGCCGGAACCGATGTCCTCCTGAAGGGCGATCTCGATCAGCATTTGAATGCGGTCGGGCATAAATTGAATTCTTCCTCCCGGTCTTTTTCACAAATCTTTAAGTGGCAAAATTGCGACGTGTCTCTTCGAGACGGGCGAGTTTGGATTTGGCGCCAACCAAGGAGGCCTTCTCCTCCTCGACGACCTCGGGATCGGCGCGGGTCACGAAATTCGCGTCTTGGAGGCGTTTCTCTCGGCTGTCGACGGTCGATTTAAGCTTGCCGATCTCCTTGTCGAGCCTTTGCACCTCGGCCGCGAAGTCGACCAAGCCTTCGAGAGGGATAAAGACCTCCAAGCCTTCCGCGATGACGACATGAGCCATGCCCTTCGGCGCCGCCGGCTTATCCAAGATCTCGAGAGACGCCGTTCTGGCCAACCTTTGAATGACGGAGGCCCAGTTCTTCAAATGCTCCCGGCGCGCGGCGGACGACGCGAAAACTTTCGACATCATCTCCTTGGACGGCGGAATGCGGTTTTCGCCGCGCACGGTGCGGACGGCCTCGATGACGGAGATGACGAGATCCACGACCTCCGCATCCGCTTCGGCGGTCTTCCGCGACGCCGCCGGCAGGACCGACTCCGTCGTGGGGAAGGCCCACTTCGAGACGCTCTCCCCGTCCGTCACCCCCGGCAGGCGGTGGGCGATCTCCTCGGTCAAGAACGGCATGAAGGGGTGCAGGAGGGTCAGGCTCGTCGTGAGCACCTGATAAAGAACGGGCTTGGAGAGCTCGAGTTTGCTGAACTCCAGGTACCAGTCGCAGAAGTCGTGCCAGAAGAATTGATAGACCGTCTTGGCGGCGACGTCGAACTCATACCCTTCGATGGCAGAGGAGACGGCGGCCACGGTCGTGCGGAGCTTTGATAAGATCCAATGATCGTAGGGCGTGTTGTGTAGGGGCGAATGGCCATTCGCCCCTACGGTCGGACCTGCCGGATCGAATTCTCCCAAATTCATCAGCGCGAACCGCGAGGCGTTCCAGATCTTGTTGGCGAAGTTCCGATATCCTTCGATCACCTGCTCGGAGAGTTTGATGTCGCGCCCTTGCGCCGCCAGGGCGGCGAGCGTGAACCGGAAGGCGTCGGTACCGAACTGGTCCATGATGACCAGCGGGTCGATCACGTTTCCTTTCGACTTGCTCATCTTTTGGCCTTGGGCGTCGCGTACCAAGGCGTGGATGTAGACGTCTTTGAACGGCGCCTCGTCCATCATCTCCAAACCGAACATCATCATGCGGGCGACCCAGAAAAAGATGATGTCGTGGGCTGTGACGAGCACCGAGGTCGGATAATATTTCTTCAGCTCCGGCGTTTGATCGGGCCAGCCCAGCGTCGAGAAGGGCCAAAGGCCGGAGGAAAACCAGGTGTCGAGGACGTCTTCTTCTTGGCGAAGGTTCGCGGAGCCGCACTTGGGGCATTTCGTGGGAGTCTCGCGGGCGACGATCGGGGGGCAGACCTCCCCCAAAGCCCCCTCCTTATTAAGGAGGGGGTTGGGGGCGGTGGCCTGCTCGCAGTACCACGCGGGTATTCTGTGCCCCCACCAGATCTGGCGCGAGATGCACCAGTCTTTGATGTTCTCCATCCAGTTGACGAAGGTCTTGGTCCAATTCTCGGGATGGAACGCCGTCCGCCCGTCGCGGACGGCCTGAAGCGCCCGTTCCGCCAAAGGCTTGGTCTTCACGAACCATTGGAGCGAGAGATACGGCTCCACCACCGTGCGGCAGCGGTAGCAATGCCCCACGGAGAGCTTGTGCGGCTCGGTCTTGACCAGAAAGCCTTTCTCCTCCAGATCCGCGACGATCTTCTTGCGGGCCTCGAAGCGTTCCATCTTTTCGTAATCGCCGCCGTTCTCGTTCATGTGGGCGTCGGGCGTGAAGATATTGATGCGGGGGAGCTTGTGATCGTTGCCCAGGGCGAAGTCGTTGAAGTCGTGGGCCGGCGTGACCTTCACCGCACCGGTGCCAAAGTCCTTATCGACGCGATGATCCGCAATGACGGGGATCTCCCGGTCGGTCAGGGGGAGTTTCAATTTTTGGCCGATCAGGGCCTTGTAGCGCTCGTCGTCGGGATGAACGGCGACGGCGGTGTCGCCGAGCATGGTTTCGGGACGGGTCGTTGCCACGATCACCTCCCCCGGAACCCCCTCCTTAATAAGGAGGGGGTTGGGGGCGGTTGGGTACCGGATAAACCACAACGACCCATTCGTCTCCTGATGCTCCACCTCGATATCCGAGAGCGCCGTATGGCACCGCGGACACCAGTTGATCAGGTACAGATCCCGGAAGATCAGCTTCTTCTCATACAAATGAACGAAGGCCTCCCGAACCGCGCGCGACAGCCCCTCGTCCATCGTGAAGCGTTCGCGGTCCCAGTCGCAGGAGGAGCCCAAGCGCTTCAACTGGTGGACGATGTGGTCGCCGCTCTTCTTCTTCCACTCCCAGACGCGCTCGATGAACTTCTCGCGGCCCAAATCCTGGCGCTTCTTGCCTTCCTTCTTCAGCTCCCGCTCGACGACGTTCTGCGTGGCGATGCCGGCGTGGTCGGTGCCGGGCACCCAGAGGGCGTTGAAACCCTTCATTCTCTTATAACGCACCAGGATGTCTTGGAGCGTGTTGTTGAGCGCGTGCCCCATGTGGAGGGAACCGGTGACGTTGGGCGGGGGGATGACGATGGAGAAGGCTTCGCCTTTTCCGTTGGCGTCGGCATGGAAGAGGCGGGCGTCCAGCCAGCGTTTGAGCCACTTTTCCTCGACTTCTTTGGGTTCGTAGACCTTGGGTAACTCTTCGAAAGACATATCGCGTCACAGTAAAGGAGCGATGCAAACGTTGTCAAAACGTAAAACTCCCTGTAATTTAGGCGGATCACCTGGAGGAACGGAAACGTGAATACCGCCCGACTCATTATCGCCAGTTCCGAGCAATGCGCCGACCTGTATTGGGCCACGCGTTTCTACGTTCCCGACCCCATCGCCTTTCTCGAGTATAGGGGGAAGAAGATCCTGATCGCCTCCGACCTCGAGGTCAGCCGCGCCCGCAAGGAGGCGGACGTGGACTTGGTCCTGTCCCAGGCCGACTACGAGAAGAAGTTGAGGAAGTCGGGCCGGGCGATCCGCCCGGGGGACGTCCTGGACGCCGTGCTCCGCGAGCGGAAGATCAAGGTCCTCCAAGTGCCGACCTACTTCCCCTTCCATCAGGCGGAGCTGCTGAGGAAACGCGGCTACCGGCTCGAAGTCGTGCCCGATCCCTTCTATCCGGAGCGCGAGATCAAGACGCTGGCGGAGAAAAAGCACATCACGGACGCCCTGCGCGCGACGGAGGCCGGGATCCAGGCGGGAATCGAAGTCCTCAGAAAATCGAAAATCAAAGGCGGGAAGATCTACCGAAACGGCGCCGTCCTCACCAGCGAGGCACTCCGGGGCGTGATCGAAGCGACGATGATGGAGAAAGGCGCGCTGGGCCAGCACACCATCGTCGCCTGCGGCAAACAGGCGGCCGACCCTCACTGCCGCGGAACGGGGCCTCTCTACGCCCATCAGACCATCGTGCTGGACGTCTTCCCAAAGTCGATGGAGACCGGCTATCACGGCGATATCACGCGCACGGTGGTGAAGGGGCGCGCCTCCGCGACGCTGAAGAAAATGTACGCCACCGTGAAAAAATCCCAGGAGGCCGGGATCAAGGCCATCCGCGACGGCGTGGACGCCGCCAAGGTCCACGGGGACGTCTGCCGGGTGCTCGACGCCTCCGGCTTCAAGACCGGTTTGCTCGACGGAAAACCGCAGGGTTTTATCCATTCCACCGGCCACGGACTGGGCCTGGACATCCACGAATCGCCTCGCGTGAGCCGGCTTTCCAACAAGCTGAAGACCGGCCACGTCGTCACCGTCGAGCCGGGCCTCTACTACGAAAAACTGGGCGGCATCCGTATCGAAGACGTCGTCTACGTCACCAAAAAGGGCTGCGACGTCTTAACGCGCATCCCCAAGGTCTTCGAGATCGCCTAAGAGCCACGGATTAAAATCCGTGGCTAATCCAAAAGAATAATTCCTACGGAATTCCGGAGGAATTTGCGTTTTCGTTAGCCACCGATTTCAATCGGTGGCTTTAAATTCAGCAACCTTTCCCACGTGACGGCGATGTGACAGGCCAGACTTATGGGCGACCTGACCACTCTCTGCTCCGTCTTTGCGGGCCTTCACAACTCGGTCTTTTCCGCCGGACT
>DASUFF010000005.1:0-2725 GCA_036274695.1 bacterium | reverse complement strand
CCGCCACTTGAGCGTCATGGCCACGCCCTTGTCGACCACGCGGGTGAGCGCATCGGCGAAAGAAAGGCGCTCCTGAGGAAAGGCCATGCTTCCCCCGGAGGAGTACCAAAGATCGCGTTCGGGCCGGCTCCAAGACGCCCGCCCGACGCCATGGATGAAGATCATTCCGCAGGCCCCGGATTTCTCGTTCAGAAACGCGACGAGGCCCAATCCGTTCTCCCAGGAACCGGCGATCGCCTCCGCCCACGGGCTTCCCAAATCCTGGGGCGTGGGGAAGAAAGCCACCTTCGTTCCGCCGGCGGTCGTGAACGGCGAAAACCCGTCGGTGGGGTCGGCCATGCGGGCCCAGAAGCCGTCCTTGGGAGATTTTGAAAATTCCTTCGTCGAGAGAAGTTCCCGGATCGCGTCCATGGGGCGACTATCGATGCGGCCCGAGGCGGAGGCGTGTGCCGCGGCCGCGGCGATCTCGTCGGATCCGACCCGCGCGGCCAGGAGGGCCAGGGCCCGGAGGCTCTGTTCCTCGCCGATCACCCTGCCGTTGCGAAGGTGCGTCAGGCTTCGGACGGCGGCGCCCGAAAGGCCGTAAGCGTCCAAATCGCCCGCCATCGTGACGGTCGCGGACAGGGAACCGGCGATCGATTCCATGTTGCCCAAATGAGAGCAGGCCTGCTGAAGGGAAAGAACGGCCCGGGAAAGCGTGAGCGTCGAGGAAATGTCCATAGTGGCGCGAGTCTTCGTCGCGACGCGTCAAACGTTGCGGAAAATTAAGGCGCGGCAACGACCGCCGGAACCGGAAGGAATCTCACGCCGAGGCCTCCAAGAGCTCTTTCAACTTCGCACCCGGATCAGGGGCGCGCATGAAGCTCTCTCCGATCAGAAAGGCGCGCACGCCGGCATCGCGCAGTTTGCGGACATGATCCGCCGTCGAAATTCCGCTTTCTCCCACGAGGACGGCGTCCTTCGGGGCGTCCTTGGCCAGGCGCGCGGTCGTCTCCAAATCGACCTTGAACGTGTCGAGGTTCCGGTTGTTGACCCCGATGAGCCCCGCCCCCGATTTTTTCGCGCGCTCCATTTCCTTGTCGTCGTGCACCTCGACCAAAGCCGCCATGCCGAGGTCGCCGGCCAGGGCCGCATAATCCTTCACCTGAGCGTCCTCCAAAATACGGACGATCAAGAGGACGGCGTCCGCGCCGTAGGCCCGCGCCTCGTAGACGTGATAGGCGTCGAGCGTGAAATCTTTTCTCAAGAGAGGGATCTTCACGCGCTTCTTGATGGATTCGAGATAAGCCAGGCTCCCCTGAAAAAAATGCTCGTCGGTCAGGACGGAGAGACAGGCCGCGCCGCCGTCCTCGTAGGAAGCCGCGATGCGGATGGGATCGAAATCCGGCCGGATGACGCCTTGGGAGGGGGAGGCCTTTTTGACTTCGGCGATGATGCGAACGCCGGCCATTCGGAGGGATCCCGAAAAATTCCGCGCCGGCGCCGCGTCCTCCGCCATCTTGCGGACGTCCTTCAGAGGCGCCTTCCGCCGGACCGCTTCCAGCTCCTGCCTTTTGTAATCGACGATCTTGTCCAGGTACATGTTTAAGCCTCGGGTTATCTATCGGATATCCCTGCCCTTTTCTCAAGAGAGACCTATTGTCCTACTATTGTTGACAACTGTCCTAATAAGTAGGACGATAAGCCTATATGGATTTAAGCTTTCTCATTCCGTCCAAGGTCCGCCGGACGATTCTGCAGTTCTGGGTCGAGAACCCCGACGCCCAGATGGGCGTCCGGGAGCTGGCGCGCGAGGTGAAGATCGCGCCGCAGCAAGCGTTGAGGGAGTTGTGCAACCTGGAAAGTCTCGGGCTCCTTTTCTCGTCGAAACGGGGGAACCAAAGGGCTTACCGACTGAACGAGCGCTTTCCCCTTCTTCCCCCTATCCGCGATTTGTTCGCGCGCTATCGTGAGGAGCAAAACAGAACCTACGAGGTCGACCGCGTTTACGACATGGACGAATACGTCAAAAAGGTGAGAGCCATCCCGGTCCCGGCGGAACTGATCCCGGGACTCACCTCCAAACGCAAAAAACCGCGCTCCTACGATGAAGAAAAGATCCTGAAAAAGTTCGGCCAACTATGACGAAGAAAAGCGCCTCGAACGCCTTGAGGAAAATAGCGCGCCTTCCTCCTTTTGATCAGCAGATCACTCTCGCCGCCCTCCTCTCACGGCTCTTTCGCGAAAAAGGGATGGATTTCATTCTGGTCGGAGGCGCGACGGTGCAGTTTTACACGCAAGGGGAATATCAGACCAAAGACATCGACATCATCCTCCGAGGGGACACGAAGGAAGATATCGAAGAAATCATGCATTCCCTGGATTTCAAGCGCACCACCAATTATCGACATTTTGAAAACCCGCTGTTCGCATTTTCCGTGGAGTTCCCTCCTTCTCCGATTCAGGTCGGTAGGCGGACAATCACAAAAGTCAGCCTCATCAAGACGCCGGAAGGTCCCTTGGAGATCATCAGAATCGAGGACATCATCATGGACCGCATCATCGCCGGGGTGGAATGGAAAGACGCGCGTTCGATCGACCAGGCGAAACTGATTTGGAGAAAAAACAAGGATATGATCGACCTCGACTACCTCACCGACTTCTCCAAGAAGGAAGGATATTGGAAAACGCTTCAAAAGGTCATAGAGACTTAGCCGATGTAACATATTGAAACACATTATTTTTT
>DASUFF010000004.1:0-31602 GCA_036274695.1 bacterium | reverse complement strand
TTTTCGGGAAAGGACCGGAGGGCCTTGTTTTCCGAGGCCGAGAAATAACGGCCGGAGATCCCTTCCCAATCGATGTCGCTCCGAACGCGTTCGACGTCCACGCCGACGTCCCGGCCGAGAGCCAAGGCGTAGACGACCAGGCCCTGGGAATGGGAGAGATTGAACCTCAGGTCGCTCGAACCCGACGCCAGAAACGGTTTTTCGGTGGCATTGTATTCGAATCGAACCGCCGCGGCGTCGATGACGAGGTAGCGGCCGAGGATCTTCCTTAACAACCCGCGGCCGACGACGAAACGGTTTCGATCCCTTTCCAGATGAAACCGGTCGGCGCGCTCCCTCTCTTCCCGGGACAGTATCCTCAAAAGATTGTCCACGCGCGCGGACGGCTGATCGAGATTTGCCTTCCAGAGATGGACTTCATTTTTCCTCGGCTTCTTCAATTTCATCGCCCCTCGGAGGGATTATAGCATACGATGAAGGTTCCAAAATGGACTCTCTTTCGCTCCTGCTTCAAAACGATTTGAGAAATTTTTCCTACTCTTCCATGTCGTCCCTCGATCTTTCCTTGGAACAAACGGCGGCCTTGGAGCTCCATCGGAGGGATTTCGAAATGGGAGACGAGGTCCGCCCTTATCTCCCCGGGCGGATCCGCAAAACGGGCGATTACTGCAAGATCCACTATCCCAGCGGGGCCGAGACCATGATGGAGGAACCGGCCAGCCGGGCCCTCTACGAGGCGTATCGGGCCTGGCGCGGGGTCATGGGTTTCGAAGGCCGCGTCGAGCCTCCCTCCCGCAGCCCCGAGCTTTCGGCGCTCGGCTCCGCGCTCAGGCGCCACGGGATCGCGCTTTTCTTCGGGGCCAATTGCCTCCTTGTCCCGGACCAGGTCCGGTACCTTCATGCGCTTTTGGGAAAACTTCCCGCGGCCTTCCTCGGAAGAGACGCGCTCTCGGGCCTCGTTTTGGGATCGGAACGCGTGGACCTCCGGGGCGCGTCGATGGGCAGCGCCTTTCGAGAGGGGACGGTGCATCTCTACGAAGGAACGCTTCGCGGCTCGCGCCGCTATCTGCTGGGGATGTTCCTTCATGAATTGGGACACAGCACGAGGCACTCCGCCGGGTTGCGGGACGATTTTCAAACGGTCCGGGGCGACGGGACGGACGCGGGCAACCGCGTGTACGCCCTGGATTGGGAGCGCGGATACGCCGCGAGGCTCGAACGGACTTCGGAATCCTTCGAGGAATTCATCGCCGAACACCATCTCATCTACGTGGCCGACGGACCCGGGCTCCGCCGCCATATCGCGGGCATCGGCGAGAGCGGACCGCGCGAAGCGTATTTAAGGATTTACGGAGAGTTCCGGGACCGGATCTTTGACGGCGTGGAATACGGCCTTGGCGGGACTCCCTGTCGGGCGCGAGGAGAGTGAGCGATACCGCGAGGCGTCCAGACGAACGTAGTTTCGAAGCGTCTCGTCCCAAACGTACAACGCGTCGGAGACGACCTTCGGATCGAAACCCTCGCGGGCCAGTTGCGGCTTGCTCATCCGGAAGGTGGCGGTCAGCTCCCCGAAATCGTTTTTCACCCTGACAACGAGAGGCAGGGAATCCGATTCCAATTTTTCGGAGAAGTGGTCGTAGAGACGATCGATCCGAAAGTCGCGGCCGGCGACGACGGTCGCCATGAGGACCTTCCCGTCTCCCGTTTCGACGGGGTAAACGCTGGCGTATTTGAGGAAATCGTAGCCCTCGGGCGTGAGGACGGCTTCTTCGATTTCCGCCAGCACGCGGCCGGAATCCCTGCCGACGTTGTCGGCCGCGCGCCCCAGGTAATAGAAAAATCCGTCCCCGTCCCGCCGGAAGAGGTCCCCCGTCCGCGTCCACCGATCCCCTTTTCGGAACACGTCCCGGGCCACGCGCTTGGCCTTCAGGCTCGGGTCGTCGAGCGCCGGATCGGCGTATTCCGAAAATTCGAAGGTCGGATCCCCGTCCTTGAACGGCGTGAGCAATTCGCCCGCCTCCCCCTCGCGGCACCGCAGACAACGTCCCTTTTCGTCGCGGACGGGATTCCCCGCGGAATCCAACCGGATCAAGGCCACGGGATACAGACGGGACGTCAGCGGCCCCAAGTATCCCGCCGCGCCGGGCCCTCCCGGAATATTCACGAGCAGCGCGGGGCCGTCGGTGGCGCCGTAGAATTCCACGATCTGCGGGATCCCGAAGCGCTCCCGCATTTTCTCCCAAACGTAGCCTTTCATCTCGTGGCCCAGGGCGACGCGCAAGGAGTGGGCCCGGTCGAAGGCGCCCGGCGGCGCGCCCAGGAGGATCTGGGGCACGAGGCCGACGTAGGTGAGGACGGTCGCGCCGCTTTTCGCGCATTCCTCAAAACATTTTTCCGGCGCGAATTCGGCGGCGAGATACACCTTGGCGCCCACGACCCACGAGGACATCACGCACGAGGCCAGGCCCATGCCGTGGGAGAGCGGGAGGCAACAATAGATGACGTCCGAGGATTGGAGATCCTTCATCAGGACCTGCGCCAACAGGTAAGCGTAAAGATGGCTGTGGGTGACCTTCACGGGTTTCGGGTCGCCGAGGGTCCCGCTGGTGCAGAGATGAAGGAAGACGTCGTGCCATCGCGTCTCCCGCTTCCTTCCCTCGTTCGGATCCCGGTCGGAATAGGCCTCCAGGTCTTTTTCCTCCTCCATAAAAGGATGAAGGGCGGCGTGAACCAAGGCCGGCGCGGGGATTTCGCCGGCGAGCTCTTTCGCCGCGAGGAGGATCCGAACCTTGTGGGCCTCAAGATAGGACGCGGACAAGGACCGGTGATGCCCGGGCCTTAAGATCGAGACGGTGGCTCCGATCTTCGCCAACCCGATCACCGACCAAATGACGGCCGGACGGCTCACCGCGGTCAGGACGACGACGTCCCCACTGCGGACGCCGTTTGCGAGGGCCCAATGGGCGACGCGGTTCGCGATGCGGTCCAGCTCTCCGTAGGTCCAGGTCTTTCCCGCATACTCGAGGGCGGGACGATCCGGGGACCTGCGGGCCGTTTTTTCGAACAAGTCGATGATCGACCAGGAATCCTTCTTGAACCTCTGGGCCGCCTCGCATTTGAGGCGAACCCACACGATCTTCCAGAGAAAGCGAAAGTCCTGCCACAGGAGCCGGGCTTTTTTCATGGGACCCTCTTCGTTTCCTTGAGCCAGCGCACGGCGTCCCCGATCACCGCCTTGGCGGGCCGGTAGGAATAGCCCAATTCGCGTTCCGCCTTGGAGCAATCCACCCACCAGAAAAGCGTGGCGTAGTCGACGATGTCCGGAATGACGGGCGTCGGCAAATGCAGGGCGTGCAGACCCTTGATGAGGAACTTGACGACGCCGTTCGGCAGGTGAAGGACGGGTTTCTTTTGTCCGGCCGCCTCGAGCGTGATGTCGATCAGCTGCCGCACCGTGATGTTTTCGCCTCCCAAAATGTAGCGCTCGCCCGATCTTCCGCGCTCGAGCGCGGCGACGATCCCGTCGGCGATGTCGTCCACGTGGGACACCGCGATGCCGCCGGTCACGGCGAGGGCCGGCCAGTCCTTGATGAAATCGCGCAGATTGCTGGCCGTCACCATGTCGTCGTCGTCGGGCCCGTAGACCTCGCAGGGATTGACGATGACCACGGGAAGACCCTTCCGGACGTATTCGGCCGCCTTCCGTTCGGCTTCGTGCTTCGCGGCCGCATAGATGAATTTCTTGGGGTCCAAGCGAAAATCGGCGGCTTCGTCGCAGACGACGGGACCGTCCGTGCCGTTGACGGCCGTGGAGGACGAAACGAAGACCGTTTTCAGGTTCCCCGCGGCGCGGCCGGCATCGAGGACGTTGATGGTGCCGTCGATGATCGTTTCGGGCACGAGCTTGGAGCGGATGTGCTCCCAGGAGGAGATGCTGGCCAGGTGGACGACCGCGCCGCAGCCTTCCATGCCGGACTTGAGGGACTCCGCGCTGCGGATGTCCCCGAAATACCTTTCAACGGTCAGATGGTCGATTCGGGAAGTCCGGCTCGTCTTTCGCAAGAGACAACGGACATCGTATCCCTTCCCGACCAAACGGGAAACGACGCGAGAACCGATGAACCCATTCCCCCCCGTGACGAAAACCTTCATAAAGAGGCGCGTTTACCGCCGTCCACTCCGGAGTACACAAAGTGTTGACTGAACTGGTTAAAATATTTGCCTGAGCAGGAATGGTTCTATAAAATGGCCAAGAAGTCAATTACGCATAACTTTATAATATTGATTATTTTTATGACTGATGCATCGATTGTATATCAAATTGATAGCTTTAATACCGAACGAAACACCCCAGGCGCGGGAGGGAAGGATTGGGGCCTTCTCGTGAAGCAGCTCAAGCGATCGCCGATCGCCGTCGGCGGGGACGAGGACGTTCCGGAGACCGTCGCTTCCCTGATCCCTCACCGCCCGCCCTTTTTGCTCATCGACAAAATCCTGCGGGTCGATCCGGAGGGCCTGTCGATCTCGGGATCGCGCTACTTGGACCCTCAGGACGCGATCTTCCAGGGTCATTTCCCCAACGAGCCGATTTATCCGGGAGTCCTGCTGATCGAAATGGCGGCTCAACTGGGTTTGTGCCTCGCGAATTATCAAAGGTACAAATCCCGGGATCGGTCCCTGCCCTGGGAGCCTCTCAAAGGGTATTTCACGAAAATCCATCATGCCTTGTTCATTCATCCGGCCCTCCCCGATCAAACGCTGACCATCAGGGTCAAAATCATCGAGGAGGACCCCTTGACGATCACGCTCGCGGGACAGGTTTATCATCAGTCCGACCTGTGCTCGCTCAGCATCATCGAGGCGTATCACTGACGGAATCGGGGGGATTCCATGAGCGCACCTAGAATCGTCATCACCGGTATGTCCGTCCTGACCCGGCTGGGCGACGAGCTCGACACGTTTTACGAGAACCTGCTCGCGGGGAAATCCTCCGTCGTGAAATGGAGGACCTTCAAGACGGACGGCATCTACGCCAAGGTCGGGGCCGATCTCTTCGATTACGACGTCGACAAGGCCTTTTCGAAAATCCAGCCGGCCTTGGGCGAGGAAACGGTCCGAAAGGCCCAGCGCCTGATGAAGAACGCCCCGTGGGGCGAGAAGCTCACGATCCTGACGGCCCTGAAGGCCTCCCTGGACGCGAAGATGGCGCAGTGGGCCTACGACCCTTACGATTGCGCCACCATCGTGGCGGGGCACAACTTAAACCTCAATTACGAATTCACCAACCACGACCAGTTCAATGCCGAGCCGGATTTCATCGAAGGCCTCTTCGCGCTCCGGGGGCTGGACACGGACCACGCCGGGATCGTCTCGGAACTTTTGACCCTCAAGGGTTCCGCCTACACGGTGGGCGGGGCCTGCGCCAGCGGCAACATCGCGCTGAAGCTCGCCGTCGACGAGATCCTTCATCACGATATGAAGGCCGCCGTCGTCGTGGCTCCGGTCCTGGATTTTTCCCCTCTCGAGTTCCAGGGCCTCGCGATGATGGAAGCGATCTCCTACCGGAGTTTTAACGAGGCTCCCGAAAAGGCGAGCCGTCCGTACGACCTCAAACGCGAGGGCTTCGTCCCGGCCCACGGCGCGGCCGCGTTGGTCGTGGAAAGATTGGAGACGGCGAAGGAACGCGGGGCGAAGATCCATGCGGAAGTCCTGGGGGTCGAGGCCAGCGCCGACGCCAATCACCTCCCCCAGCCTTCTCAAGAAGGCCAGGCCCGCCTGATGCAGCGCCTGTTGAAGCGCACCGGGGTCCGGGTCGAGGAGATCGACTACATCAACGCCCACGCCACCTCGACGCCCTTGGGGGATTTGACCGAAATCCGCGCAATCAAGCAGGCCTTGGGAAAACGGGCCTACGAGATCAAGATCAACGCCCCGAAATCCATGCTGGGCCATACCTGCTGGTCCGCGGCCACCGTCGAGACCGTCGCGGCCATCCTTCAAATGAACCGGGGGAAGCTGCATCCCTCCATCAACATCGACGAACTGGAGCCCGAGGTGGACTTGGACGTCTGCCGGGGAAAGGCCGTCGATTGCAACGTGAACATCTTTCTCAAAAACTCGTTCGGATTCGGCGGGCTGAACTGCATCGCCCTGTTCAAGAAACATGAAAGCTAGGGAACGACGATGAATCTTTTCATAACGGGAGGATCCCGAGGCATCGGCCGCGCCACCGTCCTGGCGGCGGCGCGTAAGGGCCACGACGTCGCCTTCACCTACTGCACGAACGAATCCGCGGCGGCCCAGGTCCTCGAGGAGGCTCGGCGGTCGTTCGGCGACCGGAAGGTCAAGTCCTACCGGCTGGACATCAAGGATTCGAACCAGGTGGAGAGCGTCTTCGGTTCCGTTCTCAGGGACTTCGGGCACGTCGACGCCGTCGTCTGCAACGCGGGCATCCTCAAGGACGGCCTTCTCTTCTCGCTCTCGGACGAGGACTGGAGGGAGGTCATCGACACCAACCTGACGGGCAATTTCTTCGTCGCCCGGCAGTTCCTGCAGGAGTTCATCGCGCGGAAGACGGGCCGCTTCGTCTTTCTCTCCTCCATCATCCGGAACGGCGGCACGGGCCAGGCGAACTACGCGGCGAGCAAGGCGGGCTTGGTCGGTTTGTCCGGGACGATCGCGAAAGAGTACGGGCCGAAGGGCATCTGCTCCAACGTCGTCGTGCCCGGCTTTTTCGAGACGGAAATGACCTTCGAAGCCATGAGCGAAAAGCTGAAGAGCTTTTGGCTTCAATACTGCCCGCTCAAGCGCGTCGGGCGCACGGACGAGTTGACCGAACTGATCTTGTTTCTGGCTTCGGAGAACAACGGATTCATCAACGGACAGGTCGTCTCGGCCACCGGCGGCCTGGATTGGAGTTACTGACGATGCCCTGCGGGATCGAAAAAATCTCGTTTTACCCGGGGACCCTGTCCCTCGATTTTAGGAAATTGGCGCGGCTCCGCAAGGAAAGCGACCTCGCGGTGATCGACGAACTGATGATCCGCGAGCGGTCGGTCATCCCCCTTTGGGAGGATCCCGTTACGATGGCCGTCAACGCGACCGTGCCCCTGTTGTCGGAATCCGACCGGGAGAAGATCGACCTGGTCATCGTCGCGACCGAGTCGGGGGTCGACGCCGAGAAGCCGATCAGCTCCTGGGTCCACCGATTTTTAAGGCTTTCCCCGAACTGCCGGAACTTCGAGATCAAATGCGCCTGTTACGGCTCCACGGCCGCGCTTCGCATGGCGATCGCCCACGTCGCCTCCCATCCGGACAAGGAAAAAAAGGCCTTAGTCGTCACCACCGACCAAAGCACACAAGGCCTGGGCGGGGCCCACGAGTATGTCTTAGGCTGCGGGTCCGTGGCGATGCTCGTCTCTTCCAAGCCGGATTTTCTTTCCTTGGATCCGGCCAAGTACGGCATCTATTCTCAGGAGGTCGCGGATATCTTCCGGCCGCTGCCGTGGGTCGAGGCCGGAAACGCGGAAACGAGCCTCTTTTCGTATCTCGAGTCCCTGGGCGAATGTTTTGAAGACTACGCGCGGCGGGCCGGTGACGTCCGGCTCGACCGGGACTTCGACCATTTCGTCTTTCATGTCCCCTTTCCGGGCTTGAGCTACCGGGCCCACCATTTTTTGTTCAAAAACTATTCCGACATCGGCCGTCAGGCCGCTCAAGACCAATTCGACGCCAAGACCAAAGATTCGCTGAAATTGTCCGAGAGGATCGGCGGGGTCTACAGCGGCGGCGTTTATCTGGCGCTGTTGAGCCTCATGGCGACGAACGACCGGATCGCCCCCGGGAAGAAGGTCGGCGTCTTCGCCTACGGCAGCGGTTCGTGCGCGGAATTTTTTTCCGCGACCGTAGGGGACGGCGCGAAAAAGGCCGTCGCCAACGGCGATCCCTTGGCCGAGCTGAACGACCGCCTGGAGATCGGCATCGAACCCTACGAGCTCCTCGAAAAGACGCGCTTCGAGTCGATGCAAGCCAAGACCGTCGAGATCGATCTGGGGATGCTGGGGTCCGAATTTTTCCAAACGCGTTACGTGAGGCGGAACCGGTTGGTCCTGCGAAAGGTGCAGGACTACTACCGCCACTATGCTTGGAGTGAGGAATGTCGAGCCGGACGATAACATTGCCCGAGGACCTGGATGGCGCCGGGATCGAAAGGATCCGGTCCGAGCTCCGGGAGGCCTCTCGGGACGAAGACTGCCGGGTGATTCTTTTTACCGGCGGCGAGGAACGTTTCTGCCTCGGGATGAACCTGGAATTCCTGTGCGCGGAGGCGCGCCGCCGTCATTTCGATGCGATCGGTACCTACGTGGACTTGATCCGCGAGATTCGGAGCTGCCCGAAGGTGACTCTCGCGGTCGTCCGCGGGGAGGCGATCGGCGGCGGGCTGGGGATCGCGGCCACCTGCGATTTTGTCCTGGCGGGACGCAGTGCCCGCTTCGGACTGCCGGAGGCCTTGTTCGGGATGTTTCCGGGGGTGGTCATCCCCCTTCTGTCCCTGCGGTGCCTGCCCGATCACGTCAAGAAGCTGGCTCTCACGATGAAGACGATCGACGCGGAGGAGGGCTTGCGCTTGGGACTGGCGGATCAGGTGGCGGACGACGGCCGGTTCGAGCGCGAACTCCACGTGCGGATCAAGGATTTTTCCCGCAGCGGCCCCGAGTCCGTGAAGGCCATCAAGAGGCTCACGAATTTCCTTCACCAACAGACGCTCGACCTTCTCCTGGACGAAGGCATGGGCTCATTGAGGGCTCATTTGTCCAAACCCGAGGTCTTGGACAGTTTGGGAGAATTCGCCTCCGGAGGACTCATCCGATGACCGCCCGCCAAACCAGCAAGGTCGTCTTCGAGCCCCTATCGAAGGAGATCGGCTCGCTTAAGATCGACGACCCCGCCAACGGAAACGCCCTCTCTCTCGAAGTGGTGGAGGATCTGACCGCCAGTCTAGCGCGGATCGCGGACGACAAAGACCTCAAGGTCTTGATCCTCCAAGGCTCGGGAGAAGTCTTCTGCAGCGGGGCCGATAAAGAGATGCTCGCCTCCATCGCCGCAGGAAAGATCGCCCCGGCGGACATCCGTCTTTCTAAGCTCGTTCTCGACCTTCCGATCCCGGTGATCGCCGCCATGGCCGGACACGCCGTCGGCGGGGGCTTCGCCCTGGGTTTGTGCGCCGACATCGCGATCCTCTCCAAGACGAGCCGCTACGGCTTCACCTTCATGAACATGGGGTTCACGCCGGGAATGGGATCGACCCGGCTGATCGAAAGCGTGCTCCTGCCGGCGCTCGCGCACGAGCTCCTCTATACGGGCCAATGCAAGCAGGGGAAGGAATTCATCGGCAAGAGCGGCTTCAACGCGATCGTCGAGACCCGCGAAGTCTTCCCGCTCGCCTTGGATCTTGCGCACCGGATCGCGGAAAAGCACCGGGAGAGCCTGGTGCTGCTGAAACGTCATCTGATGTCGGAAAAAAGGAAGTTGGTCGAGGAAGCGCTTCAGGAAGAAGCGGGAATGCACGAGGTCTGTTTCGCGAGGGCCGACATCGCCCGGAGGATCGAAGATGGTTACGCCGGTTGATTACAAGGACAAGGTCGTCCTGGTGACGGGAGGAACGCAGGGCATCGGCCTGGCGACGGCGGAGTCCTTCGCCCGCTTCGGGGCCCGCGTGGTGATGACTTATAAGTTCGGCAGCGCCGACAACGATGCCCTCGTGCAATCCTTCGTCCGCCGCGGGTATTCGGAGCCGCTTCTCTTCCAGACCGACGCCGGAAGCGAAGAGGACGTGAAGGTCCTCTTGGACGAGCTCAAGACCAAGTGGAAGGTGTCCAAGATCGAGACCTTCGTCTCCAACGTGGCCTTCGGGGCGCTGACCTCGGGGCTGGAAGATTACCGGGAAAAAGACCTCTACGAGAGCATGCGCTACACGACCTGGCCCCTCTTCGCTCTCACGCAGGAGATCCGAAAAACCTTCGGGGCGTATCCGCGTTACGCCGTCGGGGTCACCGCCTTCGGCTCCGAGCAGTATCTCCGGAACTACGACCTCCTCGGCGCGTGCAAGGCCATGCTGGAGACGATGGTGAAATACTTCAGCTACCGGCTCTTCGACGAGGACATCCGCGTCAACCTGGTCAAACCCCACTTCGTCGACACCGAAAGCCTGTCAATGACCATGGGAAAGGATTTCGCGGATTTCGCCCGCAAGTACGGAAGCCCCGGGCTGGTCACCTCCGTGGAAAGCGTCGCCGGCGCGATCCTGATGCTCGCCAGCGGCCTCATGGACGGGATCCGGGGACAGGTTTTGAAAATCGACGGGGGCTCGGCCTTCGCCGACAACGTCATGCGCTACTACGACGAACGGGAAAACTTCGGAATGTAGAAAACAACAAGGGGGGAAAACGTGGAAAAAGAACAGATCCTGGGAATCGTCAAAAAACACCTGGTCAACGCGGTGGAGGGAGTTTCCGCCGAACAGATCGAAGGCGCCAAATCGATGAAGGATTACGGGGCGAGCAGCCTCGACATCGTCGAGGTGGTTTCCGCCTCCATGCGCGAGCTGAAGATCAAAATCCCGCGGAACGAGCTGTCCGGCATCAAGAACATCGACGGCCTGGCCGACATGTTCTGCCGCTACGCCACCCCGCAATAAGGCGACACGCATGGAATCGAACCTGCTCTCCGGATTGAAGGACAAGGTCGTTTTGGTGACGGGAGGGACGCGCGGCATCGGCCTGTGCACCGCGCTTTCCTTCGCGGGACTCGGGGCGAAGTGCGTGATCACCTACCACTGGGGCACGGCCGAGCACGACCAAGTCTTGAAGGAGTTCGAGGCCGCGGGGGCGAAGCATCCGCCGCTCATCTTGCAAGCGGACGTTTCCAATCACGACGACACCGTAGCATTGATGAAAAAGATCGGCGAGACGCATGACGGGGTCGACGCCTTCATCAGCAACGTCAGCCTCACTTCCGTCATCCAGAGTCTCGAAGATTACTCCTTCCGCGCGCTCAAGAAGAGCCTGGCCTACAGCGCCTGGCCCACCTACGAGTACGTCAAGCGGATGAAGGCCGCTTTCGGGCGCTACCCCAAGTACGTGGTCGGGATCTCGACCACGGGAATCGACCATTACAACTTCGGTTACGACTACGTGGCGGCCTCCAAAGTGGCGATGGAATCCCTGTGCCGCTACATGACCTACCGGCTCCGGAACGAAGACATCCACATCAACATCATCCGAACCCGGGGCGTGCGGACCTGGTCCATGGAGAAGACCTTCGGCGAGGAGTTTTTGGGGTTCGCCAAACACTTCATGCACGAGCGGCACTGGATGCAACCCAAAGAAGTGGCGGATGCGACCGTGGCCCTCTGTTCGGGCTTCTTGGACGGCATGAAGGGCCAGATCGTCAACGTCGACCGGGGCATGAGCTTCTTCGACAACCTGATGCACTTTTACACGAAGCGCGAGTCCTTCGGCCTGCGCTTCGAGGATTGAACGATGCTTCCCAAGGACTTTTTCAAGCAGTTCGAGGCTGAATACGAGATCTACCGCTCGCAACACGCGAAAGGCCTGATCAAATTCGAGCTGCCCTTCGACAAGCCCGGCTACGACACGTCGTTGAAGGGCCGGAAGGTCGTCAGCTTCGCCTCCAACGATTATTTGAGCATGCTCGGGCGTCCGGAAATCGCCAAGGCCGCCAAGGACGCCGTCGATCGCTACGGCACCGGCGCCGGCTCGTCGATGCTGGGCAGCGGATCGCTCGCCATCCACCGCGCCCTGTCGGAAGAGCTCGCCGATTTCCTCGGCAAGGAGTCCGTGGTCCTCTTCCCCACCGGCTACAGCGCCATGATGGGCTTCGCCGCGGCGCACGTCATGAACGGCGCGTCCGTCTATTCCGACGCCGCGAACCACCGTTCGATCATCGACGGGCTGAAACTGGGGGAAGGTTTCCTGCAGGATTTTTCCGTCACCTTCGTCCAACACAATGCGCTCAAGTCGCTCGAATCGAAGCACCGGAAACGGCTCGAAAGCCAGGCCAACTATCATCTCCTCTACTTGGAAGGCGTCTACAGCATGAAGGGGGACCAAGGGGACTTGAAGACCTACCTCCCCTACTGCAAGGAGCACGGCCTGATGACCGCCATCGACGACGCCCACGGCATCGGCGTCCTGGGCAAGAACGGCCGAGGCACGGCCTCGGAGCAGCAAGCGGAGAGCGACGTGGATTTCATCCTCGGCACCTTCAGCAAGACCTTCGCGACCACGGGGGGCTTCGTCGCCGGCTCCAAGGAAGCGCTGGACTACCTGCGGCTGCTCTGCGGCGTCTACATGTTCTCGGCCTCGATCGTTCCCGCCAACGTGCAGACCGCCCGGGCGGTTCTGGAGATCGTGCGGAAGGACGACGGCCCCCGTCAAAAGCTTTGGAGCAACATCGCCCGTTTGAAGAAGGGACTGTCGCAACTGGGGTTCGACTACGGCCAAAGCGATTCGGCGATCGTGCCCGTCTACATCCGGGACACGGAGAAAACCCTGGTCCTCGCCCACCGCCTCTTGGAATCGGGATTCTACGTCGTGGCCGCGATCCCTCCGGGCGTGGGCGAAGGGGAGCAATTGCTCCGGGTGTCGGTCAACGCCGGACATACGGACGAGCAGATCGACCGGTTCCTGTCGACCTTGGAGGATCACGCCAAGACGCTCGGACAGGCGGGGAAGGAGGCTTCATGACGGTTTTCATGTTCCCCGGCCAGGGCTCCCAGCAGATCGGCATGGGGGCGGGCCTGTTCGACGAGTTCCAGGACTTGATCCGCATCGCCGACGACATTTTGGGATTTTCGATCCGGCGGATCTGCCTGGAAGAACCGGAGAAATTGAACCAAACGCAATACACGCAGCCGGCCCTCTACGTCGTCGAAGTCATGCGGTACCTGAAGGAGCTGCAGTCCAACTCCGTTCCGAGCCATCTGATCGGCCACAGCCTGGGGGAATTGAGCGCCCTGTACGCCGCGGGCGCCTACGACTTCGCGACGGGTTTAAGGTTGGTGAAAAAGCGGGGCGAGCTGATGGCGCGGGCCACCGGCGGCGCCATGATCGCGGTCATGGGCGCCCCCGAGGACGAGGTCTTGAGGATCCTGCGCGAACACAACATCGCGAACCTGACGATCGCCAACCACAACTCCCCGGCGCAGATGACGGTGTCGGGCCTGGTCGGAGACATCGAAAAGGCCACCGCCGTTTTCGAGCAGGAAGGCTACCTGTGCGTCCGCCTGAACACGAGCGGGGCCTTCCACTCCCCTTACATGAAGGAAGCGATGCAGGAATTCTCCGGTTATTTAAAAGATTTCGAGTTCCGGCCGCTTCAAATCCCCGTCATCGCCAACCGAAGCGCCCTCCCCTACGTGGACGGCGAGATCAAAGAGACCCTGCTGGAACAGATGGTTTCTCCCGTTCTCTGGCACGAGAGCGTCCGGTTTCTGTTGGATCACGGGGAAAACACTTTTTTGGAGATCGGCCCGGGCACGGTTCTGGCCGGGCTCATGAAAAGGATCCGGAACGCCCCTCAGGCCAGCCAGGGAATTCGGGCCGGCTCCTGAAGGAAGGGAAAGAGCCCTAAATCGCTCATCAGGCGGCGGATGATGACTTCTTCGAAGTAAGGATACTCCTCCCACATCGGACGGCCGATCGAGCCGGTTCGTCCGGACTCCAAATGCCGAAGGACGATCACGGCCAATTCCGCCGGATCGATGAGGAGGCGAAGCCCGCACAAGAGACCTCGAATGCGGGCGCGAGACGCCGGATCCCGCTCTAAAGACGCGCTGACGGAAAGTTCCCAGTCCTCCCAGGGCGGGAGTCCTCCGCTGTTCAAGACCGGCAACTCACCGGATGCAGCGAGTCCCTGTCGAAGGCTTTCTTCCCCTCGGTAAACCGCCTCCCAGGCGGACGTCAGCAACCCCGCCAAATACCGCGAGGAGACCCGGGGATGATCCAGGAGCGCCCGGGTGATCACCACTCCCGTGCTCCCCGGGGGCAGGGTCAGGGGGAAGTGAGGGTCGGGCGTGACGAATCGGCTGTCCGGGTGAAGAAGCCGATCCGAAAAGACGGAGGCCAGCCGCTCCAGATCGTCGAGGCGCGGCTCATAGAAAAAATCCTGTCCGGCCTCCCCCAAGGCGAGGACGAGGTTCGCTCCCGATTCGCGCCCCAAGAAGAGATCGGCTTCGTCCCGAAAGGCGCGCACCGAATCCGCGTCGGAGAGGGAAACGGAGACATAACGGCAAGGGACATCGGGCGCCGCTTCCGGCGAATCCCCGCAAAGCACGCGGTAACCGCCGGCGACGGCTTCGCGGAGAAAGAGGCCGCCCAGCGCGGTGTGGGCCCCGGTGACGATCACGTTCGGCGGCATGGATTCCTCCCGAGTCGGTTCAACTGAGAGGCCTCATCGTCCGCGCCCACTGCTCGATGTTCTCGTTGGCCGGCTCCACGGTTTCCTCCAAAACGGCGAGAAGGTGCAGGATCAGCCCGGAAATATAAGGATGCCGGAAGCGCCATTGGTCGGCGGATTCCTCATCGGCGAGACTGTGGCGCCTCCAGTATTCGGCGACGCCTTCCGAAAACCAGTCTTCGATGCCCTCGATCGCGTACGGCGACGGCGGCGTCTCCCCGCTGGCCACGATCTTCATCAGCTCGCGCCTCAAATAGCGGTTGCGGTAGATCAACGGGTGTCCGAAGGCCTCGTGGCAAAGCGCGTAGAAAAACCGCACCAGGGTCGCCTCGGCCGATTCCGGCTCGGACTTGTCGTCCCGGGATTTTTTCAAAATCCTCTCGAAGGGATAAAGGCGCACGAGGAAGCGGTCGCGCAGGCGCATCGCCGATCCGATCTTTCCGGGATGATGGCGCTGGCTCAAACGCATCTCATCCACCTGGGCGAGCGCCGCCAACGGGAGCATCTTGAGATAGACCAGCAGTCCTTCGATGGGAAACTGGCCGACCTTGACCAATTCGCCGGTCCTCCGGTGAATCTCGCGCGGCTTCAGCGGAGGGCACGCCAGAATTTCGAAGGAGCGGCCGTTCTGAAGCGAGAACGCCTTGCGGATCTTGCCGCTGCGGGTCGGGAGGTCGCCCGTCTCCCGGATCTCGGGCATCGTGATCTCTTCCCGCCGCACGTGAAGGGCTTCGTCCAAATAGACGTCCAAAAGACTTTCCCGGATCTGCCGGGCGCCGAGAGGCATCGGGTTCGGATCGTCCAGCGCATCCTGGAAAAAGAGGCGCCAGGCGCCCGTATCTTTTCCGTCCCTCATCACGCGCGTGTAGCTGAGGAGGCCGTCGTCGTAGCGCTCGAAATCGACCACACGGTGAACGACGCCGTCCGCCACGATCGTCGCCGCCTCCTTTTTTTGAAGGGATTGAAACCGACGCCAAGCGCTCTCGGGGTCGATCAGGCGCACGCCGGTGGTGACGAACTCCCCGTCATTGGCGGGCGTGCTCAATCCATGGGCGGCGAGGCCCGACAGCAACCCGATCGAAAGCCAGGACGGCATGTGGACGGAAGTCGGCATAGGACAAATAATTCGCCTCCCCTCCCGAAAAGTTGTGGATAAACGCCTTTAAAGTCCCGTGAATGCGTTGAAATCAAGCGTAAACCATGTATCTTTCCCGCCTATGCTCGTCCTAGGCATCGAAACCTCTTGTGATGAAACCGCCGCGGCGGTTCTGGAATTCTCCAATCCGCCCAAGGATTTATCCCGTCGCGCTCCTACCGCGAAGATCCGGGCGAACCTGATCGCCTCCCAGCACGAACTGCACGCGCCCTTCGGCGGCATCTTTCCCGAATTGGCGAGCCGAAGGCACATCGAGGTGATCCGCCCGATGATCGAAGAGACCCTGAAGAAGGCCGGCGTTTCGCAGGCGGAACTCGACGGCATCGCCGTCACCAACGCGCCCGGACTGATCGGTTCGCTCTTAGTCGGCCTCTCCTTCGCCAAGGCCTACGCCTTCGGACTTGGCATCCCTTTTATCGGCGTCAGCCACCTGGAAGGTCATTTGAACGCCCCGTTGATCGAGCATCCCGAAATCCGCTATCCGCACATCGGACTCGTAGTCTCCGGCGGGCACACGGCGCTCTACTTTGTTAAAAAATTCGGCGAGTATCAGTTTTTGGGCGGCACGCGCGACGACGCCGCCGGCGAGGCCTTCGATAAGGTGGCCAAGATTTTGGGGCTCGGTTATCCGGGCGGGCCCATCGTGGATCGCATGGCTCGGCAGGGAAATCCCAAGGCCTTCGCGTTCACCAAACCCAAGGTCCCGGGGTATGATTTCAGCTTCAGCGGACTGAAGACGGCGGTCAAAAACGTCACCGCCCCCAACCCCCTCCTTATTAAGGAGGGGGCTCAGGGGAGGTTCGACCTCTGCTCCTCTTTCCAGGAAACCGCCGTGGATATTTTGATCGAGAAGACCCTCGCCGCCGCCAAGAACCGCCGCTGCAAGACCGCCCTCGTCACCGGAGGGGTGGCCTGCAACTCTCGCCTGCGGGTGAAACTCACGGAGGAAGCGGCGAAGAAAAACGTAACGGCCTATTTCGCCTCGCCAGTGCTCTCCACCGACAACGCCGCAATGATCGCCTATGTCGGCGGTCGGCGTCTGATGGCAAACCAAACATCGCCGCTGTCGCTGAATGCCATGGCCAACCTCCCCCTTTCCACGTGACCTTTCGCGCCAATAAAACTCTCGGCCAGCACTTCCTCTTCAATCCCGTCACGCTCGATCAGATCATCGCGCTGGCGGACATCGGACCGAGCGACAACGTCCTGGAGATCGGCCCCGGTCCGGGGGCTCTCACCGAACGCATCGCCGCCAAGGCGGGACGCCTGATCGCCGTCGAGATGGACCGGCGCTTCGCAGGTACGCTTCGGGAGAAGTATGCGGGAAATCCCAAGGTGACGATCGTCGAAGATGATTTCCTGCAGACGAACTTGGAAAAACTATTGGGGACGGACCGCTCTTGGAAAGTAATTGCCAATCTTCCGTACAACGTCGCCACGGAGATCATCTTTCATCTCCTGGAATTCTCGACCTTCTTCGAAAGCTTCCACGTCATGGTGCAGAGAGAAGTCGCGGAGCGTATCGTCGCCAAGCCGGGTTCGAAGACCTACGGAATCCTGTCGGTGATGACCCAGCTCTTTTCCGAAAACAAAATCGTCATGAAACTCAAGCCCGGCGCCTTCGCCCCGCCGCCCAAGGTGGATTCTGCGATCGTGCGCTTCCAAATCAGCGAGGGCTGCCGGTTTCCGATCCATCGCCTGGAAACTTTCGAAAAAGTGGTGCGCGCGGCGTTCGGGCAGAGGCGGAAGACGATCGCGAACTCGCTCAAAAGCGGTGGGTTTTCGGCGGAGGCGATCGCCGCCGCCTTGAAAGAGGCCAAAATCTCGCCTCAAGCGCGGGCGGAAACGGTTCCGATCGAGAAGTTCGCGGCGCTTGCGAACACCCTCTCCTTGGTCTAAGGACTTCGTCAATGTCCTCCCCCCGCTACATCGCCATCGAAGGACCCATCGGAGCCGGCAAATCGACGCTCGCCAAGCGGCTGGCCGAGGATTTCGGCGCGCGGCTGGTCCTTGAATCGGTCGAGGAAAACCCCTTTCTTCCGGAGTTCTACAAAGACCGCCGGAAGAACGCCTTGAAGACGCAGATCCTGTTCCTGATCAACCGCTACCAGCAGCAGAAAGACCTCGTGCAGCACGACCTCTTCTCCGGCGGCGTGGTGAGCGACTACCTCTTCTCCAAGGACCGCATCTTCGCGGCGATGAACCTGAACAAGGAAGAGCTCTACCTCTACGAGAAGATCTACGGACTGCTCGACGTCCAATTGCCCAAACCGGACCTGGTGGTCTTCCTGCAGGCGTCGATCGACGTCTTGAAAAAGCACATCCGCAAGCGGGGCATCGCCTACGAGAAGCACATCGACGATTCGTACCTGGAGGAATTGTCGGAGTCCTACAACCGCTTCTTCTTTACGTACTCCGATACGCCGTTGCTCACGGTCAACGTCACCGACATCGACTTCGTGAAGAACAAGTCCGACTACGAGAACCTGGTGAAGGCCATCATCGCCGCGCCCGGAAAGCGCGGCGGAAAGACCTACCTCTCGATCGGCAAATAAGAGACACTAGACGCGTGCCTCAGCTCACCATCCCGAAAATTCAAAAGATGAAGGCGGAGGGCGAGAAAATCGCCGTCGTCACCTGCTACGACGCGTCCTTCGCGCGGTTGATCGACGAGGCCGTGGACGTCGTGCTGGTGGGCGACTCCCTCGGCATGGTCATCCAAGGCCACGAATCGACCCTGCCGGTCACCTTAAACGACATGATCTACCATTCGGCCGCCGTCGCGCGGGGGCTGACGCATCCCCTCCTCGTCGCCGACATGCCGTTCATGAGTTATCAGGCCGAATTCGGCGCGGCGCTCAAGGCCGCGGGGCAGCTTCTCAAGAAGGGCAAGGCCCAGTCGGTCAAGGTCGAAGGCGGCGAAGAGGTGACCGAATTGGTCTACCGCATGAGCCGCGTCGGCATTCCGGTCATGGGACACATCGGCCTCGAGCCTCAGAAGATCCATCGCTACGGCGGTTTCAAGATCCAGGGAAAAGGCGCTCAGGAGGAAAAGCACCTGCTGACTCAGGCCAAGGCCCTCCAAGAGGCGGGCGCTTGGTCAATCGTCTTGGAAGGCATTCCGATGGAGGCGGCGGAGAAAATCACCTCCGTCCTGAAAATTCCGACCATCGGCATCGCCTCCGGCCCGCACTGCGACGGCCAGGTGCTCGTTCTCTACGACCTGCTCGGGATGAACCCGGATTTCAATCCACGCTTCCTTAAAAAATACGCTCAGCTGTCGAAGACGGTGACCGACGCCGTCAAAGACTATGCGAACGATGTCAAAAGCGGTTCCTTTCCGGATAAGCAACACAGCTTTGCCCGCGGTGACGTCTATTCCTCTCCAGGCGCCAAGCGAAAAAAATCCCCTTAGCCCGGCATGGTGACCATCTCCGGGCGGGGCAGGAGCAAGGGGGTGGGGATCAGGGCCGACATGGTTCTCTTTATCGGCCGCGGACGAATTTTGTTGGGGCTTGATCGGCTCTCGCTGCGAATATTTCGGAATGGATAATTAAATGCCCGGAAGCAGCTTCACGAAGGAAAGCGACTTAAGTTTTTGAACGAGCTTCGCGTCCGCCGTCACCAAATTCGCATCCAGCGCCTCGGCCAGGGCCACAAAACTCGCATCGTAAGCGGTCAATCGAAAGCGCTTCGCAAGTTCAACGGCGCGGCGAAAGCCCTTTTGAGGAAGAAGAAAGACCTGCAAGGGCAAAGCGTAGAGTTGATCGACAAAACGACCGGTCTCTTCCGGAGTCACGAAATCTTTCATGCAGAGATAGTTGGAGAACTCGTAATAGAGAAGATCCGGGGCTCCCAACACTTCATCCCTGAGAAGCGACCTGGCCTCTGAAGAACCCGCCTCGTCGAAGAACCATTTGATGGCCACCGACGTGTCTACGACGACCATCGGCCGTCCCGCATCTTTCTCACGTCCTCGGCCGCGTCGCCCTTGGCCAGCCGCTTCGCCTTCGAAGGATTGGTCTTCTTCCAGGCGTCGACCTCGGCCAGGATCTCGTCGACTGTCCTCAAGCGATCTTGATCCAGACACTGCTTTTGGTGCTCCTTCACCGGAATCAGGACGGCTAGGGCGAGATGGCCGCGCATAATCGTCACATGCTCGCCTTTCTTCACGACCCGGTCGAGGATGCTTCCGAATTTCTTGCGCATTTCCAGGGCGGTAACCGATGATTCCATGACAAACCTCCTGACTCTTATATAGACTATCATAGCTACTATGTCAATTTGGCGCCCATCCGCTTCTAAAGAAACCATTGCTTCGGAAATAGGATTGTTCTCCATTGCCGTCATCATGATGGTGATTCGGACATCGGGGGACATGGAGCTATTTGCGAAAACGGCACGCAAGGCCGGCAAGAAGATCGCCTTCGTCCCCACCATGGGCGCCCTCCATGCCGGGCATCAGGCCCTTTTTCGCGAGGCGAGGAAACACGGCGACGTGGTCGTCGCCAGCATCTACGTCAATCCCCGCCAGTTCAATGATCCCGAGGATTTTCAAAAGTACGCGCGCGATCTCGAAGGCGATTTGAAAAAATGCGAAAAGGAAGGCGTCGACGCCGTCTTCGCCCCCACCGACTCGGACGTCTATCCGGCCGAGGATTCGTCCAGCGAGATCCCCGTCCCCGAGGTCGCCTCGCGCCTGGAAGGCGCCTCGCGTCCCGGACACTTCGACGGCGTCGTCGCCGTGGTCTCCCGCCTCTTCCGGATCGTCCATCCGCACACGGCTATCTTCGGACTGAAAGACTATCAGCAGGTCCGCGTGATCGAAGAGATGGTCGCCCAGCAAAAAATGGACGTCGCCATCCTGCGCCACCCCACCGTCCGCGAGAAGGACGGGTTGGCGATGAGCTCGCGAAACGTCCGGCTGACGCCGCAGGGCCGGCAGAAGGCCCTCATTATTTCCAAGGCTCTCAAGGCCGCCCAATATCTTTTCGAAAAAGGGGAACGGGACGCGGCCGTCATCCGGAAGAAGGTCGAGGGGGCTATCGTGAAGGAGGGACTCCAAATCGACTACGTCGCCATCGTCGACGCGACCACCCTCGAAGACTTGCCGGTTATAGACCGCCACGCCCTCCTCGCCGTCGCCGTTTTTATTGACGGCGTGCGCCTGATCGACAATGGACTTTTGGGCTGATCTCCTTTAAAAAGCCCTTCAATGAAGCTCCTCTCGGCCGCCTACGTCCTCCCCATCACCTCCGCCGCGATTCTGGACGGCGGCGTGGTCGTCGACGAAGGCCGCATCCTCGCGGTGGGCAAGAAGACCGAGCTGGCCAATCAGTTTCCCGGCGCCCAGCCGGAGGAGTTCCCGAACGCTGTCCTCATGCCGGGTCTCGTCAACGCGCACACGCATCTCGATTTGTTGAACTTCGACGGCAAAGGCGCGGGGGGCCAGGCCGTCGAGTTCTTCGACTGGCTCCTCTTAAGCTGGCAGCACCGCAAGAAGCTCACGCCGGCCGCGCGCCGCCAGTGCATCGACGACGGCATCCGCCAGCTCCTGCGCGCCGGCACCACCTGCGTGGGCGACACGGGGCAGTATGTCGGCGTCATCGCCCAGGCGGCGAACGCGCCCATGCGGATGGTGCTCTTTCCCGAAATGGTCTCCGGCGGCGACGAGGCCGCCCTGGACGGCTTCGAGGGCGCCTTCTCCCAGGTGGACGAGATCTTGGACAGCAAATCCACGCGCCTATCGGCCGGTCTGGCTCCGTACGCGGCCTATACCCTGTCGCGGCATCTCCTGAAAATCCTCTCGCAACACGCGCGCGAGCTGCGCATCCCGTTCAAGATCCACGTGGCCGAGACCTTTTCCGAGATGCAGTTCTTCTACGAGTCTTCGGGCGAGATCGCCGAAAAGATCTTCCCGGCCCTGGGCTGGGGGAATCAGCTGCCCCCGGAGCACCGGAAGACGCCGATCCAATACTTGGACGCGATCGGCTTCCTCGAAGGCGCCACCTTGGTCGGCGGCAACCACCTGGCCGAGGGCGACCTGCAGATGATCGCCAAGTCGAAGGCCCGCCTCGTGCACAGCCCGCGCTCGAACGCCCGCCTGAAGCTCGGCACGCCGCCCATCCGGAAACTGCGCGATCTGGGCGTCCGCGTGGCCCTGGGCACCGACAGCTCCGGCGCCCTCTACTCCCTCTCGCTCTGGGACGAGATGCGCTACATCCTGAACCACTACCCCGAGGCCGAACAACCCTCCGCCGACGATCTTCTGAAGATGGCCACCATCGAGGGCGCCAAGGCCCTGGGACTGGGCGACCGGATCGGCACCCTGGAGGGCGGCAAAGAGGCGGACTTGATCGCCGTGCGGCTGACGCCCGAGTTCGATCCGAAAAAACTCGCCTCTTCGCTCATCCAGAACACCACCGACCGAGAGATCGCCGCGGTGTTCGTCGAAGGCAAGAAGGTCAAATTGTAGGTGCAGTTCATGAACTGCACCTACGGCCTATGTCCCAAAAAGCTCCATCAGGAATAAAAATCGTCGCCACCAACCGCCAGGCCGGTTTTCGTTACGAGCTTTTGGACAAGTACGAGGCGGGCATGGTGCTGGTGGGCAGCGAGGTGAAGTCGCTGCGGGACGGCAACGCCAACATCGGCGACGCCTACGTGGTCCACACGCGCTCCGGCGAGTTGATCCTCTATAATTCCCACATCGCGCCCTACCCGCCGGCCAACCGCCTGAACCACGAGCCGCTCCGGGCGCGCAAACTCCTCCTGAAGCATCACGAGCTGGAGCATTTGATCGGAAAATTAAAGGAGCGCGGACTGACGCTCATCCCCACCCAGATCTATTTCAAGAACGGCCTGGCCAAGATCGAGATCTGCCTCGCGCGCGGCAAGAAGAACATCGACAAGCGCGAGGACATCAAGAAGAAGGAACAGAAGCGCGAGATGGACCGGGCTCTGCGGCGGAAGCGTTAAGAAGCGGACGCAATGGGAAGGGACTCCGATTCAAGACGGGAAAGATTAACGATCTTGCTGGCATGGTCGATATCGATTCCGACCAATTGACCGTCCGTATCAAAATCCAAAACCACATTAGGAACGACTTCCCGCGAATCGGCGCTAGGTTTGTCGGCAAGATCAATGTAGAGAGAATCTGTATCAGGATAATAGTGAACTTTCATTCCGAGCCCTCCTCAAAATCACGATCGAAAAAAGCATTATGAATCGTTTCTCCGTCTTCCAATGTGATGACACGCAGGTATTTTCCCACTTCTGGAATTAAAATCCAGTGACGAATGCGCCGATCTTCCTGCTTCACTCTTCGTATCGGCGATTGAATAGCCTTCACGCACCATGCGAGTTTGATTTCGGGCCTCTTACGTTTCACCTGTTCTTGGAAATAGCGTGTCATCTTCACGAACCGCTACTAAAGCAAGAGACGTGCCGCGAAGTGGGTCCTGAAACTAAAAGGTTTTACCGATTACATTGAGGGAAGTGGTTCGAAATTCGAACTCTCATGTCCGAATGGTGGAAACGCTAGATGCGTTTGAAATAGAATTCGTTCGAATACTGATAAACGTCCGGCTGGCCCTTGACCTTCGCCTTCAGACGGAATTTTCCCCAAGGCAATGTTTCAAATGCGGGTTTGCATTGGAGGGGCGTGTGACCACACGCCCCTACGGCGATCCACTTGCCCCGATCGAAGAACTCGATAGCGACCTCAGGCTCGATCTCGCCGCCCTTCACCTTCAAGGAATCCAGCCCCTTCGCCCCGATCCGGCGGGTGGGCGAGACGGTGAGCGTCACCGGGCAGGTCTCATTCTTTTCGCCGATCCAGGCCTTCCGCGGACCTTCGTCGCCCCAGGTTCGGACCGGCCCCGCATCCACGTGCACGAAATCCAGCGACGCATAGTAGCCCACGCCCCCCAATCCCAAAGACAGCGCGTAGTCGCGCAAGGTCTTTTCGTCGATCTCGTCCAAATGGATGTCCGCCGCCATCCCCTTGGTGTGGAAGCTTTCGTTCGCCACCGCGTGGCCCGTGGCCTTCAGCTCCTTATTAAAGGCCGTGCTGCGGTAGCCGGAGATCACCTCCACCTGGCGCACGCCGAAGTGGTCTTCGATGCGGTCGATGATCTCCAAAAGCCTCGGATCGATGGGCAACACGGCCTCCGAATCGCGCGAGCGGAACAGGCGCTTGGCCGCCTCCAACCCTTGGGGGAGATATTTATCCCCGTCCCTGTACCGAACCGTCTCATTTTCCTTCAGGTAGTACGTGTAGAAGGTGATGCGCCCGTCGCCCCTCTCCACGGCGGACGATCGAGCCGGAAGACCGACGGCTCCGATGGCCAGCCCCAAAAAAATTATCATTTTGAGAATTTGGATTCGTTTTTGGACTGATTTCATCGACTTTCCTCTAGTTGCCTCTTTAGGCCTCGAGACCCCAGGCAACTGAAATAGGGGTCCTCGCCGATCCTTTTAGACAACGAGACAATTAGCCGGAGGAATTTATGAAGTCACCCTTGTATCTTTTGGCCGTCGCCGCCGTCTCCGCCCCCCTGTTCATGGGCCAAGCCGCCGTGGAAGGCGCCTTCCAAAAAGGCGGCGGCGGATTCGGCTGCTCCAACAACGATGCGGCCGTGGCCACCAATCAAAACTCGGTGGACGGCGTCACGCCGGTCACGCCCGAAAACACGGACACCGTCACCACCGAAAGCGACTCCTGCCCGGCGGCGCCGGATCCCTTAAACCCGAGCGCCGACGATTCCTGTCAGGACCGCGATTTCTACGCCTCCGTGAAAGGCAACGACTGGTCGGAAGAAATCACCTCGTTCTTCGGCCGTCCCGTCGACGATGCCTGCGCCGCCGAATGCGGGGGCACGGGCGATCACGCCCCGTGGACGCTGTCGGTTAAGTTGAGCGGCACGCCCTTCGCCGACGGCAAGTCGTACTCTTTCAGCTTCATGAAGGATGAATGGAAATCCAAGGTCCGCTATCTCGAATTCGCCCGCGATGCGAGCGACCCGGACGGATGCCCCGCCGAAAAGGCCGAGCCCTGTTGGAAGACCTGCGACGGACAGTGCCATTCCTTGGAAGAGGTGGTGAAGGATGAGGACACCTTGGAGAAGGAAGCCAAGGCGCTGCTCGTCGCCTACGCGAACGACGTCTGCAAGATCGGTCTGAAGGTCGAGGACCTGGACGGCGACGACGACGTCGTCACCGAAAAGATCCGCGCCGCCGCGGAGAACGCGAAATTCAAGGACATCCTCTACTGTACGGAAGGGCTCCTGCTCACGGGCACGCAGGTCCTGGATTGGGTGGATACGGCGAGCAGCTTAGGCCTCATCAAGGACGAGACGGGCAAGGATTACACGCAGGACCAGCTCTTCGCCTGCGTGAAGAAAAGTCTCTTCAAGGACGCTTCCAGGCCCACACCCTCGCCGCCGCCACCGCCCCCTGCCGCCGCGCCGTAAAGGAAGCTAGCCCCGCTTCCCGCGGGACAGCACTCGCTACGGCTCGTCCCGATCCAAGTATTTATGCTCGGGACGTCCCTTCCGTAGGATGGTGTTAAAGGAAAAGGGACGTAAAGGAAGCTAGCAACCAACGGGGTCGGCGTGACGAATCGGGCGCATGCCGTTCGACATCAGCGCCCATTCCCCCCAGCTCCTCGCTCAAATCCTAGGAACGCTCGCGCTCCGCACCGGGGCCGCCGCCGCCTTCACCGTCGGGGCGGAGCTCGTCATCGAAAAGCGGGAATCCTGCGGCGCCGGAACCATCCTTTACGCCGACGAGGTGAGGGAGGCCCTGCGCTGGGACTTTCCGCCGGAGACGGCCTCGTCCTTCCTCCGTTCCGTCGCGTCGGGCGTGTTGTCGGACTGCCGTTACGACCTGTCGGCGGAAAGGCTTCAGACGCCCCAAGGCCCCCTTTCCTTTTCGCAGGAAGAATTGATCCGCCGGCAAGACGCGGTCGATCCGTCCCTGCGACACGCGCCGGAGACGCGCAAGACCGGTGACGTCCGCCTGACGGTCCCTGGGGCGTTTTTGGAAAACATCGCCCGCCTTCCTGGGATCGCCTTCTGTGAGGCGGCCTACCGCGCCCTGGGTTTCCGCCAGGCCGAGACGATGGATCTTCTCTGGATGCATGCGGGCGAGGGGGAGCTTCGCTTCCACGACGTCACGGCGCCGATCATCCTAGGCCTTCAGCCGCCCACGGGCGTCTCGCTTGCGACCTACCGGCAATTCCCGGAACGCTTTCCCCTCGTGTGCCTTCAGTTCGAGAGGTCGCAGTGGAGGATCCAGGCGCGCCACGTGATCGGCCGTCAGGAGACGCGGGAGAGGCTGCTCGCCTTGCTGGACCGGACGTCCTGGGGATTGCACATTGATACCGGCGAGCGCCGCAAGAAAACCGTCCGCGAGGCCTTGGTGTCCTTGATCCGCAAATCCGCCCCGCCGCCCCCGCCGGAATCGCCGGTCAAAGAAGAAGCGACCGCCCTTCCGCCGCCGGCGCCCGCACCCAAACCGCCGCGGACGCCCAAAGCGGTCCGGGCGACGCCGAGGCCGGCCCCGCTTTCCCCTCCGGCCGCTCCGAAGCGGCCGCCTTACGTCGCCGACATCTTTTTCCGCCCCGAGGTGGAGCTCATCCGGAAGGGAAGCCCCGGCATCGTCGCCATCACCCAGCTCGATATCCCCGTCGAGGCCCTCTCGCAGGTGGCCCGGGAGTATTTCGATCGGGCCGTCCGCCTCTGCCTGGGCGTCCGCAACCCCCGCGAAGGAGAGAAGATCTTCCTCACCTCCGGCGAGACGTTTTCGAGAGAGGGAAAGATCCGGGACTGCCTCTTCGTCACGCCCGAGATCCCAGACTCCCGGAAGTCGGCCATCTTCCCCAAGGTGGGATTGGAATACCGGTCCCGCCGCTGGGTGGTCCTGCCGAAATCCCTGCGCGGGCACGGCCGCCAGGAACTCCTGGACGCCGTGACCGCCCGGACCGACTGGGGAATCGCCCTTCCGCCGCAAGAAGAAGACGCCGAATAAAAAAAGCCCCCCGCGCCGTTCGGCACGAGGGGCCTTTTTCGAATTCCTTCTTTTAGGTCCGCTTAAGCCGTCTTGGCCATCGCCGTCGTTCCCCCCTCGCCGAAGGCTAAGATGCAGAAGACGATGATGTTGGCGATGGGAACGAGCATCAGCACGCCCCACCAGCCCGGCTTGCCCCTCTTCTCCGCGATGGCCATCCAGACCATGACGAGGATGACGATGTTCACCAGGGGGATGAGCAGGAGGATGATCCACCAGAGCGGCTTGCCCGCCAACTGCAGCAGCAAGATGATGTTGGCGATGGGGATCAAGGCCATGATGAGGGACGTGTTGAAGGGATGCCCGAGCTTCTGAGCGATCTTCGCCAGGGCAAAGGCGAAGAAGACGTAGGCGGCGATATAAACGACGAAAATCACGATTCCGACACCGGCGCCCACCGCCGGGTTTATCTGCTGCACTTGGTCTGGTGACATAGTCCCCCCTTTTTTTGGAGGCCTATTTGTAGCACAATTCCCTGGACATGGCGAGAAATTCTTAACGATTATAGGCGCTTACGGAGGCAATATGCGGCACGGCTCTTTTCGGGTCTTGGCACTCGCGGTTTTCTTCTTCGCCTTGGCCGCGCCGGTTCAGGCCCAGCCGGCCACGCAGCCGGCGGCCGTCGAACGCAGCGACCTCTTGGATCTCGCCAACGGCGCCGTCGTCCTTTCCAAATCCAGCGAATACGGCGGCGCCCAATGGAGCGCGCTCGCCTTGTTGGACGGGACGGGCGGCCTCGGCTGGTGCAGCGAGGACAAGGCCCCCTTTCCGCATGAAATCGTAATCGAGCTCGCCCGTCCCGCGTCGGTGGACGCCGTCGCCTTCGATCAAACCGGGGCCCAGGAGTCCGGTTACGCCGGCATCTCCGCCAAGGACATCGAGGTCTGGGCCTCCAACGCCTCTCCCTCCGACGGATTCGCCAAAGTCCTTCAGGTCCAACTCCCCAAGGGAGGAAAACAGGAGTTCAAGCTCGCCGCGCCCGCGCCGGCGCGCTGGCTGAAGTTCGTCATCCGCTCCAACTGGGGGAACGCCAATTACACCGAACTCATGGAGCTGGAGGCCTACGGCCAACCGCTTCCCGGCCCCGTGACCCAGGCGCCGATCACCGGCACGTACAACACGAACTACGGCCCGATCCAGTTCGAGCAATCCGGAAACACCGTCAAAGGCTGCTACTATAAGGGCGACGGGACCTTCAGCGGGACCACCGACGGTCGGGTCGTTCAATGCGAGTGGCGGCAGGATCAGGGCAAGCGTTTCGGGACGGCGTTGATGATCGTCTCGGCCGACGGCGGCCTCATCAACGGCTTCTGGTACCACGACGGCAATCTCGCAGGCCCCTGGAACGGCGTGCGCGCCAAGCCCGGCGAGGACGCCGGCTGCCGTCTGAACATGAAGGAAAGCGCCATCGCCGCCGGAATCGCCCAGACGGGCCGCTCGATCACCTACGGCATCCTCTTCGACACCGCCTCGGACAAGATCAAACCCGAGTCCGAGCCCACGCTGACCGAGGTGCTGGCTCTCTTGAATGCGCAGCCCGCGTTGAGTTTAGGCATCGAGGGCCACACGGACGCGCAGGGCGCCGACGCCTACAACCAGGACCTCTCGCAACGCCGCGCCCAATCGGTGGTGAACTGGCTCGCCGCCAAGGGCGTCGCCGCCGCGCGCCTGACCGCCTCCGGCTTCGGCAAGACCAAGCCCGTCTCCGACAACGCCACCCCCCAGGGCCGTGCGCTCAACCGGCGGGTCGAATTGGTGAAGAAATAATCTAGAGATGCCCGCGAAACAGGACGATGGCGGCCAATACAAGGATACCGCCCACGAGGGCGGCGATGAGAAGGGACGGAAACGAGCTCTTCTGTTCAGGATCCACGATTCCCATCTTTTTATAATCGATCTGAGGGTTATGAGACGCCGGGCGGAACCTCGCGGCTCCGGAGTCCGTTGACGAGGAAGAGAAAACGGAAACCGGTTGCGAAGCGGAATCGCCGGTGGAGACGGTCGTCACCGACACCGCCGGAGACGCCCCCGGCGTCCCCTGCACCATGCCGCCCAGCGAGGTCATGAGCTTCTCGATCTTGGCCTTCTGCTCCGGAGTCAGGTTTTGCAGCTGACTCCCCGCCTTCCCCAGCACCGCCTTGATCATCGGATTATTCAGCAGATGCTCCATCATGTCGGGGATGCCGTTCTTGTTGGCGTCCTCCACGAACTTGCGCAGAAACTCCGGCACCGCCTCCGGCCCGACTTCCTTGCCGTTGACGATGATGGTGGTCTTTTTGGGGGTGTCGGTCATGGAACCCATTTGGGCTGAAGTTTGGGGGGATTTCCAGGGGAAATTAGTTTCAGAGTTTCTTTAAGCCGCCTTCGTTTTATAGACGACTCGTTCCAATCGTTCGATGCGAGAGAGAAGTCCTTCCGCTTCGCCCATGAGGGCCTGGCGTAGTATCTGATTCAGCACCGCCTGATACTTGCCCCCCGATTCCGTCGCTACTTTTCTGAGGGTTTCCAAGAGGTCTTTGTCCAAATAAGTCGTGATCCGAACCTTGGCTCGATCGAACTCCTTCTTGTTCAGCGTGGGACCCTTCACACGTTTCATTTTTGAAGGATCAGGAATTTTGCTCATAATATTTCCTCCATTTTCTCCATCGAGCAGCGCCGAAAATGCGGATCACCTCTTGGCGCTGCGTATAGCGGACCGTTATGATCTCCCCGCTCTTAACCCGCCCGACGGCATAGAAGCGCTCTTCTGTTTTCGAATGTGCTTTGTCCACCAGGTGAATGACATTCGGATCCTTAAAAACCTCTCTCGCTTCATGAAACGAAACGCCGTGCTTGAGAATGTTTTTGAGCTCTTTACCAAAATCCCATTCGAATACATGATTTGAGCTCATAATATGCTTTTATATGTATAATAGCAACTAACCGTTGAATGCGTGGTAGCGCTTGCTCTGCGAAGGCGCAGGGGGTCCCGCCTCATACTTAAGCAAACCACATGCCTGAAATTTTGTGCCGGGAGACGGCCTCAAGAGACCGATTTTCAGAACGCCGGGGTCCGTATTCACAACATCCCGCCCTCCGTCGACCTGGACCGTCCGCGTCCGCCTTTGTTATAAAAGCGGTCATGACGATCAAAAGATTGGACCACATCAGCGTCGTGGTGGAGGACCTCCCGGCGGCCGTCGCCTTTTTCACCGAGCTCGGCCTCTCGATCGAAGGCCGGATGCCGATCCAGGGCGAATGGGTCGACCGCATCAACGGCATCGAGGGCGTTCAGGTGGAGATCGTGATGATGCGCACCCCGGACGGGCACGGGAAGCTGGAGCTGACGAAGTTCCGCAATCCTCAATTGGTGCCGATCCAACCGGCGATCCAACCGCCGAACGCCTTGGGCCTACGGAGCGTGATGTTCGCCGTGGAAAACGTGGACGACGCGGTGGCGCGCTTGAGCGCCGTGGGCGGGGAACTCATCGGCGAGGTGGTCCGCTACGAAGACGTCTATCGACTCTGCTATCTACGCGGCCCCGCGGGCGTCATCGTGGCGCTGGCGGAGGAACTTTCGTCCGGCGATACATAGCTCCCTTGTCCCAAATCGTCCCATCCCTTCCGCGAGTCGCAAAACCCCAACTCCTTTCCAAGCCCTGTGTGCAGCCTCTTTGCCGCCATTTGAAACCTGAAACTTGGAACCTGCAACTTCGATTCGTGTGTGGATATAAATTCGCCGTGGGTTTGTGGGAGTGGAGGACGTAGAATCTCTCTCGCCTCGGTTGCGCTTGATAGAAGCTTTCAAGAGGACTAATTTTCGTCAATGCCCAACATCCAAGAAATTCTAGACAAAAGCCGTCAAGAACTCCTTGATCTCTCCACGCGTAATCGCCTTCTATCGATCCCGATAAGTTCTAAATCCGCCCGCATCATTCAGATACACGACGAGCTCTCGAGCCAGGTGATGCACTCCCTCGTAGACGAGACGAAAACGTTTACATTTTTGCCCGGGAGAAAATCAGAAAAAGAAAATCAATTGACCGACGGGGAAGACAACGAAGATATCGGATTGCCCCAGCCCGAAGACGAAGCAGATCCGAAGACCAGGCTTCAAAAAAGGCACGTAGACTCAAAACTACAGACCTCACTGTCTTCCGAAGGTCTCCAGAAAAGATTGTTGGCGCTTTATCGCGACGCTCGTACCGTCATTGAAGAGCAAGGAGTGAATATTCTCTATTTGTCGTTGGGTCAGTTGAAATGGTTTGAAGCCGATCAAAGCGATACCCCGAGATATGCTCCTATTTTACTGATCCCGGTCGAGCTGATCCGAAAAAGCGCTTCCGATAAATTTCACGTCGGATGGACGCACGAAGACCTGGAAGAGAACCTTTGTTTGAGTACGAAGCTGAAAACTGACTTTGGGATCCAAATGCCGGCGTTTCCCGAAGAGGACAGCTTCGACCTATCGGCCTATTTCCAACTAGTCGAGAAAGCCGTCGCCGGAATGACCGGATGGGAAATCCTTCCCAATGCAATTACTTTGGGTTTTTTTTCGTTCGCCAAACTCCTGATGTATCGGGATTTGGATGCTGCCAATTGGCCTGCCGCGGATGGGCTTTTGAAACATCCGTTGATAACGGCTCTTCTTCAAGACGGTTTTATTGCGACTGAACACGTTTTGGATCAGGATGCGCAGGTAGACCAGCTTATCTCCGTCGACAAATTGGATCATATCGTGGATTCGGACAGCTCCCAATCGATGGCGATTGAGATGGCGAGACGGGGGCAAAGCCTTGTGATCCAAGGCCCCCCCGGTACGGGCAAGAGTCAATCAATCACAAATATTATTGCGACGGCTGCCTTGGACGGCAAAAAGGTCCTGTTCGTTTCTGAAAAAATGGCAGCCCTACAAGTAG
>DASUFF010000003.1:0-63025 GCA_036274695.1 bacterium | reverse complement strand
GAAGACGACTTTGAATTGGTGGTCGTATTTCTTTTCAAGTTCATCGAGTCTTTTAGAAAGCTCTTTATTGGAGGCCAGCAGTTGTCTTAGCCGCACGAAGGCGCGCATGATTTCAATGTTCACATCAATGGCGCGCTCGCTATTCAATACGCTCGAGTGCATGGCGACGCCTTGCTCGGTAAAAACCTAGGGAATCAAAGTAGACCTCATTCCGTGAAATCTTGCCTTCCGTCAGCCCTACTAAATCCGCAGATTTTTCCAGAGGTTTCTGCTACGCCTCCCTCACGCGCCAACGCCTTAAAAATCTGTGGTTGAAGTTAATCCGCCAAGACGCTTCCCCGAAGGACATCGGCCTGGGTTTCGCAATCGGCCTCTTTTCGACCTTTTATCCCGTTCCCGTCGTCGACACCGTCGTCGCATTGGCCGTGGCGAGGCTGGTGCGCGCCAACCTGCCCGCCTGTCTGATTGGCAACACCTTCCTCATGATCATCTTCCCCGCCCTTCCCGCCCTAGTCGCCGCCGAAATCTTCGTCGGTCGCCTCCTGACCCATGCCCCCGCCTTCACGCCTCCCGGCGACACACCGTTCTTCACCTGGCTGCGTCAGCAGTCGGGACCGAACCTGACGGCCTTTCTCCTCGGCGGCCTCGTCCTCGGCCTCCCAACCTCTTTCCTCTCTTACTGGAGCGTTCGAAAAGCGGCGGAAAAATGGCAGGGTCGGGCGGTAGGAAACTAATTTGCAGGGGAATCTATTTCAATACGGCCAAGTGATCCCGGAAACGCGAGCGAATGGCGATGAAATCGGCGCGTTCGATCTCCAGCTCGTCGGCGATCTTGCGGATCTCCGCGTTTTCCAGGCCCGAGATAGACTCGTCGGCCGCCGCCACGGCGAGCAAGCATTCCAACAGATGTTCGCGCTGCGTCCGGTCGGAGACCTCCTTGAAGCGGCGGGTGAAGAGATAGTTCTCCACACCGCCCAGGAGCTGGCTTTGGCGCTTGGCGATTTCCACGACGAGAGCCGCCATTTCAAGCGAAAGATGCCCGAGGGTTTGAAGCAGCCCTTCCATCTTCCGGGTCTCTTCCTCGGAGACGACGAGATCGGCGTTTGCGACGCGGCTTAGGATGCAGGCGAAAAGCGCATGATAGGCCGCCACCGCGGGATCGAGCCGGTCGAGTTTGCGGCTGATCTCACGAACGGTGTCGGCGTCTTCTGATGCTTTCTCGTTTTTTTGGAGGCCTAGGAGTTTTAGGAAGGACATGGGTGGGAGGGATAGCCGCTTTCCCCAGCCGAGTCAAAAGATCTGGGCAACCTGTACGCGGCCCAATGGATGGCGTCGATTCGGCGCGACGTCCCGGACTTAGACTCGCGTCTCTCCCGCGGGGAGGCCTTGAACCCCGAACATTTCGGCGCTATCTCCGGGAAAAATACGAGCGGCTCAGAGATCGATGAGCGTTTTGAACCCGCCCCAGAACATGCGCATGCCATCGAAGGGCATCTGGTCCTCCCACATCTTCGTGATGCGTTCGTCCTTCATGACCTTGGCCATGACACGGTCCCGATGCGCGCGAGATTTGTAGACGACATAGGCGAAGATGACCGTTTCTCCCTTTTTCAGCTTCACGCTTTGCGGAAACGACGTTTGCTTGCCCGGCTTGACGTCATCGGCCACGCTCTCGACGTACTCCAGGGCGCCGTATTTTTTCCAAACCTTGCCGGTCTCCGCGGCCATGCGGCGGTAAACGGCCAGATTCTTCTTGGGGACGGGAATGATGAAGCCATCGACGTATTTCATAGAAACCTCCGATTTATAGTGACGACGGATGAAGGATTCTAAATCGACAGTCTTGGGTTATCCACTGATTCGTTCTCAAAGACAGGTGCCAGGGACGCGTCGATTCTATTGAAAAATAAGCTTAAAGCTCGCAGAGTCTCTCAAACTGGACCTGGTATAATGATTCCATGCGCTTCGCCGCCGACGACATGCTGGGCAAGCTCGCGCGCTGGCTCCGGATGATGGGCGTGGACGTGACCTGGTCCAACCGCGTTTCCGACGCCGAAGTGATCCGGCAGGGTCGCGATGAGGCCCGCCGTCAAGGAGCGGGTCTGGCCGTTCGTGTACGAAACCCAAGAAATTGTGGGACGTTCTTCACCGCATCAACTAATCAACGCCCCAAACAACCCATATGAAGCGGTCAAGAAGTGACATCAATGTTTCTTATTCTATTGATGACCTTATTGGGATGCGCAGGTCTTCAGTCAACTTCCTGCAATAATCGTTGAAACTCGGAAAGTGTCTGGCCCACGTTTCTCAATTCGCATTTTGCCGCCGTGATTTTTCCGGCCACGGTATCGCCTCCCTCGGAAGTGCTTACGCAAATGGGGTATCCCTCAGGCTCGGGGATGATGGCGTCCTCATCACGGAGCCTCTCCTCCAAGGGGCGGTTAAAAGTGAGAGGGATAAAAACAGCCAGGTGGCGCAGTGCGGCCGCCTTTTCGGTCAGGCAGGTGGCGCGCTCGTCGGAGTTCAGAACCTCGCAGCAAAAAACATCCGGTACGGCGTACTTGACCTTGTTGTAGGCTACCTTTTCCGGACCCGTGAGAAGCAAGGTCCCCTGACATTGAATCGCAAACCCGGGGAGGGAAGACACCCACTTGGGATCGCTTAATTGGGGTGTGATGCCGGATTTCGCAAACAAAGACAAAGAGAGAGTCAACGCCGCAAAGGTCGGGAAAAGAATCCTCATAAAGGCCTCCGAGAAGGCTTCTATTTTCACACTTCTGGCCTCGAAAGACACCTACATTCATTTAAGACAGGTGCGAGACACGCGTTGACCATTACACTACACCCACCAATATCAAATCGACGTAGTGTAATAATTTAAAGGCCCTATACCCCTCGTTACACTACATTATTGATATTGTGTGTTATGTAGTGTAACTACACACAATTATGAGCGTCCTCATATCCACACTCAAAGAAGAGCTGGCCACGGCGCTACGGCTTGAGAAGAAATATAAGGAACAACTGCGTTCGTTCCCCGTGGGCAGCTTCGTGGTCCGGCAAGTGCGAAGCAAGCGATACGGCTACCTGACCCATCGAAAGGAAGGCAAAGTGAGGCAGCATTATTTGGGACCGGTGGATGAGGAGGCCATTAAAGGTTACCGGTCCAGTGCCGAAGAGAAGAAGAGGGTCAAGGCGAAGCTCAAAAGCGTTCTTGATCAGATCACCATCCTTAAGAGGGCCCTCCGTGGAAAAGCAAAATGAGCTCGTCCTAGCAAGGATTTGGATTCAGCCTATCACATTATTGAAATGATCCTGGGAAGAGGCGATCAAAAAGCCTTGAAGGAGTCATTTGAAGGATTAACAGTAAAAGAGCAAAAGAGAGTGAGAAAGCTGCTGGAATTACGGTTCACCGCCCTCTTTTAGTCTCATCCCATGAATTTCTCCCGCCCTACGCCAATGCCTGCCATGACGGCTATCACATCCGCCGGCTGGGACGGTTCGCTCCGGAGCTGATCCGGAGCTTGGCGGGACTCTACGATTGCACGATGGAATTGCCGCCCTCTCTGAAACGCCGCCGCTTCCTGAAGCCCGTGCGGGACGTGATCTTGAGCGGTCCGGATCCCGACGCGGCGCTGTTCTCCTCGCGTCCCTTCTACTCCCTTTCCTTGGGAGTCCACAGCTACCTCCCGAGTCCGGCGAAATCCGACCTCGGAACGCGCTTCCTCAACGTCTTCCTCCGCCGGGTCGACAAGGTCTTTGAGGGAAATCCCTTAAGAGACGGAATCGTCGAGGCGTTTTTGGATGTGCCGAGGGAAGTGGATCTTATTTAGGGGGACTGTCCGAAAATCAAACTCCATCGTCCGATTTTCTAATCTCTCAGAGCCACAATCACCGGCAAGCCCCAATGATTCTATGCCGTCCACCTTGGCCCGCGTTTTGCTTTCTCCATTCGCGAAAGGTGGCGCTATGTCGGAAACAAATGAAATCATTCCGTCAGAACAAATTGTCGAAAACAGGATTCTCTTAATCCGGGGACAGCGGGTCCTGCTCGCACCGGATCTCGCAGCACTCTATGGGGTAACCTCAAAACGCCTTCACGAGCAGGTCCGTAGAAACCGCAATCGATTTCCTGAAGACTTCATGTTTCAGCTAACCGTCGCAGAACGAGACGAGGTGGCCTCATTTTGCGGCCACCTCAAAAACATAAAGTATTCTAGAGAGTTGCCACTCGCTTTTTCCGAACATGGCGCCCTCATGCTTGCCAATGTGCTCAATTCACAACGCGCTGTTGAGGTCAGTATTTTTGTGATGAGGGCCTTTGTCCGGTTGCGAGAGTTACTGGGAACTCACAAGGATCTAGCCCGTAAACTGGATGAGTTAGAGAAACACGTTCGTGATCACGACGGACATATTCAAACTCTCTTCGAGGCCATTCGCCAGCTGATGAAACCTGATTCCAAAAAAAACCGTAAGATCGGGTTTCAACCTTAGAGTTTGGCGAAAGTCGTGTGGCCAATCCGGATCAAAGGGGATAAAGTCGCCCCATGCGTGCCCACCTCTTCGCCGGCGCGGTCGTTGCCGCCCTCTCCGTGGGGCTGGGGGGCTGCGATTCTTCGGGGCCGAAAGACTTCCAAGGCCTCCTGCTCGAAGACGTTCAAAATCCGGTGATCGTGGAAATCTCCCGCTGGGCGGATCTCACTTCTTACGACGGCACTCAAAATTTGGCCGACTTCGATTTCGTCGTCGTCGACGCGGACAACCACGCGCCGGCCGCCTTGCGGGACGAAACGCTCGCGGACGAGGCCGTCGCCGAGGGAATTCCGGCGATCGTGACGGACGCCACGCTCGCTCATGCGGAGAACTTGGGCGAGGCCGTGGGGTTCCAGTATTCGGCGTCCGGCTCCATCGAGGACTGGGGCATACGCAGTCAGTTCGTGGGCGGCACCCTGGCGTTCCAATACGGAATGCAAGCGCCGTACGACACCTTCCTCTTTCCCCCGAACCCGAATGTTCCCCCGCCGATCGGTCCGACCCGGTCCTGCCTTGATCTGACGGCCCTGTCCTCAAATACGGTGACCACCCACACGGCGGCGGTCTGGGAACGGGTATCCGACGGGATCACCTCGACCAACCAGGCCCAGGCCTTTCTTCAATTATTAATTATCCGGCGTGTCTCTCGCCGACGACGACGGTTCCTAAGCCGGTCTTTAATACGGCTTCGAATATTCTCGATACGAGTGGGGTGTTGGATTCGCCGTGAGTGATCGCGGTCGAGGGCGCCGAATCCTTGGATTCGGCACGGCCTGGCAATTCTTGCCAGGCTCGTCGAACCTCACCGCTCCGCGGTGTGGTTCGTTCCCCGATGCGGCATCAAAATAAAAAAGACGCCGGGAAGGCGCCTTTTTTATTTTGTGGAGCAGAGGGGGATCGAACCCCTGACCTCGTCGATGCGAACGACGCGCTCTCCCAGCTGAGCTACTGCCCCGGGGCTATAAAATACGTAGGGGCGATTCATGAATCGCCCCTACCAAAAAATCCATCAAAAAAATGAATTAGACGGAGAACGAATGCCCGCACCCGCAGGATCCGGATGCGTTGGGATTCTGCACCACGAAGCCGGAGCCGCGAAAATCTTCCACCCAGTCGACGGTCGACCCCTTGAGATAGGGAAGGCTGACGGGATCGAGCACCACCTTCACGCCGTTGATCTCGGAGACCTGGTCGTCGTCCCGCTGCTCGTCGAAGGTGAAGCCGTATTGAAATCCGGAGCAGCCGCCGCCCTGCACGTACACCCGCAGATACTTGCCCTCGGCGTCCTTGTTGGTGGTGGCGAAGGCCCTCACCTTTTCGATGGCGCGCTCGGTCAGATTCATCAAAGGCCCGCCGGCGGCCGGAGGCGGAGGGGTGTGGGAAGGGGCTTCCGAAGCGTGTTCCATGGCATCTCCTTGGGTCCTACCCTTTATTTATAGGGCTCCGCGTCGCCGAGTGTCAAGCCACCATAACCCCTCGGAATGTCTTCATGTCTTTGCGAAGCGGTCATCGCATTGTCACATCCTTGGACAATACCTGCGGCCATCCGGAGGACGGGCAAGACGATATATGGTCATGAACTCCCTCTTCACCAGACCCCTTCAAGCGCTGACCTTGGCATCGGCCTTAAGTTTCGGGGCCCCGTTGATGACGGGCTGCTCCAACGCCTCGCGGCCGACCGATGAGTCATCGATGGTGACGACCGGAACGGCGGTGCCCGTCTCCGGCCTGCCGCCGCCTCCGTCGGTCGTTTCGGCCCCGGCGCGTCTGGTCGGAAGCAACCCTCACACGGTCCTGGTCAACGCCGGCGTCAATCCCGGCGTCGCCAGCCCGACCATCAGCGCTCCGGCGTCGTCGCACGACAATTCCCTGCTGGTCTTGACCTCCATCCTGGCGGCGCTCGGGGCCATCTCCACCGTCATCCTGACGTGGCAACATCTGAAACTGCGGCGATACCAGGCCTACGCGGCCTCCCGAGCCTTAGGGTTGACCCTGGAAGAAGACATCCGCCGGATGGAGAAGCGTTTGGAAAAATCGGCCGGCGACCGGGACGACTGGAGCACCGAGTTCTTAACCGACTTGGGCAAAGTCGCCAAAAACGGCCTGCTCCGCCCCGCGCGCTGCCGCGAGGCCGACATCGTCGACCTCATGAACCTAAGAAAGCGGCAGCTGCCCGTCATCAGCACCGTCGTCGCCCCCTCGGGCGCGGGAAAAAGCCGCATGGTGGAAGGCCTGGTGCACGCCCTCTATCACGACCGTTCCGGGGTGCATTACACGGCGCCCGGGTACAACGCCAAGGACCGGCTGTTTTCCGACATCGATCCGGAGAACCTCCTCTGCTTCCGCCTGAACTTGGGCCAGCTCACGCACTCGGACGCGGAGCCGATGTTCCACTACCTGATGCAGAAGGCGGAACGTTGCACCAAGTCGGGCGGCAAGTGCCTGGTCATCATCGACGACGCCCATTTCCTGTACGGCCCCAACGGCCATGCCTCCGCGGCGCGGTTGATCCACCTGATCGACGGCTGGACGGACGGACAAATGAAAGACCTGAAAGGCCTGTGGGGCATCGCCATGACGCCCATCTACAAGTACGACGAGCTGATCCAGCCCATCCCGTCGCGCCGCCGGCGTTTCGAGCGCTACGACATGACCGTCTTCTCCGGCGGCCGCCTGCTCGCCGTTGTCGACGAGATCCTCGATGAATGGGAGGATAAGCTGGGTATCCGCATCCCCAAGGACGTCCGGGACCGGGTCGTGGAGCTCATGTCCCATCCCGCCAACGACATGGCCAATCCCTACGCGAGCCTGAATCTTTTGGACCGCATCCAGGCCGCCATGCCTCCCCTGGAAAGGACGATGACCGTCCAGGACCTGCACCGCAGTTTCGCGCGCGTGTATAAACTTCCCGAGGCCGAGGTCGCGATGTGGGCGCTCTACCCGCATATCTTGAAGTCCATCGAAGAGGAGTTGCGCGAACGTTTTCCGTCCCTCCTTCCGCGCCTCATCACGTCGGTGGCGAAAAAGGTCCTGGCCGATTGGAAGCGCGGCGACCAATCCTTCCTCCCGGCGAAAAATGCCGACGGAACCGTCGTCAAGGACGGTCCGCTGATCATCCCCGAGTACTTTATCGAGGGCGCCATCGGGGACCTCTACGCCGCCATCGAGAACAACCCTCTCAACTTTCAGGCCCAGGACCTCATGAAACAGATGAAGGCCGAGGACAACGGCAACCGCCTGCATCGCAGATCCAACGTCAAGCAGCTCCCTTCCGCCTCGCCCGCCTCCGAGCGGCGCGCCGCGAACGCATAAGTTCTTGCCCGCCACGGCCCTTTGTGGTCGATGATCGTCCTTGATGAAGATACTCGTCACCGGCGCCACGGGATTCGTAGGCTCCCACGTCGTCCGCAAACTCCTCCAAAAGGGCCACGAGGTCCGCGTCCTCCGCCGTTCCGCCTCGTCGACGAAAATGCTGGAGGGGCTGAGCGTCGAAACGGCGATCGGCGACGTCACCGACCGTACTTCCGTCTTCCAGGCGGCGGAGGGCTGCGAGGGCGTCTTCCACGTGGCGGGCCACGTGTCGTTCTGGCGCGGAACGCACGAGATCCAGAAACGGATCAACGTCGACGGGACGCGCAACGTCGTCGAGGCCTCGCTCGCTCACAAGGTCAAACGGCTCGTGCACACCAGCACCATCGCCGCCATCGGCTACGCGCCCGACGGACAGGTCGGCGACGAGACCATCCCCTACAACTGGTGGCCCTACCGGCTGAACTACAACAACACCAAGTTCCTCGCGCAGGAGGAGGTCCGCCGAGGGGTCGAAAAGGGATTGGACGCCGTCATCGTCAATCCTTCCATCGTCTTCGGGCCCGGCGATTTGAACCTGAACGCCGGCGCGATGATCTTTCAGGCCGCGCGCGGAAAGATCGCGGTCTATCCGCGGGGCGGCGGGTGCACCTGTAGCGTGGAGGACGTCGCCCAAGGCCACGTGCTGGCCTTCGAAAAGGGAAAGACGGGCGAATTGTACATCTTGGGCGGCGATAATTACTCGTGGAAGGACCTCTTCACGATCATCTGCGAGGTGGTCGGCCGCCCCCCGCCGAAAATCCGCGTGCCCGGCGCTGCGTTTCAGCTCTTCTCCCTCGGATGGGACTTGGTATCCCGCGTCACGCACAAGGAACCGGCCCTCACGCCGGAATCCGCGCGCATCACCCTCAAGACCGTCTTTTATTCCTCGGAGAAGGCCGTGCGGGAATTGGGCTACGCGATCAGCCCGTTCCGCGACACGATCCGGCAGACGTATGAATGGTATTTGGCGAACGGTTATCTGAAATCGTCGCTGTAATTACGGCACATTCACGATCGTCACGTCGCTCGGCTCGCTGTCGACGATCTGCCGGATGCCGATTTCGTCGCCCTCGGACGCTTCCAGTTCCAAATCGAAGGCGCCCTGATCGTCGGCCGTCACCGCGGCCTGTACCTGGGCGTGCGCGCTCCGCAGGAAGAGTTCTTCCAGCCTTTGGACGAATCCGCCCTGGGTCAGGTTCGCGGCGATCACGCTGGCGTTGGGAAGCACGGCGCCGGGGGCGCCGGAGACGAGAACGATGCCGTCTTGATTCGGCGGCGAGACGGTGATGAGCGAGGAGACCGGCGCCGGGATGGAGGCCGGGGGGGCGTTCACCCCGCTGCCGCAGCCGCCGACCGAGGAAAAGGCCGGTATCAAGAACAGAAAACCCGAAGCGAGAAGAAACAAGGCGCGAAGTATTTTTTTCATAAACCCCTCTTATCACAAAAAATGAGAAAAGGCCCCGCCCATTTCCGGGCGGGGCCGTTCCCCTGCTCCTCTCAATATTTCTCGTACATGTACGGATCGTACGGTTGGTACGGGTTCTCGTACGGATTCGCCGGAGGCGTCTCCTCCTCGACCGTCTCCTCCTGCGGAACGCCCGTGAAGTAGGTTTGGTCGAAGATTTCGTGGTCGTTGTTCGAATCGAAGAAGACGTCGAAGAAGCTGTCCACATAGACCTGCTCCTCGAAGTCGTGCGGGAAGGCGACGTCGTAGGTCTCGTACGGGAACCAGTCCTCTTCATCCGGAATCTGGTCGCAGTCGTAGTCGCCGTCCATGATGCCGTACTCGTGATCGCAAGGATCGCACTGGTAGAAGATCGTGACGATCTTCACCGTATTGCCCACGCCCACCACGTAGGTCTTGGTGGGATTGTTCGCGTCCGTGTTCCCGGAAGATCCGGTCTCCTCGATCCCCCCGTTCACCGTATCGCCGCCGCCGGCCGGGGTCTCGTTGTCGTAGAACTTCGTTCCCACCACGTGGCAGTTGTTGCAACGCGACGGGTCCTTGGCGATCTCCGCGGGCGAGCAGCAGTCGATCTTGGGCGGAGGCCCGCATTTCTTGATCGTGACCAAAATCGTCACGTGGTAGGTGCAACCGTCGGCTTCCACCGTCACGTCGATCGTCGCCGTCCCTTCGTCCGCGCCGGTCACGGTGACGTTGGCTTCGTTGACCGAAACGCCCGCCACCGACGGATCGCTGGAAGACGCCGTCACGCTGTCCGGGGCGAAACCGCCCACCGTCGCCAGGAAGGTCCGCGAGCTTCCCTTGCAGATCGTGGCCTGCTGCGTCCGCCAGAACTCGCATTCACCGGCGCCCGTTCCGCCTCCGCCGGGCCCACCGCCGCCCGGGCCGCCACCGCCGGGCCCGCCGCCGCCGGGACCTCCTCCGCCAGGGCCTCCCCCACCGGGTCCGCCGCCGCCCGGACCGCCGCCCCCGATGATATGCTTCAGATCGATCGCGACGTGATCCTTCAGGAGATAGTCTTCCGTCTCGCCCTTGGCGAACTCGCCCGTTCCGTCCCAGCCCGTCGTGAAAGCGGCGGGATCGATCGGCGCGTCGGAGAGGGTCATCCGAAGCCAAACGTTGTCCGTCGTCGCTCCCGCCAGGAATTCGGGGGTGGTCAAGAGCTTCGACATCCCGGGATCGACATCGACCGCCATGTTTTGGACGATCCATTCGTCGGCACCGCCGCTGTTGGCCCAGGCGCCGTTCTGATCCCAGTCGGCCACCATATTCACGTAGCGGGTAGCCTTAGGCGCCGCCGCTGCGACGGACGCCACGAAGCTGATCTTATTCGCGCCGCCCGCGGCCAGCACCGGAGTCGCCAAGCCGTCGTCCAAGGCGTCGCGGTCGCTCTCGGTCCCCGGCTCGTCGATGTTCTGGATGCCGTCGGGATCGGCGGGGTCGGTCGCGTCCTTTTCCGCGGACACCGACAAGGTCCCGTCGGCCTTGAGCATGCCGAAGGCCGAATCCGAGGTGTCGAGATGGCGAGCGCCGTCGCTCACGAACTGCGTCGGGAAGTGGGCGGTGATCCCGCTCGGGTACTTGCTGGGCAATCCGTCCGGGGCGTCGCCGTAGTCGGCGACGACGGCGTTCGGGTCGGCCGTCAGGACGGCGGCCGTCCCCGTCGTGCTGCAGCCGGAACCTCCGGCCTGGGCCAGGAACATCCCGGCCGTCAGGACGAAGGCTAGGTGCTGGATGACTCTGAGTTTCATGGGGCCCTCCTTGGGGGTTGATGGTTGTGGGTTGATGAAGAGGAGGGGAATGCAGGGAAGATGCCAAGAATCTAAGCTGCTGAAAATAAAGCAGAAGTCAAAAGTCCAAAGATCAAAATATGAATTTAATGCATATATTTTTCATAAAATAATATTTAGTTTACGATATTATGAAAAATAGATAACCTCAGATAATGGCGCGGACGATCGGTGGGCGGTACCAGGTTGTCGGGAAGCTTGGGGAAGGGATGACCGGCGAGGTCTTTCGCGTCCGGTCGGAGGGACGCGAGGTCGCCCTCAAGCTCCTCAAACCCTTTCCCGATCCCCGGGTGCAGGACGAGGTCGTTCGTTCCTTTAAATTCGAGTTCGGGTTCTTAAAAGACCTCCGACATCCGAACGTCGTCGCCATCCACGACTTCGGGTTCGATGACGCCTCTGGCCGCTTCTACTTCACCGAGGAGCTGCTGGAGGGAAAGACGATCCGCGACTTTGCCAAAAAGGCCCCGATGGCCGTCATCGAGGATCTCTTCGTGCAGGCGGCCCGGGGACTCCAGGCCATCCACCGCGCCAACCTCCTCCATGGCGATCTCAAGGCCGGCAACATCTACGTGGTCGAAACCGCCCAGGGCCCGACGGTGAAACTGATCGACTTAGGACTCGCCGACCCGCGCTTTCCCGTCGCCGCCGGCACCCCCGCCACGATGGCGCCCGAGCAGATCATGAAAGAACCCATTGAGGGGGAGGCTCCGGCGGCTTGGCCGACGGAGGGGGCGACGCGAGCCCCTATGATAACCGAACGCACCGACCTCTACTCCTTGGGCGTCGTCTTCTACGAGCTCTTCACCGGCGAGAACCCGTTCCGCCAGGAATCGGTCCAGGCCACCTACGACGCGCATTTGAAGGTCACCGCGCCCAAGGCGACGCTGCTCAACCCCCAGGCCCCGGCCTACTTCAATGAAATCCTCGAAACCCTGCTCGCGAAAAATCCTCAGCGCCGCTACCGGAGCGCGGCCGCCCTTCTGGAAGCGATCGACCTGGCCAAGCCGCGTTCGGGAAAAGAAACGGCGAAGCCGTGGCGCCCCGACCGGTGGGTGGAGCGCCGCGCCCTTCTCGATGAGCTGGTGACGTCGGTGCTGAAAGTCCGCGCCGGAAGGGAGGGTGCGATCTTGGTCGTCGGCGAGGCCGGATCGGGACGAAGCCGCCTTCTCCAAGACTTGAAGTACGAGCTGCAGCTGAAAGGGATTTCTTTCGACAAGCCGATCCGCGCCGTCCTCCCCGAGGAGGAGGAAAAGGCCGTCGCCGCGTTCCAGGCGGGGGGGATCGAACCCCTCGTCGTCCTCGTCCCGCCCCTCGCCGAAAGCGAAGTGAAAGACTTTTTGATCCGCATGAGCGGATTCGCCGACATCCCGCAGGCCTTCGTCGCCGGTCTCTGGCAAAAGACGCGCGGCAACCTGGGCCTGATGGTCTCGGTGCTGGAGGCCCTGGCCGCGCAGAACCGTTTGGTCGACGAGCAGGGCCGCTGGAATTTCTCCATCTTCCGCGAGGGGGCCCTCATCGACGCCCTTCCCCTTCAGCCCGCCGCCGACACGAATTTGGAGGAGTTGCTCCGCGCCGTCCCGCCCGACGACCTTCCCTCGCGCCTGCACCTCCGCGCCCGCATCCTGGAAAAAGAGGGATGGCGCCTCATCCGCGAAGGGAAATTTCCCGACGCCCGCAATCGCCTCGAGCGCGCGCTCGCCCTGCTCGAGGAAAGCACTGTCAAGGACGAGGCCCTCTCGATCCACATCCAGAACTTTATCGCGTGGCTGTTGTGCCAGGAGGGCAAGGTCGACGAAGCGGTCGCCCTCTTCGAGGAACAGCTGAAGCGCTGGCAAAGCCTGGAGCCCGGAGCCAGGAACCGGGTTTTGAACAACGACCTGGGCTACGCCTATCTTTTAAAGGGCGACGCGAAGAAAGCGGTCGCCGCCCTGGAGACGGCCCAAAAGTTTTACGAGAAGATCGGAGACGCCCCGAGCCGAATCAAGGGCCTCTACAATCTGGCGGAGGCCTGGGCCCAGGCCGGCAACCCAAAGAAGGCCGTCGGCTTCTATGAGCGTTGCGCCCAAGACGCGCGCTTCGAGCGGAACTTCGAGATCTTGTTGCGCGCCTACAACGGCCTGGGAAAGACCTTCCATCTCCAGAAGCGTTGGGACGAGGCCATGGACTCCTACGAGAAGGGCCTCGAGCTGGCTCGCTATCTCAAGGATTATCCGGCCGCCGCCACGCTCGCGCAGAACATCGGCTCCATCCAATCCGAGCGCGGGGTGTTCGACGCGGCACACGAGAATTTAAACCTGTCTCTCAAGCTGCTGGGCCAGATTGCGGTCAAGAACGTCCACGCCCGCTACTTGGAGGCGCGCGCCTTTCAGGAATTGGGCGACCTTTTCCGGAGGCAACGCAAGTTCGAGGAGGCGCGCGGCTACGTGCGCGACGCGCGCAAGCTCGCCTTCGATGAACCCTCTCTCGCCTCTTTCCGCTTTTGGGTGGTTCTCACCCAATGCGAGATCGAGCGCGACGCCGGCGATTCCGAAAAGCTTCAGGACCTGCTGGGGGACTTGTTGCCGCTGGCGTCCGACGACGATCAGAAAAAGAGATGCTTGGAACTTTCGGCGGGGCTCGAAAGTCCAAAGACCAAAGACCAAGGTCCAAAGGCGGAAGTCGGAAGTCCGGCAAAGGAGGAAGATATGGCCGCTCTGGAACGGACTCGCAGCGAGCTGCTCGAGGAAATTTCCCGCGCTCAGGAGGAACTTGCGGGGATTCGGAACGAGATCGTCGAATCCACCATCGCTCAACGCTTCGCGGGGATGAAGCTGATCACTCAAAACAAGGAAATGCTGGAAACCTTCCGTTTGACCGAACGCGTGAGCGATACCGACCTGGCCGTCTTGATCCAGGGCGAATCGGGCACCGGCAAGGAGCTGATCGCCCGCTCCCTGCATTCCAATTCCCGAAGGGCGCAAAAACCCTTCGTGGCGGTCAATTGCGCCGCCCTCCCCGCCAACTTAATCGAGAGCGAGCTCTTCGGCTACAAGGCCGGGGCCTTCACCGGCGCCGCGCGCGACAAGAAGGGATTGATGGAAGAGGCAAGCGGCGGAACGTTGTTCTTGGACGAGATCGGCGACCTGGATGTCGCGCTTCAGGCCAAGCTCCTGCGCGCGCTGCAGGAAAAGGTCATCACCCGCGTCGGCGACACGAAGCCGATCCCCGTGGACTTCCGCCTCGTCTCCGCCACGCACAAAACGGTCCGCGAGGAGGTCGCCGCCGGCCGGTTCCGGCAGGATTTGTATTACCGCGTCTGCGAGATCGAGATCGCGCTACCGCCGTTGCGCGAGCGGAAAGAGGACGTCGTGCTGCTCGCGCAGGAATTCTTGAAAAAGGCGATCAAGGACGAAGGATCAAAGATCAAAGATAAAATAGGGATCGGGCGCGATCTGATGAAAGTCCTGATCGACTACCCGTGGCCCGGCAACGTGCGGGAGTTGGAGAGCGCGATGCGGGTCGCCGCGGCGCTCCGGAGCGGGAGCGAGGTGAAGTTGAGGGATTTGCCGGAGAGTTTGATAAGCCGGCTTCGGACGCCCTCACCCGCCGTTTTCACCCGCGAAACGCCGCGCCCCTCTCCCGCGGGTGGAGAGGGGTCAACGTGGAAGGAGATCGAAACCCTCGCTATCGCCAAGGCCCTCCTCGCCTCCGGCTTCGATGCCAAGAAGGCGGCAGGGGCGCTCGGGTGCGCGGCATCGACGGTGTATCAGCGTTTGCGCGAAGGGCGGATTAAAGACAGGATCGGCGAGTTCGAGAAGGCGGCGTGGGAGTTCCCCGCTTCGGCCACGCTGGAAGAGATCAAGAAGGCGGCTTTTTCGAAAGCGATGGAAACCGCCTCCGGCAGCCCCTACCAGGCCGCACGCTCGTTGGGCGTCAGCCCGGCGACGATGTATAAATGGATGCGATGATTTAACTTAATAAGAACGGGGCGCCCGGATGACGCGGACTTCGACCGTGCCCTTCTTGGGCGGAGATTCTTTCGGCTCGTAGTCGGTCGTTCGTCCTCGGGAGATGCCCCGGTCTTGGAGGTCGTACGCGACGAGCTTGGTCAGGGCGGGATCTCCGCGGAGGATGGCCTCGCTTTTCTCCTCCTTCCTCATCATCCCTTCGATGCGGTCCATGGCCGGCCGCGAGGCTTCATCGATCTTCTTCCCGTCTTTTCGGAACGTGATCGTTTCGGTGAGGAGGTCCTGTTTGCCTTCCGGCTCTCCGCTCTGCGGCGGCACGGCTCGGAAAGTAATGCCCGCAACGAGCCGAAAATCGCCTCCCCCGACGCCGTCTCCGATGCCGGTGCCTCCGGCGAAATCAATGCTCAAGCCTTCCACGGCCTTTTGGCGTATGCCGGCCAGCCATTCGAGCGGAGAGGTCCTCGACTGCCGGTTCCCCGCCACCATGGCGCCGTCGACCTCCGCCATCAGCTCCAACCTGCCGAAGGGGAGGGCCCAGGAGAATCCGCCTCCGTAGGTCAGCATGTCGTTGACGTCCAAGTCGGCCACCTGCGTTCTTTCGAGCATCCGGTAGCCGCCGTTGAGGGCCAGGTAAACGGGACCAATTCTTTTATCGACCACCAGCTTCACCTCTTCGGTGACGTTCGAGGAACCCGTGAAGTCCTCCGTGCTGCCGCTGGGAAATGTGGTGATGGAGACCAGCGCGATTCCGGGCCGGAGCCCTTTGTCCTTCAAGAGAGTGCCCTTTATCTCGAGACCGACGTCGCCGAAGGTGGCGACCGCGTAATCCGAGCCGTTCGAAACATGGTTTCCCTGCAAGAAATAAGTCATGGGAATGCTCAAGCCCGCATGAAGGAAATTGGTGAGGCCGAACGCTCCGACGATCGTATTGGTGAAATATTCGTCGATGACCTCGACGGGATTTCCCGTCACGGGGCTCGCGACCGTCAGCATCCCGTGCGACGTGTCGGAGATCGTCCCCACGGCGAATTTCCACCGGCCCAACGGTTTGGAGCCGTGAAGATTCAGAAATCCGCTCGCGTCGGTCGGAGGACGGAAGAGCCGCAGGTCGTAACCGGAAAGCCCGGTCGTCGCTCCGCGGGAAATCTCGGGAAAAAGGAGGGCGATCAGAAGGACGAAGGGGAAAAAACGGCGCTTTGCGGTCATCGGGACCGACAGCACAAGACCCTTGGCGAATTGTCAACCATTAGCTGGGAATCAGATGCGGACGTAAACGCCGATCAAGGGGCGGTTCGAAGGGTGGTCGGATACGAAGTCGCTGACGAAACCGTCCGCCGTGCGGATCTCGATGTGTCCGGCGCCGCGGCCTCCGTAGACAAGGACCGAACCGATGGGGGCCTCGAAGGGATTGCCGACATCGATCTTTTTGAAACCGAACTTTTCTTCCAGTTCCTCGCCCGCCTGCTTCGCATACTTCGTCGTCGGCCGGTCGTCCAAGACCTGGGCCGCGATCATCGCGTCCTTCACGGCCCGCCAGCAACGGCGGCGGGACTTCGCGCGGGCGTTGAGCTCGGCGATCTCGCCGGCCTGGATCATTTGATCGTCGTAGGATTTGATTTCGGTGCTGATCGCCGCGGGCTCGGACTTCGCCGCCGCCGTCGAGGAGAACATCGCCGCTCCGCAAAGCACTAACAGCGCGCTTAAGATCTTTTTTTGCATCGCTTCCTCCTTGAAAGTTCGATCGGTACCGGGGACCTTGATTGGTCATCATGAAGACGACCGACTTTCAAGAATTATCGGCAGATGGTCCGGAAGGGTTCGGTGTTTATTTCGAGACATGACGGAGCGCGTCGAAGTGATTACACGCACTTACGGGGATTCGTTCTTAAATAATTTCCAACACCTTCTCCGGAGGCCGTCCCAGAGCGGCTTTGCCGCCGTTCACGACGATGGGGCGCTCGATGAGAATCGGAAATTTTACGAGGATGGCTATTTTTTCGGCGCGGGAGAGATTGGGATTTTTCAGTCCTGAGGTTGCATATGCGTCTTCTTTTGTGCGGACGATGGCGTCGGGTTCGAGACCCAGCTTCTTCAGAACGGCGTCCAGCTCCGCGGCCGTCGGCGGCGTTTTCAAATATTCGATCACGTCCGGCTCGAGGCCTTTGCCTTTCAACAACTCCAACGTCTCGCGGGATTTGGTGCAGCGGGGGTTGTGGTAGATGGTGAGAGACATGTTTTCTCCTATTATCACTGCGGCCCCTGCGTCATCATGATCTTCGTCCCCTCGCCGGACTTGAACAGGGTCACGTTCCCCGCGTCCGACTTGAAGACCACCGAGCCGTTGGCGTTGTCGATCCGACGGCTCCCCTTCAGGCGCGCTTCGTAGAAACGCGCCACCCCCGCCACCGGCGCGTCGGCGGTGTATTGGGACAGCGTGAAATTCTTGCCCGTCGGCAACGAGGTCGCACCGCTGTGGGCCGCATCTTTGACGGCGATCGGATAGACCGGGAGCTTGCCGTCCTTAATATCCTCATTGGTAGCGGTGGCGACGAGTTTGTCCGCGAAATCGTCGAACGACTTCAGCGTCGCGCCCTGCTGCACGATAAAATCGCGCGAGCCGTCCGTGTCCCTCAGGCTGAAGGCCCCGGTGCCCATCGCGCGGTCCTGGCTGCGGTTGGATTTATCCGCTTCCAGGCGTAGGACACGGCGCCATAACTCGGCGGCGTCCTTGTCGCTCAAGGAGCCGGACTTGGCCTCTCCTCCGCTGTACTGGCCGCTCGAACTTTCCTCGGGGCGGATGGGGGAATAATCGTAAAGGGCCTTGGAATCCCCGGCGCGTTTCCACACGGAGAGGCCGTTGCCGCTTTGGTCGCCGTAGATCAAGGACCAGGAAGCCGGAGCGTCGTCTTTCGCAAGGCTCGGGACTGTCATCGAGAAGACGCCGACGGCCAGAGCGGCCGTCACGACGAAGACGGCCGTGAGTTTTGATTTTCGCATAAGGCCGGATCCTCCAAATAAGATTTCGTGAGCAAGGGCGTCTTGTAACGAAACCGCGCCCACAAGCCCCGGAACGGGAGCAGAACGATCAAGGAGAACTTCGTAACGAAACTTAAACGGCTCGGCGGCACCTGGGACAGGCCCAGGCGCTGGATGCATGTTTCGAAGTTGCTCAAGGCATGTTCATAGAAGGCGTCGAACCGGCTCATCACCGGATGATCCGCCCCCACCTCCCGGACGAGCTTTTTCATGATGAACCGTTTGACGAAGCGAAGCCCCAACGCCTGGATCAAGGCCTGCCCCAAAAGAAGCGAACGCGACGAAGGATGCTTTTGTAGCCAAGCCATCGTCTCCTTTTCGCCGAAGACGACGTGGCGTTCTTCTTCCACGACGGAGGTCGATAGGATTCTTCGGATCTCCGGGTCCGGAATCGTATCGATCATCGCGTAGAAGACGCCCAGCACCAGCCCCTCGCCCAGCGCCATCTCGATGGCGACGTGCTCGCCCCAGGAGTGGCCCATCATGCCGGTGGAGAGGAAGCGCACGGCGGGGTGGGCCTTGCCCGGCTTTTCGCCCAGGAGGGAGATGATCTTCAGAAACCGGCGGACATGGGAAAATTCCTCGCCCGCCTGGCGCGCCAGAAAAACGGCGGCGTCGAGGTGGGGCGCCTTGTACAGCCACCAGCCGCATTGAATGCCGGTCACCTCGCCGTAGAGGAATTGGTCGAAGACCCAGGCCAGGAGTTTGCGCTCGGTTTGCTTGGACGTGTCGAACGTCGCCCCCTTAAAGTCGAAGGTGAGCTCCTCGCGCGGAATCAGCATGCCCTAGTTTTACGCCTCCGCGGGGCCAACGTAAACACTGCGTAAAAAATCTGCCCTTCTTTTTACAGGGAGCGCCCTATTCGCCCCGCGATGCTGCAGGCAATCTCGAGGGATGCGACGCCGCGCGGCCGCCCTCCTCGCCTTCATTCTCCTGCTTCCCCACACGGCCTTCGCCCACACCGTGGAAGGCCGCGTCCGCGAATTCGGGCCTGCGGTCTCCAAGCGCCTCATGCCCTACTTCCTCGGTGCCGGCATCGCCTATCCCCCTCGAAAGCTGACCTTCGTGGGGCTGAAAGAAGAAAAAATCCTGGAGGTGTACGCGGCGGGGTCAAAGGGAAGAATGCGCTTCCTCCGTTCCTATCCTATCTTGGCCGCCAGCGGCGGATCGGGGCCGAAGCTCCGCCAAGGCGACGGCCAGGTGCCGGAGGGAATTTATCGCATCGACGCCTTCAACCCCGACAGTCTCTTTCACGTTTCCATGCGCGTGAACTATCCCAACGCCGACGACAAGGCCCGCGCCGTCGAGGACGGCCGCACGGACTTGGGCGGCGACATCTTCATCCACGGCGGCGCCGCCTCGATCGGCTGCCTCGCCGTGGGCGACCAGGCCGCGGAGGATCTCTTCGTCATGGCCGCCTTGGCGAAGCTCCAAAACGTGAAGGTGATTTTAAGCCCGGTGGATTTTCGAAAGCGGGAACCGAAGGTAGAGACCGAGCCCGTGTGGACGAAGGAACTGTATTCGAAGATCCGCAAGGAACTGGCGGCGCTCTGAAGTATGTTTCGTCCTCATCCGAGGCGTGCTAAAATCCACGCGATATGAAGATGTGTTTTCGAACTCCTGCAATTCTTGCCCTTCTGACGACTTTTTCCCTCCTCGCCGCCCTGCCCGCCCGGGCGCTCAGCATCCGGTTCGACACCATCGGCTTCGATACGCGGTCCGAAAAACCGAAGACCAGCGACGACGAAAAACTCGCCAACTTCGCCCGCATCCTCAAAGAGAACCCGGCCATCCATAGGGTACGCGTCGAAGGGCACACGGATTCCGTCGAATCGAAGTCCGACGCCGTCGATTTGTCGGTGAGACGGGCCCAGGCCGTTTGCGACCGCCTCGTCGCGCAAGGCATCGACGCGGATCGCTTGTTCGTCGTCGGATACGGCTCCAGCCGGCCGGTCGCCACCAACGCCACGAAAGAAGGAAGGCAAAATAACCGCCGCGTCGAATTCACGGTCGTCGAATAAATCACATTGATGATCCCCCCTCATCCGTCTGTCCCGCTCTCGCGCTACTTCCTCGCCAGCCTCGTCTGGACCTATCTCCTCGTCGGCCCCTACATGCTTCTTTGGCGGTGCTTGCGCGGGATCCTCCTCACCTGATCGTCGCGTCCATTTTGATCGGCATGGCCCTTCCCGCGGCCTGTGCTCATGCGAGGCCCGCGCAACTTTCGATCCTCCGGACCGATGGGAAGAATCGTGATTTCCATCCCCTGGAGCCATGACTTTTCCTTGCGCTACGTAAACGGATTTCAGCTAGGCAACCGTCTCGCGCACCAGGTTTGCTATTTCGATTCCGGCGCGCAGCGTCTGGTTTCGGAAAAACCCTCCGCCGCGAATGCGTCTCCGGTGTCCCGGACCGCCTACTCCTTTTTCGAAAGCCTCTCCCGGACGGAAGTCTCGCGGAACGAAGAGCTGATTTTCGACGTGGCCGTGGGGCAACACCGGCACACCTTCCATCGACCGCCTTTCTCCTCCCAGCTCTCCTTCGAAACCGGGAGAAACCGTCACGGCGTCGCCCTTTCCATCCGCCACGTGTTGGATACGTCGGCCCCGCAGTATCTGTCCTCGCATTTCTCGATCTCCTTTTCGGAAACCGCCTGGGCGTTGGGGCTGGGGGATTTTTTGGGAGTCTCCGAATACGCGAAATTCGACGTCATCTTAAGCCGCGCCTTTCGCCATATCGGCTTGCCCGACGACACCGACATGGACGAGTTGTGGGGACGTGACCGGCAGCAGGTGACGATGGAACCCCAACCCCTGGTCCCGGGCGGGCCCGGCGTGGCGGTCGCCTTCGACCGCCTGCGGCCCCACGACGACGGGATGGCGACGCGCCTTGCGTTCACGGTGGACGACATCAATCCCCTGGGCCCCTACCTTCCCGGCGGCGTGCTGCAGCTATGGCGGTTGGCGGAGAGGATCATGGCCGGCTAGCGCAGTATCTTGGCCGAAGCGTCCATCAGATTGGCCAGCGGCCGGGCCTTTCCCAAATCCGTGATGGTCTCGAGGTTCGCAGCCACCGTTTCGGCATCGAAGCTTTCGTCCGCCGGCAAGCGCAAGCCTTTCGCCTCCACGATCGCCACGCGCGCCACGTACCCGCCGCCCACCGCCCAGCACTGGCCGTTCACGGCGCAGTCCTCGCTCGCGAGATAGGCGACGACCGGAGAGACGAAACGGGGATCGAGTTTTCCCAATAATTCGGCAGGAAGGATCGATTCGGTCATGCGGCTGCGCGCCATGGGGGCGACGGCGTTGACCTTGATGCCGTACCTCTCTCCTTCTTCCTTCAGCGAGTTCAGGAAACCGATCGCGCCCAGCTTCGCCGCGCCGTAGTTGGTTTGGCCGAAGTTGCCGTAAAGGCCCGAAGCGCTGGAGGTCATAACGATGCGCCCGTACTTGCGCCCGCAGAGATGATCCCAGGCCGCCTTCACCACGTTCCGCGAGCCGGTCAAGTGCACGTCCAAGACGCGCCGCCAATCGTCGTCCGTCTGTTTCTTGAAGGAAGCGTCCCGCAAGATCCCCGCGTTGTTGACGACGATGTCCAGGCGCCCGAACGCCTCGAGGGCCGCCGCCGTCATCCGCGACGCGCCTTCCATCGTCTCCACGCCGGAATAATCGGCGACCGCCTCGCCGCCCGCTTGGCGGACGAGGGCGACGGTTTCGTCGGCCGGCGCCCGGTTTCCCCCAGACCCGGCGACGCCTCCTCCCGGGTCATTCACGACGATTTTGGCGCCCAATCCCGCCAAATAAAGCGCGTGGCTGCGGCCCAGGCCGCCGCCGGCCCCGGTGATCAACGCGACCCGATCTTTGAGTGAGATCATGACAAATTCCTCCCGATGAGTTAGAAATCCGAATCATGCGTAAACTTTTTCGGAAAACCTGTCCCCCGTTTTTTGCGGCCCTCACGGCCTTGGCCGCCCTTCTGTTCCTTCCGACCGAAGGCCGCGCCTTCGACGGCGTCACGGTGGACGATTCGAACGAGACGGAGACCGTCGTCACCGTCCAGATCGAGCTGTGCGCCGACCCCGCCGACGATCCCGAGACCCCGGCCAAGGAAGGCTTGACCAAGGAAGAAGTCCAGGCCTTCGCCGACGCGCAGGATGCGGCGGTCACGGCCATCTGGAACGCCTGCCCCAACCGCTTCCGTCTCCGCCGCGGCGCGCCGCTTAAGAACGTGCGCTTCGAGTTCGAGTTTACGGTTCTGGACAACTGCAACGCCGAGCGCGACCCGAACAAGAAGCGCTTTCCCGTCCATCCCGGCAAGGCGCCGTCGTCGTCGCGCGAGAATGCGGACACGGAAAATCTTTGGATCGAAAACACGGACCGCACGGTCGCCCATGAGCTGGGACACGTCATGGGATTGGGGGAGGAATACGGCTACGACGGCGGCCCCACCCGCGAGAACCTGATGGGCCGCGGAAACTTCACGGCCATCGTCCCCTATCATGTGATGACGATTCTTTTCGTTTACTCCGACAACCCGGACGCCGCCGAAATCAACCGGCGCCGGCTCATGAAGACGCTCCTTAAGATGGCCGATCAAAAAACGGCGAGGAAGATCGCGGCCCAAAACGACATCACGGCCGCCGACTACGACGCCTACAAGGACCGGTTCGCGGCGAACGGCTCGCAGGTTCAACCGGGGCCGCCGACGAAATGAGGACGAAATGAAAAAATTTATCCTAACCCTTCTCCTCGCTTTCCCGGTGCCCCTGGCGACCTCTTGCGGCGGCGGCACGAGTTCCTGGACGGATCAACCCTATGACGTCGCCGCGGAAGCCACTTTGACCGCCGTGCTCCAAGACATTTCCGCCCTTTCCGGGATTTCGTTTTCCGTCGAGCCGGGGTTGCAGGCGAGGTTCGATCGAAACCCCGTCGACCTCCCGACGCTGACGGGGCTCACGGCCGGAGACGTTCTCACGCTGATCCAAGACGTCATGCCGCCGGAGACGGAATTTCTGTTCGAGGAAAAGACCGACGGAAGCGTCGTTCTCATCACGCGCTTCGAAGAGAAGGAAGATCTGGCGGGCACCGATCCCTTGACCCTGGTCGACTACGACTCCGGCCTGGGCGCCGGCGTCGCCGCCTTGAACAGCGAACCCGCCTTCGAGGAGATCTGCGGCGGCGAAGTGGAGAACGTCCTGGGGCTCTTGGGTTCGGGCGGCGTCTTCGACATCGCAACCGAGGTCGAATCCGACGACGGCGGGCATGCTGAGTTCATCGGGGACTTCCCGCCGAGCGTCGAGATGGAGATCGACGGACACGACGTCTTCATCAACGGCGAAGCCCCCTGGGTCGGCGTCTCCGGGACGATCGAAGACGACGGAAGCTTCACCTGCACAGGCTCCGGAACCGTCGCCGGATTTCCCGACGTCCAGGTGGACTTCCTGGGCCAAGCGTCTCCCGACGGACTCTCCGGCACCCTGACCGTCGGCGCCGACGGGGCGCTGCCCGGAGGCACGTCCGTCGTCTATCTGGTCCATCCTTAAGGATGACCGTCCACCCTCATCTGAAAAAGAAAATACGGCGGAATGCAGGTGTTTTTGCCACCGTCTCCGCGCGTGCACAGGTAGTCGTCGCGACAGGGGTGCGCCGCGTCGCAGGATTTCAATCCCGCGGGGCGGACGTTTTTCGCCAGACAATCGGAGAAGGGATCGTTGCGGGCGAGGCAGGCGTTGAAATCGGTGAGGATCGCGATGGCTCCGCAGACCGCGCCCGGAAAATTCGCGTCGCAACCCACCGCGCACATCCCGTCGGGAAAGCCCACGCCCTCCGCCTCGCACACGCCGGAGGCGCAATCGTTGGCCTTCGCTCCGGCGATTCCGTCGCCATGCGCGTCGAGGCTCGATCGGAACGTCCCGCGCTGGCAGGGTTCGCCCACCGAATCGACTCCTTCGCTGAAACATTCGCCGACGTCTCTTTCGCCATGCACGCCGACGCAGCGAAGACCGGAGTTGCACGTCCACGTTGCGAAGGTCGGGTCACCCAACCCGCAATGCGCGCCCCAGCCGCCCTCGCCCCGATCCGCCCGCTCCGACAAAGGCCGGTCGACAATCGCCTTCCCGGTATCCGCCATCTCGTGCAGCGAGGCCGTGCGGCGTTCGAGATCGGCTTGAAGATGCGGAGAGGCCGGCGCGGCGATGTGGTTGCCGGCCATCGTGCCCCGAGGATCTTCCCCCAACAGGTGAAAGCCGGCGACGCTGCGCGCCTGGTGGCAGCCCATGCAGGAGACGTCGTCCAAACGCCGCAGCAATCCCTTGGCGGAATGGACGCGTTTGCCTTGCGAAAAATCCATCGCCTCGAAGTCTTTTTCCCGGAACAAGGCGCTGAACGGCCGGTTCGCACGCCGCGCCCACCCGTGCGGGGAGACGCTCGTGGCCATCCTCGCCAGGAATTCGTCCGGAAGAATCGGCGCGCCTTCATCGAGGCTCTTGAAATGCGCCGGATCGGAGATCCATCGCTTGAGAGCCTCGAGCAGCTTCGGATCTTTGGACAGCCGGGCCACGTCCGGCGTATTTTCCAACGGCGCCGGCTTCAAACGGCCGTCCTGCAGGTCCCGGTGAAAAACTCTGAGGATATATTCGGCGTGCCCGCCCAAATCCGGACGGATCGTCGCCGGCCAGCGGACGCTTTGGAGATTCGTCTCCACGGATTTCAGGCGCGTGAGCGAGATCCGCTCGGGGCTTAAGGGTCCGTCTTGCGAGAGAAGTTTCGCCGCCAGCGCGCCCGGATCCCCGAAGTTTTCGGGCATCCAGCGCGCGGCCACGGTACGGCAATCGCCGTTCTCCTTCAACGCCCAGAAGACGACGTTCAACGTCATGGGCAGGCGCGAGTACAGCATCCGCTCGCCTAATTTCTTTTCGTAGGCCAATCGGTAAATGAGCCGGATCTCGCCGCAGTTCTCCGGGCGGAAGGGCTGACGATCGAGCCGGTTCGCGACGCCGGCCAATTCGAAACGCGCCTGCGGCGACGACAGCCACTTGAGATCGAAAAGGCGGTGACCATACCGCATGCCCACGCCGGCCTTGGGGTCCTTGGCGGCCACCTCCGCCAGGTCCTTTCGAAGGACCTCCACCAAGGAGGCGTAGAGAGGGGACCTCCGGTCGCCGATCACCTGCGAAAGTTCGAGCCCCCCGGCCTCCAAACCCCGCAAGGCGGCGGGGTCGGTAATCAAGAGCAAGGGGGTTTTGGCGAAGGCGGAGACGGGAGAAAGGGCCGTCGACAAAAGAAAGACGGCGGGAAAAAGGCGGCGCAGGAAGGGCCTCATTCGACGGGGCAACTCTCGCCGCCGATGATGGCGGAATAGGGAATCTCCGTATCCAGCGTAGCGCCTTTCTTGGCGGCCTTGCGCACCTCCGGAGACAGGGCGGCGACGGCGAAGTCCACACACTCGCCCTTGATCTTCACCACCATCGTATCGGCGTCGATCTTCACGACCTTGCCCTTCACCAGCATCCGGCCCTCGCCGGCTTCTCCGGTTTTCTTGCGGTTCGACGGCGTCTTGTTGGGATCGACGAAGGCGACCTTTCCGCCGGGACCGACGGCCGTGAGCTTGCCGTCCTTATAAGAGAGGTGCGTGTTCGCCGGCAGGAAGAGAGGAATCTTCGCATTCTTCGTCTTGAAACGGGAGCCCAGCAGAATCACTCCGTCTCCGTCCGGCTTCCACGTCCCCTCCTCCACCCAGTCGGCGGCGCCGTAGGAGAAACCGGCCTGGTATTTTTGATCGGCCCTCAGCGCCAGCAGGCCCGCCATCTCCATCACGCCGGTCAGCTCGTACTGGCCGGCCAGGTCCTTGGCTTCGTGGGCGAAGACGGGCGAGGCGGTCAAAACGAGGGCGGTCAAGAGCAGCGCGGTTGTTTTTCGTTTCATCTCCTCTGGATAATCCAAACGACGGTCTCTGTCGAGCGGGAGACGGAAATCAGCGAACGAAATTCCGCCGGACGGCGGCCTTTTGGGGTTCGTAGTTCTCGGGATAGGCGCCGCGGATGTTCTTCCACGACCCGGGGACGTAGCGGAAAAATTCCATGCGGGCGAAGAATTCGCGGTGGCGTTCGCGATCGATGTCCCGGATCTCGTTGACCATGCAGCGCGTCCCGCCGCCGGCCTTGCCGTAGAGCTCGTCGAACTCGAGCTCCAATACCGAGAACCCCGATTTTTTCAACGTCCGCTTCAGTTCCCCCGACACTTCGTATGGCCCGCCGCGGACGAGGAAGATCGTGCCGTTCACTTCGTTGGCGTTGGCGGCGTAGGACATGGCGTCGACCTCGCTTAAGAGGATGGCCGGAATCTTTTCGGCCTTCAGCCGGGCCGCGAAACGCGCGCGGTCGTCCGGATGGATCCACGACGGCGCGTACATCGCGAAAATCTTGCCGGCACGGTTGCAGATCACGTTCAGCCAGGTGTCCTGGTGGAAGGCGTAGGAAATAGCGTTCATGCGGACGTATTCGGTCTCGTAATTCGCCAGGAGGTCGACGGTCCGCGCCTTCGCGCCCTTGCCGATCGCCGCCTTTCTCATCTCCTCGTAGGGCTGGACGGTCGGCGTACGGATGCCGTAGCCGAGAAACAAGAGCGGCTTCTTTCCCTTGCGGGAAATCGGCCTCGCGAAATCGGCCTGTCCTTCCTGGAATTCCAGGGGCTGCAAAACGTGATCGGGAGGAACGCCCAATTGCAGCGCGTAGTCTTGGAACCAGCGGTGTTCGCCCTGCCGGCCCAAGTGGCTTAAGTTCGGGAGAGAGGCGTACAGCTCGCCGCCGATCTCCAAGAACTGGGGTCCGTTGGCGGTGTAAACGATGCGCCAGAGCGTGCTGTCGCGGTTGCAGGAATAAGGGATGACGAAGACCTCGGCGTGCTGAGCGAGAACGTCGACGTAACGGCCCCACTCCTCCAAGGCCTTGGCCGGGTGCTTCACGGCGTCTTTGGCGTCGGCCGAAAACATCTGCTTGCCGAACCAGTCGCCGAACCCGGCGCCCGGAGGGGCGACCGAAAAGACGGGCCGTTTGCTCGCGCCGCCCTTGCGGACGGCTTCGGCCGCGGAGGCGGCCGCCTCCGGAGCGGGCAGCATCATCCGAATCATCTCCAGACTCATGCAAACGTTCGCGGGAGACTTGCCGTTCGAAACCTCGGGCCCACGAGCGGCCAATCCGCCCCGCGTGAGGGCCTCCACCGCCGCGGCGCCGACGCCTCCCGGAAGCGAGGCAAAGAGTCCTAAGGTGGCGGTCAGGGCTAAGTCCGCCAGCTCCGGCGAATCGCAGGTCTCGAACATCATGGCGTGATCGACCAATCCGACGTTCATCATCCGCCCGCAAATCTGTCCCAGGCGCTGGTCCGCGCGGACCATGCTCAAGGGCGACCGGGCCGGGGCTTCCGGATTCCGCAAATTGGAAAGGAGGCCGCCCAAGTGCTGGACGTCGCGGACGGTGATGGCGGCCTGGGACACGAGGAGGGAGAGATTGGTGATCGTCATATGACGCAGCGTTCGGCGAATGGGCAAAAAGGTTTCTGGGAAAATCAGATTCCGGGCTGGCAGGCGCAGGGGGATTTGAGGGGATAGTCCGACGTCGACCAAGCCTTCTTAAACCGGGTTTCGGCCGCCGCCGCATCGGCGTCGCGTCCCTGCCCTTTCAGGCTCCGGCTCAGGCCGAAAAGCGACCAGCCGTTGCCGGGCAATTTTTTTAAATCCTCCCGAAAGACCTTTTCCGCCTCCGCGTGCCGTCCTTCTTGAAGGAGGGCGGCCCCGAGGGCGTGGCGGACCGGATGGATCCAATCGGGGGGTTCGTCGTAGCGCAGGCCGTCTTCCAAGGCGACGGCTTGGGTCAGGACGTCGATGCCGTCTTGCTTCCTTCCTTCGCGGTAGAGGATCTCCCCGCGGAGCACGCCCAAGGCCACGCGCAGGACGTCCGGTCCCAGATTGTTGCCGAAGGTGGCGTCCTTTTTGACGAACCACCGGCCGACCAAGAACGCGCACTCCGACGCTCGGGCGTCGGCAACGCGGCCCGCGGCCGCGAAGGCCACGCCCCGGGCGTAGTGGCGCATCGCCCGGGCGATGGGAAAGACCGGATCGGGAGTCGGGAACTTCAAGATCTCGTCCCACATCCCGAACCTCAAGCGCGCCTCCAGAGGCATGCTCAAAAACCCGTCAATCACGCCGGCGTTCTTTTTTCCCCAATCCTCCGGAATCTCGGCGGTCATCCGGTCCATGGCCTCCACCGCCTCGGCGCTCCGCCCGATCATCATCGAGGCGAAGGCGCGCATGTGGTGGTTGTGGGCCATGTAGAAACGGTAGAAATCCGGCTCCGTCGCTTGTTCGCGGTAGCGCCTATCCGCTTCCTCCGCTTTCGCATTGGTCGCAATCGCCTTCTCCCAGCGGCCCAGACGGACGTCGATGTGTGAGGGCATGTGGACGAGATGGCCCAGGCCCGGCGTGAGATCCCGCAGTCGTTCGGCCGCGGCGGCGGCTTTTTCCGGATGCGGCGATAGCTCGAAGGCGTGGATGGTGAGATGGAGCGCCAGTGGATGCTTCGGGTTTTGCTTCAAGACGTCTTCGAGCGTGTTTAAGATCTCCGGGGTCCCCGGAAGCGGCGTTCCGTCCGGCGCGTAGAAATTCCAGGGGCTCAAATCCATCAGCGATTCCGCGAAGAGGGCTCCGACGTCGGCGTCCTTCGGATACGCCGCCCTCACCTTCCTCATGGCGTCGGCATAGGCGCGATCGAGCGGCGTGCGGTCCTCCGGCTGAGGGTCGGCGTATCGGGTTGCGAGCGCTTCGATGAGAGCTCGCTCCACGGGAGATGCATTCGTCGCGACCTTAGCCTTTGTCAGCGCCGCCCAAGCCGCCTTCGCGCGATCCGGCGGGACGACGGGATAATTGATGTGCGGCCCGTTGGCGGCGGCCACGCCCCACCAGGCCATGGCGCAGGAGGGATCGAGCTCGGCGGCCTTTTGGAAAGAGCGGATCGCCTCGTCGTGATTGAAGGCGTAGAGGAAGTTCAACCCCTGGTCGAAATAGCGCTGGGCCTCGTCGGAGGACGTCGTCACCTGGCGTTGGTGGGCGCCGAGGCCCTCGAACAAAGGGACATCCGGCGCCGACGGGCCGGCGCCGACTAAGACAAAAGACAAAAGGACAAAAGCGGCCGCCTTGCGTTTCATGATCTTCCTCCGTTGCGCATCCATTGCTTGAGGGAGATGCGCTCCATGGCGCTGCCTTCGATCAGGCGGGAAAACCACGTTTTCTCCGCCCTTCCCTTCGCGTCGAGGAACTCGAGCACCGCCGCGCGGGGTTGGAATTCGCGCGCCGGCGTGGCCGGGATCCTGTCGTTATACGGACAAACCTCCTGACAGACGTCGCATCCGTAAACATGGCCGGCGACCATCGCCGCCTGCTCTCGCGTAAATTCCTTTTTGTACTCGATGGTCAAATAGGACACGCACTTGTTCGCGTCGAGCACCCCCGCTTCCGGAAAGGCTCCCGTCGGGCAGGCGTCCAGGCACTTGCTGCACGTCCCGCATTGGTCGAGGGCGGGAACGCCGTAGTCTTCGGGCGCGAACTCCAGCGTCGTCAGGATTTCTCCCAGAAAGAAATAGGACCCGAGGCCGTCGTTGATCAGCATCGTGTTCTTGCCGATCCAACCCAAACCCGCCCGGGCGGCGTAACTCCTCTCCAAGACGGGCCCCGTGTCGACGTACGACTTCGTTCTCGCTTCTCGATCGACCGTCGAAACGATGAAATCTTCCAACGCCTTTAATCTCTCACCGATGACCCGATGGTAATCTTCGCCGTGGGCGTAACGCGCGATGCGATCGCCCGGAGCGCCCGTAAAGTAATTCAGTCCCACGCAAAGGAGAGATTTGACCCCCGGAAGGATCTTTTCCGGATCGCCGCGGCGTTCGGCCTGGCGGTTCAAGTAGGTCATCGTGGCGCCGTAACCTCGGTCCAGCCACCACCGGAAAAAATCGTAGTCCGGGACCGGCGCGGCCGGAGCGGCGCCGAAGAGTTCGAAGCCCAGTTCATGGGCTTTTTCTTTGATTTTTTGTACCCTACTCATTAGACAGGCCCACTATGCCGTTGGAACCGGTCACAACGAAACTGGAAAAAATCTTCGATCTCACACCCACCGTGCGCACGTTCCGGCTGCGTTTTCCGGAGGGCAAATGGATCCCGTTCAAGGCCGGGCAGTTCTGCATGGTGCACGTGCCCAAGAACGGCGAGAAGCCCCTTAAAAAGGCCTATTCCATCTGCTCCTCCCCGTTCGAGACGGGCTATCTCGACCTCTGCATCAAGCTGGTCGAGGGCGGTTTCGCCACCAACTGGTTCTGGACGCTGAAGGAAGGCGATCCAATCACCGTCACGATCCCCTACGGCGGTTTCGTCCTGAAGGAGCCGGTCGAGAACGACCTCGTCTTCGTCGCCACGGGCACCGGCCTCGCGCCCTTGCGCAGCATGCTTCGCGTCTTGCTGCGCGACGGATTCCAAAAGCCGATCCTGCTGATCTTCGGCGTCCGGTACGAAAACGAAGTGCTCTACAGCGACGAGTTCCGGGAGCTCGAGAAGAAACATTCCAACTTCAAATTCATCCCCACCATCTCCCGCCCGAAGGCATGGAAGGGCGAGGTCGGCTACGTTCAGGAAAAATTGAAAAAGTACGTGATCGATCCCGCCGGCAAGCAGATCTACGTCTGCGGCCTGGTCCCCATGATCGAAGCGGTCCAAAAGGCCGCCGAGGAAATCGGCTTCGACAAGAAGCAGGTTCACTTCGAGAAGTACGTATAAAAAATCTTGCGCCACGGCCTCCCTGTCGTGGTAGAAGGCAACTCTCCGTAATTATTTCTACTTTCAACGCGTTAGGAGGGTTCTATGGACGCAGCACAAGCGACCGACATCACGCAGTCGATCTTCCGGTGGATTCATGTCGTGGCCGGCATTCTCTGGATCGGTCTTCTCTATTTCTTCAATTGGGTGAACGGCCCCTTCGCCGCCACCATGGACGGCGAGACCAAGAAAAAGGTGGTGCCGGAGCTCATGCCCCGCGCCCTCTTCTGGTTCCGTTGGGGAGCGGCTTGGACATGGGTGACCGGCGTTCTGCTGCTTCTGCTCGTGTTCTATCACGGCGGAGCGGCCTTCGAGAGCGGGTCTTCCTCGCCCATCGGTTACGCGGGCGTCGGTCTCGCGCTCATCTCGCCCTTCCTCTACGATGTGTTGGCCAAGTCGATTAAGAAGAACGAAGTGTTGGCGGTCCTGGGCGTCGCCATCGTCGCCGGTCTGATCTGGGTCATGATCCGTTATCTCGGATATGGTTTCCGCGGCTACGCCATCCACATCGGCGGCGTCTTCGGGACCATCATGGCCTTCAACGTCTGGTTCCGCATCTGGCCGAATCAACAGAAGATCATCGCGGCGGTTAAAGGAGGCACGCCTCCCGACGCCGCCTTGGTCGCCGTCGCCGGGACGCGCTCGAAGCACAACACCTACATGTCCGTCCCGCTGGTGTTGGCGATGCTCAACATGCACTCGACCTGGATGGCCACGCAGTGGTGGATCTTCCCGATCGCGGTCGGCTTTGCGTGGTTCGGAACGAAGCATCTGTACTCGAAGGCCGGGAAGGTGAAGGGGTTTTAAAGTCGAATTGTCCAAAATCGGTCTGTCAACAGTTTGAACGCCGCTCGGGCAACCGGGCGGCGTTTTTTATTCCTCAATGACGCCATTGAGTGTAACCTCATGAACATCGGAGGATTTCCTATGAAGCGTTTCCTCTCGTCTCTTTTGATGGTGACTTCCTTTTACGCGTTCTCCGCGAGCGCAAAGACGGACCCGACTCCCAGGGACTCGGCTTCTCTGCCGGCTCAAAACACCCCATCCGCTTTATCCCCCGCCATGTGCGTGGCAAAAGTCGGGCTTTCTCAGGAGGACAGGGTTGTCTATGACCATCTTCTCCACCTTGTTCCCGATGCGTTTTGTTGCACAAAATCCGACGTGGACGAAAGGGTGGCGTGCCTTAAAGCAAACGCGAAAACGATAAGATACCTCCGCGAATTCAGCATTTTTTTCAACTTTGATCCGCCGGTTCCGCCGGCCGCTAACTGCAATACGGGAATAGAAAATCTTGAAAGTGCCGTCGGGGAAGTTAAGTGCGAGCTTTCTCAACTCACCAATGCTTTGCTCTAGAAAAGATAACCCATCAAGGCCATGCCGTAGGCGCTTCTTTCGCTCCCGTCGCCGGTGGGCGACGGAAGCGAGAGAATTCCGACTTCGCTGGATACGCTTAGATGGTTGATGACGCCGCCGAAGCGAAGGGCCGCGCTCCATAACAAACCGCCGTCCTTGTTCGTTCCGTCCGAGGTGCTGGCGTACCCCGCGCGAAACGTGGGCCCGATGCCGACGATGTTGAGCAGGTTGTAGTTGATGCCGAAACGCCCCACGCCCATCAACGTCGCGGGCCGCTTGCCCGCCCAACCGGCGGCGCCGGCGCCGAGGCCCAGATCCAGGCTCCAGTGGTTGTTCGTATTCAGCTGGCCCAGTTTGAGCTCATGGGGATGAAAAACGATGCGGCGTCGGAATTCGATCTCCACGCCCGGTCCGACGTTGTCCTTGCCCGCCTCGCCTAAAGCGACGCCGCCGTCCAAAACCCATCGGCTCTCCAGGGCCGTCTTCGTCGTCGGATTGGGTCCGCCCATAAGGGGATTATCCATTCCGGCCGGGAAAAGTTGCACTCTTTCTTCACCGTTAAAAATTAAGCATTTTCGACACGGTTTGGCCGCTTTCCACGGTGACGGGAAGGCTTCGTGTCCCCAGCCTCTCGTGCCACGCCTCGAGGGTGTAATGGCCCGGCGGGATGCCCTTCAGGACAAAGGCCCCGTCCGGTCCCGTCACCGCGAACACGGGGTGCCTCAAGACGCCCACATAGGCCCGCATCCAGGGATGGATGTCGCAGCGCACCGGCACCATCACCTCCGGCTCGTCGAACGTCTTCCGGATGTCGGCGGCGTTACCGCCCATCGCCACGTTGAAGGATTCCGAGAATTTCGGGAGCGCGTGGACGTTGTGCGGCGTCGGATCGCCGTTCTTGACGACCAGCGTCTGGCCGACGCGGAGTCCGACGACGCGCGGCGCGTAGAGACAGCCCTTCTGGTCGAGGACCACCTCCCCTTCCGCCGGAGGAAAGACGTAATCGTCCAACCCGTTCCGAATGAAGACGAAGGCGTTTTCGACGAGGCCCCCTTGAATGCGAACGTCGTCGTCTTCGCCGCGCGGGTTGGCGCAATCGGGAAAACCGGCGACGGGGATTTTCGTGGGCGACGGCGGCGTTCCTTCGAAGCGGACGACGCCGGTGATCAAGCCTACGGTCGAGGGATCGATGGGGATGGTCGGATGGAAAACGGATTTGAGGGCCGGCCGGCAGGCGAAAATCGAAAGAGTCAGAAAGAGGATAAGACGGACGGCGCGCTTCATGCGCACCGCATACGCCGCGGGTTTAAGCCACCGCAATCAATTTCTGCGTGAACGGATTGGAGAAGACCGGACGGATGGCCGCGGAAATCGCCTGGGCCTGATGCTGAATGCGCTTGGCCTTTCCGAAGGCGGTGCGGATGATGGCTTCGCGCGTGGCGGTGGAATGGTACTTCGCGCATTCCTTCTTCTGGATCTTGCTCAAAAACTTGACCATGCCGTCCGGCGAGTAACCCATCTGATAGAGCATCTTTCCGGCGAAGCCGTCGGCGGCGGCCTCCTCTTCCTTGCGCAGCTCGTGGATCTGCTCCCAGCTCATCCGGTCGGGATCCAAACCTTCCGTCCAGTCGGAGAGCAGGTGCCCCCATTCGTGCGCGAGGACGCCGGCGATCGTCTCTTCCTCCGTGTGGTAGTGGCCCAAGAATTCCACGCCGGCGAAAACGATGTCCTGGTTGTCCGTTTCCTCACAGGCGCGGAGCGCGCAGGCAATGGTCTTCTTGGCAGGGATGATCCGGCCCTTCTTACGGGAGAGTGTGTTCAGCTTGGATTGCAAGCGGGCGAGCATGCCCAAACGGCTGAAGAGATCCAGCATGAGCGGGTTGTTGCGGATGTTGGCGACGTCGGGAATCGGTTCCCCGAAATGCTTGCGGTAGACGGGAACATGGTCGCCGCCCGTCCAGCGCACGGGACGCAGGAGGGTGGTTTGGAGGCCGCCGGCCGTATTTAAGGAGACAGGATCGATTCCCACGTTGTGATTATCGGCAAAAATCGCCGTCAGTTGCTTTCCCGGATAAATTATTATTCAAATAATTTCAATAGCTTATGCGGGTTATCGGGCTTTTTTCGGAGGCCGGTCCTCTTTTTGGGCGTCCAAGACGGCTTGGGAGACTTCTTGGAGGAAGGCATCGATGGAAGGCCGGTCCGGCGCGGTTTCGGCGGTCACGAGATCCAGGAGCCGGTGGATGTAGCGGGTTCGCGCATGGTTGGAGGGCCGGATCGACCGGATCCGGTCGGCTAGGATGCGATAGGCGACGTCCTCCGTCGCCCGGTTGTCGAAGAGGCGGCCGGCCTCCACGTCGCCGCGCTTGAGGCCCCACTGCTGGACGACTTCGCGGAGATAGAGGTCGATGGCCAGGTTCTCGCGGGCGATGCGGTCCACCACGGCGCCCAACTCGCTCCGCCTCGACTTGTCGGCGCCCGTCACCGTGAACGAGTCGACGACTTCGTAGACGATGTCGCCGCCGACGGTGTTGGGCTGGATGAAGGGGAAATCGCCGGCGATCTTACGCATGCACTCCGCGCCGCTGATGGTCAGGACGACGACCTTCACGGGATCTCCCGTCTTGGCGGAGATGTCGATGGCGTTGGCGACGGCCCCGGTGGCCTGGATGTAGACCCGGGGTTTTTCGACGTCGATGACGTTGGAATAGTAGCCGGGCCGGGCGAGCGTTCCGTCGTCGTTGTAAGCCGGCGGGACGCGACCGCCGTTGATGAACCAGCCGGGACGGTAACCGTGCTCGATGGCGGCGTCCCGGATCTGCTTCATGCACTTCACCGCGTTCCGCGGATCGCGGCGGTCGATCAAAGGCAGGCGGATCAGGTCGACGATCAGGGACATGCCGAACTTGCGCGCGCCCGGGTTGTCCCGGAAGTTGAAGAGATCCGCCACGGGCACCATGCGGTGATCGGCGTAGGTGAAGAAGAAGTCCGGGTAGATGGAGCTGTGCGGAGCGATGGCGTAGACGACCCTTTCCCCCGCCGGCGGAATCTTCTCCACGCCGCGGAAGCGGACGTTCCAGCCGTTGGCGGCGGCGTACTTCATGACCCAGTCGGAGTAGATGATCCCCACTTTTTCCAAGACGTTGTGCTGGGCGCCTTTCAGTCCTTCGGAGATCGCCAAACGGTCGCCGTTGCTTAAGGTGTCCATGTAGGTGCGCACGTACGTTTCGAAACCGACTTCATGGGCATAATGACCCATGGCGCTGCCCATGGCTCGGAAAGTCTGGGCCAGGCCGATCAAGTTATAAAGGACGTGTTCGCGGCCGAGGGCGCGGAAGAGGACGTCGTTGGCGAGCCGGGGACGGTCGGCGAAACGGACGCCTTCGCTGACCGGCGGGAAGCTTTTTTCGAGCGGGGTTCCGGGCGCGCGGATGATCCCGTTCAAGCCGTTGTAAGCGACCCAGGCGGCGCCGGCGATGGCCGAGGTATCGCGCGTTGCGGCCACTTGCCGCGCCAGGTCGACGGCGGCCCCGAGCGCGCCTCCCGACGACGCGATGCGCGAAACCGCCTGGTTTAAGAACGTCGGAATCATGAGCCGCCCTCGTCTTCGTCGTTTTTAGGGAAAAGTTGTGCGTTCCGTGAACATAAGGGAACACGTTAATAAACCGCAACCGGCCGTCCTAATTGACGAAAAGGGGCCCGATGTTCTCCCAGATCCTCCCCGCCGCCTTGACCAACATCTTAAGCGCCGGGACGGCGAACCTGGCCTCCCATGCGGTGGAAGCGAGCCAAAATCTCAATGCCCTTCGGCCGGATCCCTCCTCTTTGGCCAGGTCCACCGTGTTGGGGCTGACGGCCCAGACCGGAATCGCGACCCTCGCCTCCCTGGCCGAACGGGCCGCGCTGCGGGCCATTGATTTCGATGCGTCGTCGGCGTCCCCGGATATCGGCGCCGCGACGGCCTCCGCCGCCCTGACCTTGGGGCTGGTGCATTGCGCGGGTTGGATGGAGGAGAGCGCCGTCACCTGGCTCCTCCGCCAAGGACATTTCAACGATCCGCAAAAGAGGGACCGTCTCACGCCCGCCGGACAGGCCCTGCGCTTCGCCCTGCATCACGGACTTCAATTCGGAGCCTTTCTCCTGGGCCTTTCGATCGCCGGAGGTTCGGGTTTCGCCGGAGAAGGTTTGGGTTTGGCGGGCCAGGCCCTGGTCGCGAGCGTCTCGTGGGACGCCGGAAAGCGGCTCGGCCGCCTTCTCTTTCCGAAAACGTTCGCCAAGCGCGACCAACGCCTGTCCAAGGCCCGCGAATTGACCGTCTACAACAAGCAGCCCCCCCTCAAACTCGGCGGCGGCGGGATGGAGCTTCAACGGTGGCAGTCCCTGGCCAAGCGCATCGGGGACCGGGTCTTGGGACCGAAGGAAGCGTTGGAGGTCCATCAAAGCACCGGCCGCCTCCGCTTCGTCCAGCGCGGCGCGCGCGAAGGCGGACTCAAGGGCTTCGTGCTCTACGCCGCCGACACGCGGGCCTTGGGCGAGCCCGTCTTCACGGAGGCCGAGCGGCAAGGCCCCTATCTCGAACGCCTCCGCACCCTCACCGATCCCGTGGAGCGCGATCGAAAATTGACGAACTGGATGGAGATCAAGCGTTCGCTCTGGACGTTCTTAACGGGCCGGCCGCCCGCGGAAACCGGCGACTGGGATCCTCTCGAGATCGAAATCTTTCCCGACCCGAAAACGCAACTCGCGGGCTTCCGCCTCTCCCAACGCCTTCAAGATCTTCAGTTGAGCCAGGGCATCGGCGACATCCGGCTGACCTTCACCGACGACGGCTTCCTCGCGGCGGGACTCCTCACCTTCCGCAGTCTCCACGACCGTTCCGACGTCGCCGGGATCGGCATCGACCTTGCGGACAACCGCCGCTGGTGGCGCCATGAAGAAGGCTGGTGGCCCATGGGAAATCCGAAGATGTATTATCCGGACGATCTCTACGTCTCCCTTTTCCGGGACGCCGGCCGGCCGACCGCTCAGGAAATGGCCGCGCGCCACGCGGTCAGCGAGGCCTTGTTCAAGGCCCTGTGGCCCCTTCACCCCGAGCCTCGCCACGGATTTTCGATGTACTCCGAGTTCGACCACATCCCCTTGCGGAGCTTATGGACGGGGGTGGCGGTGTCGGGGGGAATGAAAGAAGGCTTGGAGAGGTTGGGCGCCGCTGAGGCCCAGGTCCTCGTGGAAGAGGACGGGCCTATGACGTTGAGCTTCGCGGTGCTCCGAAGGAAAAGGTAGAACTATCCCCGGTCGATGATGAGCTGGGCGGCCTGTCCGAGGGTCTCGACCTTGCGCGCCTTGACCTCGTCCAACGTAAATCCCGAGACGTTGCAGAGTCCGTTGATCACATTCGGAAGCGTTCCGGAATCGCCGAATTCGGCGAGGGTCGCGGAGGCCGCAGCGGACAGCGCCTTGTCGTTGCTCGTCGCCTCGAAAATGATCCCGCGCACCGTATTGAGGGCGTTGTCATAGGCGGTCTGGTTCGTCAGCGAACCGCCGAACAGCGGGGAAATGGTCATGAAGATCATGTGCGTCTCCTCTTAAACGTTCGTTTCGATTAATGCGTCGAACCGGCGGAGCCTTCCTGCCTCCGCGCGATCCACACCTGGCGGATCCTCGCCCAATCGACCTGATCGGCCTGGTTCCGCGACGCCTGCTGGTACACCAGAAGGGACGTGGCCTGCGCAAGGGCGGAATCGTTTCCGTAGTTGCGGCTCAAATCCGCGAGCACGCTTTGAAGGCGGGCCGCCAGTTTGGGGTTGCCGATCCGCACCAGATAATCCTTGGCCAGGAAGGTCCAATCGCGCGGCTGCGAGCCGCCGCGGTTGATCGCCCCCATGACGAGGTCGTACTTTTTGAGGAAATCGGCCACGAAGGCCTGATCGACGCCCACCACGCCCGCGACGTCGGCAAAATCGTCTCCATACGACGCGTAGGCGTTCCGAACGCGGCCGTCCTCCACGGTCCGCTCGCGGCGATGGGCCTCCGTCACTCGCTGATCCGGCGGCGGGAAGTCGGCGCCGACGGCCTTGGCGGCCTTCGCGTGCGCCAGACTCAACCGTCCCGGCAAGGCGCCGGACTGGATCAGATAGGACTCGTAGGCCAGGACCTCGTTTTCGAGGTTGTTGTCGAAGTCGAAGCTGCGGCCCGTCATTTCCCTTTCCACCATCATCATCGCCAGGGTCCGTGCGTGGGCGCCCAGGAACTGGGCGTGACGATGAGAGTCCAGAGGGGCGTGCGCCGTGTTGTAGGAGGTGATGTCGTCCTGCTTGCCGCCGCGGTTGGCGTGCCAATCGGCGACCGCCTGGGCCTCGGTGCGGACTTTTCTCTCCATCGCCGCCACGGCGCTTTCGACGGAAGTGTATCCGCTCGTGTCGGCGAACATCGCCCACGCGCGGTTTTCGCCGTGGAAACCGAAGTTCGTACCGGCCACACCGCGACGCGGGCTGCGGCCGATGGCGCCGTAGACGTTCAAGGGACTGCGGCTCGGGAACATGTGGGGATTCTCGGCCGTCGGCTCGATCAAGCGGCTGAGCGACGGTTGGCCCAGCGTGTAACCGGCGTGCAGGAAGGCGAGCGCCAGGCACTGCTCGAACATGGTGGCGCCCAGGCCGTGGCCGAAGATGGCCTTTAAAAAGACCTCGATGGCCGTTCCCGGCGCCGCGGCGTTCGCCAATTCCAGGGCCAGCCTCAAGGCCTCGGACTGCTTGTCGTCGCCCATCGTGCCCGTCGAGTGCGTGAACCAGGCCACGATGTCTTCCAACACGTAACCGGCCCGCTCCAACCGTTCGATCAGGCGGGTGACGACCAGCACTTGGCCTTCGACGCCGGGCGCGGTGTTGGAACGCTCGGCTTTGCCGCCGCTGATCTTCGGATCGAAATCGGTCGAGCCCGTGACGCCGATCAAGCGCGCCACCGGGCGCGCTCCCGTCAAATCCGCCAACAGGCGCGGGTAGAAGGCCATGGCGCCGATCATGACGCCGGCGATGAAGCCGTCGCGATCTTCGTTGTGCGAGGCGAGCCCCAGGTAGGGAGGCAATCCCAGTTTTTTCATGAAGTCGTCGCGCGCCATAGCGCCCCGATCGCCCAAGGCGTCGAAGGACTGGACGTTGGCGGGCGTCTGCGCGTGGTCGACGGACCAGAGGAAGTAGGCCTTCAGGTACATCTCCACGCCGGCCAAATAGAGACGGTCTTCGGAGACCAAGCCGGCCGTGAAGGCCGTCAGGGTTTCCTGGAAATGCGCCTTCGACGCGAAATACGCGTCCTCGGCCAGTTTGAGCGCTCCGGGTCCGGTGGCGCAGGCCTCGGAGGTCGTGGTGCTCGTGCCGGCGGCGCCCAACTGGTTGGTCTTGGGCGAGGTGACCGCGTTCGGGATCGCGTAGATGATCGCGTCCTTTTCCGTTTTTTCGCTGACGCGGGCGGCGGTGATCATCTCGTCGGTCGGGTTGAAATCGACCATGCCGATGCCGGCCACGACGTCGATGGCCGCCGCCGTGATCTCGCGGCGGATGTCCGTCGCGTTCATGCCCATGAACCGAAGCATCTGCGAAACCGAGATGCGCGCCAGGACGGTCGCGTAGGATTTGATGATCGATTCGTTCGCGGAGATGCCGGTGATGCCCTTGAAGAAGCTGTCCGTGCCTCCGGGAAGGTCGGCCAGCGTCGTCACGTTCAGGGAATCGACCACCCAGGACATCACGTCCTCGCCCTGCGGGACGCGCGCGTAAACGCGGGTTTCGCGCTCGCCCGTGTCGGAATTGAAGGCTTCCTCGACGTGGACCTGGTGGCCCGCGTCGCGGTGGCGGCGGATCAATTCGCGGTTGCCGGCGGCGAGCGGGACCATCGCGTCCTCGTCGAGCTTCGTGGCCTCGAGGCGGCGGCGGCGCGCCAGGTGATCCAATTGGCGCAGGCCCGCCTGCGAGAAGATCTTCTCGCGCCAGGGTTTACCGTCGGGGGCGACGCCCTTGGCGTAGTCTTCGGGTTTCAAGTCTTGGGGAATGTCCGGCATGAAGCGGACCAACTCGGTCCAATCCGCCCCGCCCCACTCGCCGGTCTCGCCGAAACGCTCCAGCGGATTGCGGTAGTTGCCGACGACGGTCTTGCCGTACGGCCCCACGGCCGCGACGGAGACGGCGACCAGGTCGTCGGGCTTGGCCTTCACGTGGCGCTTGTCGTCGAAGGTATCGACGCCGCGGGCGGAGTCTTGAACGTAGAAGGACGTGTCCCACACGCGGAAGAGCAGGCCATGCTGGAAGGGATGGCTCTCGGCGCGGCGCTGAATGTCTTTCTGCTCCCGATCCAAGGCCTCGGCCTCTTCGGTGCGGCCCATGTGACGGAGGGATTCGACCGCCGTCAGCGCGCGCTTGCCGTTGGCCTCGCGGGCCTTGTCGTGCCTGTCTTTTTCCGCCTTCCCGACCTTTTCCATGATGCGGGCCAGGCGGCCGTTCTCTTCGAGCTTCGGATGATCGAAGTTGCCCAAGGCGTTCAGGCGCTCTCCCTTCGCGCGGTGGGCGGGATGGAGGACGCCCATGGCGGCCGTCGCCATCGTGGCGCCGTTGAAGGTATGGAGCAAGACGCCCGTTTCCTGTTTGGCCTCGCGTTCGACGCCGAGCGACGTGTCCCGCATTTCCGTCATAAGCTTGCCGCTGGCCTCTTCGCCCGGATTGACCCATCCGACGACCAACTGCTTGCCCACGAAGAAAGGCGCGCCGTCGGCGTGCCGCAGGTTTTCCGTGTTGACCAAGTGTTCCAGCCAACCGAGGGAATCGAGGGCGTTCTTGGCGGCCCGATAAGACCCGCTGCCCGTCAACGGACGATGCGCCGCGGGGCTGGCGAGCTCCAGGTAGGCGGTGGTCACGCCGTTCTGCTCCCGTTGGAACCACTTCGCCAACTGGCGCAGGATGTACAAGGGCGCGCGCACCAGGGATTCGGAGACGGCGTGCCAATCTTCCTGGCTCACGTCGTTGAACAAACCGTAGTCGCTCACGCCGGCGCCGTTCAAGAAGATGGTCGGCGCGAAACCGTCGGACGTCAGCTCGTCGACTAATTTGGTATAATTGGTCGGATTGAAACCGAAGCCGGTCTTGACCTCCAGGCGAGCGCCGCGGGCGGCGTGATCCTGGAAGAGGTCGTGGAGTTCCTGATTGACGGAGCCGCGATCGCGCGTGGTGGTCAACACGACTTCCGCGCCCTGTTCCAACAGGAAGGCCACGAGCGGCGTGGAGATGGTTCCGCTGGCCGTCACGAGAACGCGCTCGCCTTTAAGCGACGCCTTACCCGCCACGTAATCCGCCATACGATCGGCGAGCGCGGGATCGATGAGGCCGTTTTCCTTCAAGTAAGCGATCGCCTTCTCCGGAGCCATGCCGCGCGTCACTTCGCGGCCGCGGCCTTCGGTTCCGTAGAGCGGCTCGAACATCGTCATGTCGAAGGAATGCAGAGGGGGCAAACCGCCGACGCGGAGGCTCTCGCGGGCCTCGTCGGCCAAGCCGTCCAAGATCCGCGCCGAACCGGCGAAACCCTGTTCACGCGCGGTTTCGGCCAACGCCCGAACGCGGCCGATGCCGTCGGCGTCCAATTGGTTGGCCAAACGGCGACGCGTGCTGGCGAGAGCGGATTCGCTGAGCGAACCCAAGGTCCCCTGCTTCTCCAAGGCCCTCAGCTCCACGGCGAAATTCCACGCGTTGGACTCGGCGCCGTTGTGCTCGATCTTGTCCATGTGGAAGCGGATGCCCTTGTAATCCGAGGTCATCATCTTCACGAACCGGCTGGTCGTGTTCGCAACCACCTGATCCAGACGGGACTTCGTCTGAACCGGTTCCTTGCCGCCCGGCTTGTAGAGCGTGCCGTCGGCTCCGATTTCGGCGACGTAACTCGTGCGGTCCGTCAACTGATCGCGCGAGACGCGGACAAGACCCAGGTCACCCGCCGCTTTGGCGACCACCTTGGTCACGCCCGTTTGGAATTCGGGCGAGTCGACGTCGACGCCCTTGCCGCCGCCTTGGCTTTCCTTCAGGCGTTTGCGCGCGTCGCGCAGGAGAGGCAGCGATCCTTCCAGGGAGTTGATCAAGAATTCCTGGACCTTTTTGTCGTTTCCGCTGAACCGGGTCGAGGCCTCCTGGCGGAACTTGAGCTCCGCTTCGATGCCTTCGATCGCGCCGGGGCCCAGGGCCGCCAAGGCCGCGACGGCGCGGCCGACATGGTCGGCGTCGTCGGGGGCGATCGATCCGCCGCGGAGTCCCGTGTAGATGCCCGTTTCGCGCGCGAGCAAGGCGCCCGTGATGGCGCGGACGTCTTGAGAAAGTGTTTTGTGCTCCGGAGAACCGGCGACCGGCGGCTCGAGATACTTTCCGGCGACGCCCGCTCCGGCCGGAGCGAATCCGGCGGAAGCGGCGACCGCAGGCGAGGCGGCGGCCGAAGGAGCGGAAACGCCGGCGACGGCCGGGCTCGCGGCCGGCGCCGCTTTGGGGACAAGGCGCACGATCTTTGCGGCGCGGGTCTTTACTTCGATGCGATCGTCGGGGGTCGCATAGGTGATCGCCCCGAAATGCTCCTGGGCCGAGCGTCCCCGGCCCTTCCACGCCAACTTCCGGTCGACCACAGTCTCGGCCAAACGTTTCGGCAGCTCGGACACGTGTCCGAGCTCCAAGACGTCCGCCGTCGGGTTGGCCGTGACGGCCGCTTCGAAACCGTCCGCGACGCGGATCGGCATGCGGATGTGGTCGGCGAGCGAGGCGCGGATGTCGCCCCGGGACGCATCGAAGCGCCGGCCGGTCGAATTCAAGATCAGGCGGTTCAACCCCGACGTCTCCATCGGAATTCCCGCCAAGAAACGCTGGAAGCGGTCGCCCGCCTCGCCGTAGAGCGGCGTGTGGAAGGGATTGATGATCTTATCCAGGCGCTGGACCTTGATGCCGTCGGTCCCGCCGTTCTCTAGACGCGCGATCAGCTCCTTCACGCCCCTCTCGGTTCCGGCGAAGCCCACCTGCTGCGTGGAGTTTTGGTTCGTCGCGTAGACATCGTAGTCCGGGCCCAACTCGGACCGGATCTTGTCGGCCTCGCGCGAGACTAGGGCCCAGAGACCCCCGGCGTTCTTCAAGCTCGCCACGCCGAAGGCTCCCTTGACTTCCCCCATACACGCACCGCGGACGCGGGCGATCTTGAGGCCCGTGACCGCGTCGATGGCCCCGACGGCCACCAGGCCCGCGATCTTGCCGAGGGAGTTGTATACGACGTCGGCGTTAGGGTCGATGAGCCCTAGCTCGCGCATGCCGATCAAATCGAGGACGTAGGAAACGTACAAGGCCGGCTGGGCGAAATCGGTCTCGCTCAAGACGCCTTGCGCGTTTCTCACGGTGACGCGTTCCCCGACGCGCGTTCCGCGGTAGTCCTGCCCGTCGTAAGCTTCGCGGACGGTGAAGCTCAGAGTCTTAGGGTTGTGTTTGACGACGTCGGAGAGGCGGAAGCCCCATTCCTTGAGACTCGTTTCATCCACCTGTTTGAGGAAATCCTTCTGGGCCTTGGCCGCGCGGGCGTAGGCGGCGCTCAACTCCGGCGCCGCGTTTTGCGGGGCGGCGTAGCGGCGCAGGACCTCGTCCCACATGCCGGCCTTCTGGAAACCCTGGCCCGGGAAGGCCAGGACCTGAGGCGAACGTTTGACGGTCCATTCCTGCGTGACGACGACGTTGCCCTCGGCGTTGACGGCGTCGAACCGGAGGACTTCGTAGTCCCCCTGAACGCCGGCGCGGTTCAAAACCAAATCGAGATCCTCGTCCGGATGCACCTTGCCCGTGAAATGCGTCTTCACGCCCACGGCGCGGGAGAGGTCGCCCTTCAGGAATCCGCCGATCAGGTGCGAGACCATCTTGCCGTGGACCAGCATGCCCTGGGCGATGATGCCCTGGTCCAAGCCCGCCATGTGGGCCACGAAATCGCTGTGATGGATCGCGTTCGGATCGAAGGCCGTGTAGTCGATGATGTCCTGGCGGGTCACCTTCGTGAAGGCCTGCCAGATCGGATACGCGGCGAAACCGCTGAAATTCGGGGCCGTGAGCGGCGACGGAATCTCGGCGGCGGCCGGCTCGTTCATCGGAGCGAAACGGCTTTTCGGATCGAGGTTGATGAAGCCCGTGTCGACCTGGCTGACCGCGCGGCCTTCCGCATCGCGCGAGACGATCGACGCCGACTGCTTGAACCCGCCCTTTTCCAAGGCCGAGACTTCCGTATTGCGCGAAGCGACCTCGATGGACCCCGCGGCGGCGATGCCGGCTCCGAAGGTCTGGAAAAAATGACCGTGCAGGAGCTGGAAGCGATCGGTCACGAAATCCGGATGATTGGTGGCCAAAACCGCGCCGCGGAGGCTCTCCACGCCGACGAGTCCGGGGTGGGTCACGCCGTCGCGCTGGAAGACTTCGTAGCCCTCGCCGACGATGCGCGCGTATTCCGCGTTGCGCTCGCGGGGCAGCTCGCGGCGGTCGCTATAAACGTCGCGGACGCCCTTGCCCTCGTAATCGAGAGGGCCGCCGGTCAAAAGCTCGCCGAAGATGGCGGTGGATTCGCGTTGAACGCGCTCGCGGTCGAGCTTCCATTCCTGCACGCCGGGGAACGGCTCGGTCAGGGCGTAGCTGTAGGACAGCCTCCTCGGCTCGAGCTTTCCGTAGGCGTCGCGCGGGACGTCGTAGGACATCACGACTTCCGTCTCCGAAGGCATCGTCACGCGCGCGATCTCGCGGCCGTCCTGGGTGACGCGCACGCCGGCGACGCGGGGACCCCGCTCGCCTTCGGCGGCGGGGACGCGGTCGAAATAGAATTCGCGTCCCGGAGCGGGCGTGAAGAAACGGTTGAAGACGTCGCCCTGGCGCATGACGCGCGCGACGGCGCCGAAACCCTGGGCCAGAGCGGCCTTGGCGAACTCTTTTTGATCGACGCCGGCCGTGGGACGCACGCGAATCGTATCGCTTCCGTCTTCGCCCCGCGATTCCGTATGAACCTGAACGCCCGGGACTTGATCGAAGGCCTTCAGCTCGTAGGCGTCGGCCCGCCGGGCCTCGACGGCCAGCGCCCTCCCCATCAACTGGGTGAGGTATTGAACCGCGTCGCCTTCGATCGTTCCGATGACGTCCTGAACGGTCGGGAACTCGCCCGTGGCCTTGAAACGATCCAGGAATTGACGGGGCATGCGCGTGATGGAACGACCGACCAACACGTAGGCCCACTCGGCGTCGACGGAGCCGTTCTGCACCATGTTGGTGCGGAAGACGCGGAAGAAGGTGATCAACTGCGCCTTGGCGTTGTCGCGCACCGGATTCCAGACCGGGGGATTCGGCTTGTCGCCGTGGTCTTTCAGGCGCTTTTGATACGCGGCGTAGGCCGCGGCCTCGTCTTCCTTCACCAGTTTCGCGATCGCCTCCACGGCCTGCTCGCGGCCCGTCGTGCGGTCGCCCAGGAGGTAATCCCACACGCGGTCGAAGAGGGCCGAGTTTTTCAGGACGCCGCGGAGGGCGGCGTCTTCGGTGGCGATGCCGTTGTCCCAGAATTGGCGGTGGAACTTGACCGACGCCACGGGCTCGCGCGCGAGGATGTCCAGGAGCGCGTTCGCGTCGTTGGTGCCGATCAGGTCCTGATAAGCCTGCGCGAAGGCGTTCAACGCCACGTTGATGGGCTTTCCGAATTCGCTCGTGGTGCTGATGGCCTGGCGGGGCGAATCGGGGTCGGCCACTTCCATCAGCAGGCTCTTCACCTGATTCGGGAGATCGGCTTCCTGCGTGATCTCGAAGAGGCTTCCGGACTGGGCGCCCGCCGCTCCGGAGAGCAAGGCGTCGGCGAGCGAAACGCCGTCGGCGTAGCCGCCCGTGGAGATGTTTTTGGTCTTCTCTCCGTCCGGATTCAGGACCACGTCCTGAACCAAGCGGTAGGTCGGCGTGCCATCGGGCGAGTTGTGCCCGCCGCCGTCGTTGCCTTCGCGCATCTTCATGAAGATCTCGGGATGGTCCTTCATGAATTGGTCGAACCCGCCGGCGCGGAAATATTCCGGATGGGCCTCGGCCAGGCGCGCATGGACCGCGTCGCTCTCGTAAACTCCGGGATTGTCCTTGTTGAACGTCCTCCAGCCTCCCTCGAAGTACTTCTTCAGCTGCTCCTTCAAGTACGGGATCTGGACGTCTTGGTATTCGCCGATCTGCTTCATGTTCGGCAGGAGCGGCGAGAAGCGCATGCCGCGGGCGATCATGGGGATGTAGCGGTTCAACTCCTCCAGCTTCTGGATGAGGTAGAGGCCGATGCTGATCTTGTCGATCGGCAGGCCCCGGTCGAACATCTCCACGGTCGCGTCGCACTGCGGCTCGCAGAAGCCGGCGGCCCCGTGCATCAGATTGATGCCGAAGGACTTCATCGAACCCGTGAAACGGCCGCCGTTCAGGAAACGGCCGTCGGTCAGACTCCGCCGCTCGTAGTCCTCAATGGATCCGCGAACGACCTTTCCCCCATCGAAGGTCAAGTCGCCGTCGGTCAAGGCTCCGGTCTCGGAATCGGTTTTTCTCGTGGTTTCCCAGGCGGTGTCGATCAGGCCCGTCATGAAGGCCTGCTTGGTGGAGACGCCCAAGTGGTTCTTGGGCGGATAATTGCCCGCGGCCAGGAAGGCCGTGCGGCCCGCGCGCGCCACGGCGCCGACGAGCTTCGAGCTGCCGGGGCCGGTCATCGCCGCCATGCCGAAGGGACCTTCCGCGCCCAGGAGACCGAGCAAGGGGTCGCTCTTGAGCTTCGGCGCGGCCGGGTTCGTGAAATCGACCAAACCGCGGATGCGGCGGATCAAATCGCGTCGCTCGTTGTCGACGCCCAAACGCACGCTGGAGAGATAACCCAAGGGACCCAAGAATTTTCCGTCGACCCAAGGACGGCCGGCCAAAACCTGCGGTTCGATGGGCTCGTAGAGGCTCGCGTCTTGGAGGGGCGCGGTGCGCAGACGGAAGTCTCCCGCGCTGCGGGAGGTGAGCGAGGCGAAGCCCTTGCCGTCCTTGCTCGCCGAAGAAATGGTGACGGCCCGGGAGCCGGCCACGGCGTTGGTGAAACCGCCCACGACGTCGTCGCCCAAGTTGACGAAGACGGCCGGCAAGGCGGTGTCACCGAAGGTGAGCAGGCGGTCGACGACCTTGCGCCAATCCACGTAGCGGACGTGCTGCTCCGCCGTGATGCGCTGGGACTGCTGCCGGGGGTTGAGGCCAAGCTCGTCCATGGTGTGGGAATCGCTGTTCAAGACCACGGGGAAGAGAGACGTTCCGCTCGTGTGATCCGCCCGCATCAGCGACTTCTGAAGCGCGGCGCCCTGCTGTCCGGCGTGATGGAAGGGGGACGAGGTCGGCAGGATCGCCGTCTTCGGGAAAACGGTTTCCTTGCGGTCCTTCCAGTCGAAACCGACCATCCGGACGGAAGGATGAGGCTCGAAACCGAGGTCCTTGTTGCCGATGACGGACAACAGAAGCCTGTTCGCCTCGTTGGTGCCGGAGACGATGTAGGCGGGCATGACCCCGCGCGTGCGCGAGCCGTCGGTCGGCTCCATGTTGACCAAGGTCGGGTAGACGGATTCCACGTCCGGTCGCGTGACCAGGCGCCCGACCGCGTTCAAGCCGGCGGGAAGACCCAGTTCCTGCAATTGCTCGTCGGTGACGGCGAAGCCGCCCTCGAAGTAGTTTTTCAAAAACGCGAAACGGCCCCGCTGCTCGGTGTCGTTGGCCATCTCGTCGATGGGCAGGACTTTTCCGTAGAGCATCCGCGGCTCGTAGCGCTTGGAGAGATCCCTCAATTGGTCCTTGGTCAGCGGCGGGCACACGCCCGGGATGCCGTTGACGAAGGCCAGATGCAAAGTGATCTGGGTCGAAAGGCGCGTCAGCTCGGGCCGGGAGAGCCCGAGGATCGAAATCATGGGCAGCTGCGCGTTGGCCGGCTTGGTGCCGTTCTGCATCTCGCGGCCGTGCACGGCCACGATGCCCAAGGCCTCCGCCGGATCCGAAATGCCCGCGGCCACGGCCGCCAGCAACAGGCCCTGCGAATGGCCCGAGCCCGCCGTCACGAACCGGGGATCGTAACCGTAGGTCTTCAACTCCTCGAGCAAGGCCAATTGAGTCGCCAGGATCAGAGGCTGCGAGATGCGCGAGCTGTTCAAGACCTTCTTATTCTGCTCGAGGTTCAGGGAGGCCATGTCCTGGGACAGATAGCCGGCGACGTCGATGCCTTCCTGGCGCAGGGTGGGGACGGCGACGTCGTCGATGAAACGTTTGGCCGCCGCGGAGCGCTGGTAGACTTCCTTCAAAAGACCGATGAACTCGTTGGCCTGGCCCGGAGCGACGAGGAGAAGGCGGTATTTCTTTTCGCGCAGCGCGAGAGCCCCCTGGGCCATCGGCTTCAAGCCCAGCCGTCCCAGGAAGACCTCGGCGACGCCCCTCAACTCCTTGACCTCATCGGTAACGTCCGGTCCCGAAACGCCGACGAGCCGGTCCAAACGGGCGAGGGTCACCCATACGGCCTCGATGCGCTCCTTCTGTTCGGAGCTCGCCTTGCGGGAGTCCTGCAATCCCCGGGTAACGCCGCCCGCCGCTTCCAGCGCGTTCCGTAGGGACGCGACCTCCGCTTGAATCAGGGCCGGAACCGGCTCGGCGTACAGGGCCTTCGCCAGGACGGATTCCTCGACGTCATAGAGCGAGGCCAACGCCGTGGGCGCGAAGCGGACCACCTGGTCCACGCCGTTGGTGGACGACGCCACCGGCGCGAGCGAGGCCTGCTGGGCCCCGATCAAGGTTCCCAGATGCGTGATGACGGGCTCGGTCAAATCCCCCGTGTCGGCGAACTTGCGGAGGGCGTCGAGGGCCGCCGGAGGAAGCTCCAGGCCCTCGGTCCGGCCTTCGGAGAGAAATTGGGAAACGTTTTGCTGCAGGGCCCGGACGTCGAAGGAATTGTCGGAACCGACGACGTTGGTCCATCCCAGCGCTTGCAACCCCGAGAGGATGTTTTGAGAGACGGAAAGGGAGATGGATCCGTTGGTCAAGCTGAACAAGGTTCCGGAACCGGCCGAAGGAGTGATCGTAAACGACATCCGCATGCCTCTGGTTAGAACAACGTTATTTAGTTTGCTGAATCGGACCCCGATTTCGGTGAGGGAAATTCAAAGGTTGCTAGGTTTTTTCCCTCCGGCTACCCGGCCTTTACATCGGCGTTTTCAAATGCAAACAGGAACTTGGCGATGGAGGCTTTGATCTTGTCGTTCCAGCCTTTGAAATGGGCGAAATGGGCGGCGCGGACGGTCGGTTCGAGGTCGGGCCGAAGGCGATCCAACCAATCTTGACGGCTCAAATAAATGTCCATGACGCGCGTCTCTACCTGAAGGCGATGGACGTTCGCCAGCCGGAAATCCTTGAGGATTTCGGATATCGTCATCATCCCGGCGTCGAGCCTTTCCAAGAACAATTTCAGCTCCTGGCCCCGGTTGATCATCGGATGGGTCAATGACTCCTGTTTGCTGTGGTTCCAGCGCTGGTGGTACTGGCCGAAGCTTCGCAGCGTCCCGTTGATGTCCTTCTTGTCGCGCCAGAGGCCGAAGTCCAGGCGTTCGAAGGCGTCGATCAGATCCCAGCCGCCGGGGAGGTTTTCGGTTAGAAAATCGACGAAGGCGATGCCCTCCTCCGGCGTGGACAAGGGCCGAACCGAGCCCTTCGACAACCACCCGGCTGAGGCGAGCTTCGATCTTAAGCCTTCGAACTCGTCCTTCACCCGCCGCCACCGCCCGCCGCCGTGCTTGTCCCCCATCTGGGACAGCAGGATCGTGTCGATGTTGCGCCCCGAGGCGACCGCCACCACCGGCCGGCCCGCCGGGATGCCGTAATTCTCCAGGGACAGGGCCCCGAAGAGCAGCGCTGCGATCGGCGTCGCGGCGGCGCCTTCCAGGGTCGTGCCGGTCTCCCTCAGCCAGGCCAGCGTCGCCTCGATGAAGATCTCGGGGACGACCTCCACCCCCCTCACGTATTGAAGGATGTTCCGGAAGCCCGCCTCGCCGATCTTAAGCAAAGCGATGCCGTCGGCCACCGTGTCGATGTGCTTGATCTCCTCGGGTTCGACGATGCGATTCAAATGGAAGGAGCGTGAAATATAGGGATGCGCCTTGGACTCCGCACCTAACACGTCGATCCGGTGCGACATCCCTTCCCTCTTCAAATACGTCGCCATGCCGGCGATCAGGCCGCCGCCTCCGGCCGGAACGACGACGGCGTAGTCTTCTTGACCTTGAACCGCCATCTGGAGCGAGAGCTCGACGGCCACGGTGCCCTGCCCCATCACCACGAGGGGCTGATCGAAGGCGGGGACGAAAAGGTAGTTCTGATAAGTCGCCGCCCGGCGGGCGACCTCGTCGGCGCATTCCTCGAACGTATCCCCGAAGAGCTCCACCTGCGCGCCCAGGAGTTTGAGCTGGGCGATTTTCAGCGGGGAGGCGTTCTGCGGGAGCAGCACCTCCACGTTTTTAATGCCCAGGTTATGCGCCGCCTGGACCACGCCCTGGGCATGGTTGCCGTGAGAGGCCGTGCCGACGTGCAGCTGCTCCGGATCGCTCCCGGATAAGAGGGCGTTGACGAGGAGATTGGTCGCTCCGCGGTTCTTGAACGAACCGACGGGCTGCTCGTCCTCGCGCTTCAGGAAAACGGGACGGCCGATCTCGCTTTCCAATGGCTGAAAGCGCTCCAGCCTCGTCTTCCGCACGTGATGGGGAGCGCCGTGCGGCTGAACGCCGAGTTCCTTCAAAAAGGAAACGAGCCATGGGGCCCGAATGCGCCGATGGGCCTCGAGAACGCCTTTGGCCGTCACCTCGCCCCGCCCCGCCACCAGGTCCCGCAACCGTTCCCTCTCGCCCTCCGGCAATTCGCCCTTTCGGACCAAGCCGCCCAGGATCTGGCCTTCGATCGCGGCGGCGACGTCTTCTCCCGAGAATGACGGGGACGAGGCGCCCGATAAGGCCAAGTCCTGAAGCGACTCGTACTGGTTTTGGGACAGGATGCCGGCGTGTTGGAGACCTAAAAGTTCGCCGGAAAGATCTTGAAGGCCCCGCGCCGAGCCCTCGACCGAAAGCAAGGTCGAGGCCAGGCCGAACTGCTGCGACAACGCGAAAAGAGAGGTTCCGCTGAGCGCCATGTGGAGCCCTCTTCGAGCCGTGTCTAAAAAGGTTTCGTTCTGTATCGTGACGCAACGCGTCCTTTATCCGGATCAGCGGATCTCGGCGGGAAGTTCTTTCCACAAGGCAGGGTCGTGGCCGGGGATGATCAGCGCCTCGGGATTCTCCTCGGCGAAACGGTGGATGGCCAGCGTCGACGCCCAGGCCTGATCGGCATCGGATTCCTCGAGATGGGCGATGATCCAGGATTTGGGCGCGGGTTTCCGGTAGTTCTCCTCCACCCAGACGGCGTCGCCCGTCAGCAACACGCGGCGGCCCGACTCCGTCGTCACCAACAACGATTGGTGGCCGGGCGTGTGTCCCGGCGTCGACCATAGGACGAGGGCGCCGTCCCCGAAGAGGTCGTAGCGATCATCGTCGACCAAGAGAAGGCGCTCTTTCACTCCCGCCAGCGTCTCGCTCATGACCCCGCGGAACCGCGCCTTCCAACGGCCCACGTCGGCGTTCTCCCACTCGCGGCGGGAAACGACGGCCTTGGCTGCGGGGAAATCCCTCAACCCTCCCGCGTGGTCGTAGTGGAGATGGGAAACGACGATGAATTTAACGTCCTTCGGATCCACGCCCATCGCCTTCACCTGGGCGACGGCGGCGTTCGCCGGGTCGAACTCGTAGGGGAGCGTCCATTGAAAGAGGCGATGTAGCCACCAGCCGTTCAACTGGGCCGGAAACTCCGTCCCGAGACCGCTGTCGAAGAGGACGACGCCCTGGGGATGGCGGATCACGTAAAACGGGATGGGGAGACGCACCTTCTCCGACGGGGCGCCGGCGACCATGTATTTCCGGTCGGAGAGGAAGAAGCCCACGTTTTTCGGCTGGACGGCCACGCCCTCGACCGCGCCCAGCGGGCGAAAGGCAAAGACACTCAGGAGGCCGCTCAGGACAGCGGCCGACAGGGCGAACCTTGATTGACGCCTCATAGCCATGATGGGATGCCACAACCCATGACCAAAGGCCACGCCATCGACGTCCGGCCGCTGTCCGGGAATCCGCCGCCGGAGCTTCTCCCGGCGGAGCTCTTCGAACGGCCGCATTTTGCCCTTCTCGAATCGTCTCTGGGGGGGCGATACACGATCGCGGCTTGGGAGCCCCGGGAGGTTTTGGAGGCACATGCGGGTTCCGACTTCTTGAAGGAGCTCGGAAAACGGATCGAGGCGGCCGACCCCGTCGACGATGCCTCCCTGCCGTTTGCCGGCGGTTGGATCGGGTTCTTAGGCTACGAACTTTACGATGAGATTTTGCCGAAGGTTCCTTCGAGGCCGGTCGCTCTCCTGCCGAAGGCTTTTTTCGCTTTCTACGAAAGCTTTTATCTTTATGACCATTTGAAGAAGCAGGCCTTCGCGGTTTCACCGACCGGGAAAGGGGGCCCGCCTCCGTGGCCTGCGGAACTCGCGCGAAGACCGGCCGCGACCTGTCGTGAATCACCGAGCGGCGCTCAAACAAGGTCCTCGGCCACTCCGGCGGACCCCCTTTCCCGGTCTCTTTATGTGAACGGGGTGGCCCGCGTGAAAGAGTTGATCGCCTCCGGCGATTGCTATCAGGTCAATTTGTCTCAAAAATTCGAGACTCCCGTCTCTCAGCCTCCCTACGAGATCTATCGACGGCTGCGCGAGACCAGCCCCTCCCCTTACGCCTCGTATCTGAACCCGGGAGACGCGCAGATCCTTTCTTCCTCCCCCGAACTCTTTTTGGAGATCGACGGACGTCGCGCGATCACGCGTCCCATCAAGGGCACGCGCCCGCGCGGAGATGACGCCCCCTCCGACGCCCGTCTCAAAGAGGAATTGGCGACGAGCGCCAAGGACCGCGCCGAATTGCTGATGATCACCGACCTGGAGAGAAACGATTTAGGCCGCGTCTGCCGCCCCGGCAGCGTGCGCGTCTCGGAATTGCGGACGGTGGAGAGTTACCCGCAGGTGCATCATCTCGTCTCGACCGTCGAGGGCGAGATCGCCGAGGGACGCGGCGTCGTCGATGTTTTGAAAGCGACCTTCCCCGGGGGTTCGATCACCGGCGCCCCGAAGATCCGCGCCATGCAGGTCATCCGCGAATTGGAGCCTCATGCGCGGGAAGTCTATTGCGGGGCAATCGGCTTCGTCAGCTTGAACGGCAAGGCCCAGTTCAACGTGGCCATCCGAACGATGGTGGTGAAAGACGGCAAGGCCCACTATTGGTCCGGAGCCGGCATCGTCGCAGACTCCGATCCTGACGCGGAGTATGAGGAAATTTTGGTGAAGGCGCGCGGGATAACGCGGGTATTGGATGTAGGGACGAGGTGACCTCGTCCCTACACGGAGGTCGCGGTCAGATACAAACCATCGGCGTCGCTTCCACCGGCTGGAAATCCGCGGGCATCATGTCGGGGAAGAAGACGCCGATGACCACCCGGGCCGCCATGAACATGTTGTAGACCCAGATCGGCTGGAAGTACGTGTAGACCATCATCATGCCCAAGGCGACGAAGGCGAAGCCGACTTTCTTGTGGGACTTGAGCAGCCTGTTTTCGACCTTCTCCAGCTTCTTGCGGAACCAGGCCTGCACCTTCTTCATCTTTTTGGGTTTGAGGATGAAACCCAGTCCGACGACGATCGGGCTTAAGGCGACGATGAAGAAAACGGTGTTAAACATACTGCTCCCTCCATTAGTATTATCGGTGGCCGGACCCCAAAAGATGCGGGGTTTTTGAGGAAAAAATGAGGGTTATGACGCATGGAGTCGCCCGCTAATGCGCAAAAATAGGGCTTTTGCCGTCTGGATCGACAAAAAACTCGTCCCGGAGGCGCTTGCGTCCGTCCCGGTCTCGGACTCCGCCTATTTATATGGCATCGGGCTCTTCGAAACGTTGAGGACGGTCGGCGGGAAACCCCTCTTTTTCAAGCTCCATGACGCACGGCTCCGTACCAATGCCCGCCGGATCGGGCTGAAAATGCCCCTGCCTCCGGCCGGCTTCCGGGCGGCCATCGGCGGCCTCCTCCGGCGGAACCGCCTGAAAGACGCGACCGTCCGCGTCATGCTTTCGGAGACTGCGGAAGGCAAACCCCGGCTGGTCATCACCGCCAAACCCTTTCAACCCTACCCCGCCCGCTGCTACGCGAAGGGGGCCAAGACCGTTTTCGCCAAAACCTTCTCCGCCGATTCGAAGTCGCTCTCGGCCATCAAAACGACGAGCTACCTAAGCCGCATGATCCCCCGGCGCGAGGCGGCCGGCCGCGGCGCCGACGAAGCCCTGCTGCTCAGCGAATCGGGCATGGTCACGGAGGCCGCCTCCAGCAATCTCTTTGCGGTGAAGAACGGAAGGCTGCTCACCCCGCCGCTCCAAGACGGCCTGTTGGCGGGCACGCGGCGGAAGGTCGTGATGGGGCTGGCAAAGAAGCTGAAACTGCCCTTGAAGGAAACCTCCCTGCGCCCGAAGGATCTTTATCGAGCCGACGAAATCTTCATTACCAGCTCGCTCAAGGACATCATGCCGGTGGGCTGGGTGGAGAACAGAAAGATCGGCCGTTCATGCCCGGGTCCGGTGACGAAACGCCTCCAAGCGGCCTATCAAATCCGGGCGCGGATGTAGTCCGACACGAATTCCTTCGAACGCTCGATCGACTTTTCCAGCGAATAACCGCGCGCCATGTGCGCCGCGATGGCGGCCGAAAGCGCGCAGCCGGTGCCGTGGGCGCCGCGCACGAATTTGCGGCGGGAGGGAAAGACCGTCCAATCCTTGCCGTCGTAGAGGACGTCCACGTGGTCGTCCTTCAGGTGCCCGCCCTTGACGAGCACGGCCTTCACGCCCCGGCAGACGGTGTGGATGTGCAGCGCGGCCTCGCGCATGTCCTGTTCGGACTTCACCTTCATCTTCGCCATCACCTCGGCTTCGTCCAAGTTGGGCGTGACGATGGTGACTTGGGGAACCAGGAACTGCGTCAGGATGGCGACGCCCTTCGGGTCCAGCAGCACGGCGCCGGTGGAGGACTTGAAGACGGGATCGAGGACGATCTTGGGAATCTTTTCCTTGTCTTTGTACTCCGCCTTGAACTGCTCGAGGAAACGGTAGACGGCGAAGACGTTGTCCTCCGTGCCCAGCACGCCGATCTTGATGGCGTCCAAACGGTGCATAGCGGTGATGGCCTGGATCTGCTCGCGGAGCAGTCTCGACGAAACGGAATTGAGGGAGAAGAAACGTTTTTCGTTCTGCGCGGTGATGGCGGTGACGGCGGTGACCCCATGGACGCCCAAAGAATGGAACGCCATCAGATCGACTTGAATGCCGGCTCCCCCCGAAGGATCGGAACCGGCGATGCTGAGCACGGTCTTCATTGGAGCGGGGGGAGATACTGCTCTCCCCCCGGGCCCCCCATCTGGTGAGTCGGGAACGTACCACTCCCTTCGAAAGGGGACCTTTCTTCGGTCACTATTGGAAAAGACGACTGAACCATCGTGCCTCCACGGTTCGGTCCTTTGCGTTGGCTAATGCGGAGATCATAGCCACGGAATGAACTCCGGTCGCAAGCACATCCTTGACGTTGTCTCGATTTATTCCACCAATGGCCACGACGGGAACCTTGAGGCAAGCGACAACCTCCCTCAATCGTTCGACTCCCTGCACCGGATGGCCGGGCCCCTTGGTGGGCGTCGGGAAGATCGCCCCGAAAGCGACGTAATCTGCTCCGAGCCTTTCCGCTTCGACGGCCTCCTCAAAGGCGTGCGACGAGTAACCCACGATTTTTCCGGGCCCTAAGATTTTCCGGCATTCGCCGACCGGAGGGTCGTCCTTGCCCACGTGAACGCCGTCGGCTCCGATTTCGAGAGCGGTTTGAAGATCGTCGTTCACGATCCAGAGAAAATCGTAGCGGGATTTCAGGGATTGGATGCGCCCCGCCGTTTCCCGGAACATCCGCGATCGTTCGGCCGAGTCCGCGCGGCGCTTGTCGCGCAGCTGGATCACCGCCGCGCCTCCTTTGAGGTAATCCTCCGCCAGCGCGGCCAAATCGGCGGACGGCGTGACGCCGGAATCGACGATGGCGTAGAGCCCCGAGATGGATTCGTTAGAAGGCATGGCCGGCATGATGGACGAAAAGTTCGACGCCGTACATCGCCAATAATCCCAGAACGAAGGATACGACGATCGGCACCTGCTTTTCCGCGTGCTCGTGCACGTGCGGCAGCAGGTCGGAGAGGGAGACGTGCAGGAATGTGCCCGCCGAAAAGGCGAGCGCGGCGCCGGTCACCTCCGGATGGATGCCGCCCAGGAAGCGGACCAGCAAGGCGCCCAGGGGAACGGTCAGGATCAAGAGCAGATTGAAGAAGACGATGCGCGATTTCGCGTGGCGCTCGTGCAGCAGGACGCAGGTCAGCGCGAAGGCCTCCGGCAGCTTGTGGAAAAAGATAGTCAGAAAGACGACGAAGCCCAGGTCCCCGTGGCCCGCGAGCAAGAGGCCCGATCCCAGCGCGATGCCGTCCGTCAAAGAATGCGCGCAGATGCCGATGCCCGCGGAGATGCCCAGCTTGTGGACCTCGCACTCCAGCATCTCGCAGATGTGCACGGTCAGGAATTTTTGAAAGATGTAGAGGAAGATGAAACCCGCCAGGACCCAGAGCGAGGCCTTCGCCCCGAGCATCTCGAAGGATTCCGGGAAAAGATGGATGAGCGTCGCCCCGAGCATCAGCCCCGCGGAGAAGGCCAAGAGGTAATGGATGTATTTCCGCGTCCAGGAGAGGAAGACGGGGACAACGCCGCCCGCGACCACCGACACGGAGATCATCGCCGAATAGACGCTCAAGCCCGACCAAAATCCGCTATTTGGAGACAATCTTGAGTTCCTTGATCTTCTTGTGAAGCGTGTTCCGGTTGATGCCGAGCATCTTGGCGGCGCGGATCTGGTTGCCGCGCGTGCGGTCCAACACCAGCTCCACCAGCGGCTTTTCCACCCTCTTCATCACCGCGTCGTAGAGATCCTCGACGTCGTAGCCATCCCACTTCGACAGGAAAGATGCAAGTTTCTTGCGAACGATATCCTCCAGCGCGATCTCGTCCATGTCCACGTTCGAGAGCGAGTCGCTTAAGAACGGCATGACCACCTCCGTGCCGATGGTCGGCCCCGGCGATAAGACGATGGCGCGCTTGATCACGTTCTCCAGCTCGCGCACGTTTCCGGGCCAGGCGTAGGTCTTGAGCTGCTTCATCACGTCCGGCGCGATCTGCTTGGGCGGCGAGGCCAGCTCCTCGCAGAATTTTTTGACGAAATAATTGGCCAGGAGCGAGATATCGTCCCGGCGGACGCGGAGAGGCGGAATCTCCAGGGGCACGACGTTCAGCCGGTAAAAGAGGTCTTCGCGGAACTTTTTCTCCTTCACCATCTTGGCCAAGTTCTGGTTGGTGGCGGCGATCACGCGGGCCTGGACGGGAAGAGGTTCCGGACGACCCAGCCGCTGTATCTCTTTCTCCTGCAAAACGCGGAGAATCTTGGCCTGCAGGTTCATCGGGAGTTCTCCGATCTCATCTAAGAAGATCGTTCCGCGCCCGGCCTTTTCGAAATAACCGACGCGGTCCTCGTTCGCGCCCGTGAAGGCCCCGCGCACGTGGCCGAAGAGCTCGCTCTCCAGCAGCTCCTTGGGAATGGCGGCGACGTTGACGGCCACGAAAGGCTGCGAAGCGCGGTCGCTTTCGAAGTGGATGGAGCGCGCCATCAGCTCCTTGCCGGTTCCGGACTCGCCCTGGATCAGGACCGTGACGTCCTTGGCCGCGAGCTTGCCGATCATCTTGAAGAGCTCGCGCACGGGTTTGCTCTCACCGACGATCATGTTGGGCCCGACCTGAAGCTCCTTCACCTCCTGGCGGAGCTGCTCGACCTCCGTCTCCAAGGCGCGCTCCTTGAGCGCCTTCTGGACTAAGATGTCCAACTCGTCGATGTCGAAGGGCTTGGTCAGATAATCGAAGGCGCCCTTCTTCATGGCGTCGATGGCGTTCTTCATCGTGTCCTGGGCGGTGATCAAGATGACGGGGGGCCGGTTCAAGCCCGCCTGAACGCGCTCGAGCAGCTTGAACCCGTCCATCTCGGGCATCCGGATGTCGGCCAGGATGACGTCGTAGTTCGTCTGATCGATCATCTTCGCCGCCTGCCTGCCGTCCTCGGCGCAATCGACCTCGTAACCCTTCTGCCGCAGAGAGTTGCGCATGACGACACGCAGGCTCTCCTCGTCGTCGGCGACCAAGATTCTGGCTTTCGTCATAAGGCACTCCTCAGCAGGATGTGAAACGTCGTCCCGCGTCCGATTTCGGTGGAAAGGTTGATCGAGCCGCCGTGCTCCTGGATCACGCGCTGCGAGAGCGCCAATCCCAGGCCGGACCCCTTCTCCTTCGTGGTGAAGAACGGCGTGAAGATCTTGTCCAGATCCTCGTCGCCTATTCCGGTGCCGTTGTCCTTGATTTCAGCTTCGATCATGCGGATGGGTTTGGAGCCTTCCGCCCCGCGAATCTTGAAATTGTTCAAGACGCGCGTCTTGATCCGGATTTCGCCGCCTCCTTCGGGATGCGCCGCGGCCACGGCGTCGGCGGCGTTCACCACGAAGTTCAAAATGACCTGCTTCAGCTCGTCCGTACTTCCCAGGACCAGGGGAAGGCTGGGGTCGAACTCGCGGTGGAGGCGGATCCGCTTTTTCTCGATGAGCGCGCCTTGCAGGATCAGGATCGCGTCGATCAGCTCGTTCAAGTTGAGAGGCTCGAGGGTCATGTCCTTGGGCCGGGAGAACGTGAGCAATTGCATGACCAGCCGGTTCACGCGGTCGGCCTCCTTCATGATGATCTGCAGGTACTCCGCGGAGCCCTGGGAGAGATTCTCGCGCGTCAGCAACTGCGCCGCGCCCTTGATGCCGCCCAGGGGATTCTTGATCTCGTGGGCGAGGCCCGCGGCGATCGTGCCCATCATCGCCAGGCGGTCGGCCTTGCGGATGTCCTGCTGGAGTTTTTTAAGCGGCGTCATGTCGCGAAAGACTAAGATCCAACCGGTGAGATCGCCGTCGTCGCCGAGCAGAGGCGTCGCGGAAAGATCGACGGTCGAACGGGCGTGGCCGTGGCCCTTCCACGCCACTTCGTGGAGCGTCAGCGCCGCGCCGCTTTCGAAGGTGTCTTCCAATCGCTCGAAGGCGTCGTCGTTGCGGGGAAACGCCTGGGCGAGCGGAAGCCCCAGCGTCGATTCGGCGGAAAAACCGCTGATGGTTTCCGCCGCGGGGTTCATGGCGACGACGTTGCGGTCCGTGTCGAGAATGACGATGCCGTCTCCGAAGGAGGCGAAGATAGTGTCCCAAGAAGGCCGTATTTGGCGGGTGGAATGCATGCCTGCCTATTAATTAGGCATCGTAGATGACGCGGCGCGATATGTCCAGAAACATTTCGGGACAGCGGTTGACTCCGGTTTCCGGACGTAGGAAGTTCCGGCCCCTCGCATGTCTTTAAAGACTCTTTTCAACCGTGAAAGCCCGGTGGTCCGCTCGCTCGAAGTCGTGGGCGTCGCCCTGGCCGGCGTCCATCTTTGGAAGAATCTTCTCCCGTTCGATTGGCGGGGCGGGATCTTCCTTTTCCTTCTGGCCTGCTGTCTCTTCATCTTCGCTTGCGACATCATCGATTGGTACCCGGCCGACCAAAAGCCGGAAGGACCGAAGCAAAAAATCGGCATCGAAGTGCATTTCTTGAAGGCGCGCGTCCCGACCTCTTACATTTTGGCGATCACCGCGGCCCTCGCCCTCCTCCGCATTCCTTACGTCTCCACGACCGTCGTCGTCCTGGCCGTCGTCATGATGCTCGTCGTCGCTCCCGTGAACGGCATCCTGATCTGGTTCCACAACAAGGACAAGGACGCCACGCCGATGAACTACTTCAGCCTGAACAAGTATCTTCACCGGGCTTCTTCCTAAAAGACCCCGTCTCTGATTGACTTTGACCGCCGTCGCACCTAACTCCTCCCTTCATGGGTTTGAAGGAATCCTTTCAAGAGTTGGAATCCAAAAACCGGCAGGCCCTCGAGGGCCTGGACGCCGCCAAGATCGAAAAACAACACCAGGCGGAGAAGCTCACCGCGAGGGAGAGGATCGACATCCTCCTCGACCGCGGTTCGTTCGTCGAGATCGACCGTTTCTCGCATCATCGAGCCCGCAACTTCGGGATGGATCAAGTCAAGGCTCCCGGAGACGGCGTGATCACGGGCCACGGAAAGATCGACGGACGGACGGTCTTCCTCTTCGCCCAGGACTTCACCCAAATCGGCGGATCGCTCGGGGAGAGTCATGCGAAAAAGATCTGCAAGGTGATGGACCACGCCCTGCGCGTCAAAGCCCCCATGATCGGTTTGAACGACTCGGGAGGGGCGCGCATCCAGGAAGGCATCCGGAGCCTGGCCGGTTACGGAGACATTTTTCGGCGCAACGTGCGGTCCTCGGGAGTGATCCCGCAGATCTCGGCGATTCTGGGCCCTTGCGCGGGCGGCGCCGTGTACTCGCCCGCCTTGACCGACTTCATCCTCATGGCGGACAAGACGAGCTACATGTTCGTCACCGGGCCCGACGTCGTCCGTTCGGTGATGAAGACGGACGTGACCAAGGAGCAGTTGGGCGGTGCCTGGACGCATTTCAAGGTTTCGGGCCAGGCGCACTTGAACATGGCTTCCGACCGGGACTGCCTGAACGCCGTCCGCAAGCTCCTGGGCTACCTGCCCTCGAACAACGAGCAGGACCCTCCGTTCGTCGCCACCGACGACAGCGCCGACCGCGAGGAGCACGCGCTTGATTCCCTGATTCCCGCCGAGCCGCACAAGCCCTACGACATGAAGACGCTCTTGGAGGCGGTCGTGGACACGGGCTCGTTCTTCGAGCTTCAAGCCGCCTTCGCCATGAACGTGATCATCGCGTTCGCCCGCATGGGGGGACAAACCGTCGGGATCGTCGCCAACCAGCCGAAGTTCCTGGCGGGATGTCTCGATATCCACGCCTCGGCCAAGGCCGCGCGCTTCATCCGCTTCTGCGACGCCTTCAACATCCCGATCGTCACCTTCGTGGACGTCCCGGGATTTTTGCCGGGGACCGAGCAGGAGGCGGGAGGGATCATCCGCACGGGCGCCAAACTCGTGTACGCCTACTGCGAGGCGACCGTGCCCAAGGTGGCGGTGGTCGCGCGGAAGGCGTACGGCGGGGCCTACATCGTCATGAGCTCCCAGCACGTCTTGGGAGACGTCAACTTCGCCTACCCCACCGCCGAGATCGCCGTCATGGGCCCGGACGCGGCCGTCAGCGTGCTTCACAAGAAGAGGATCGCCTCGGCGAAGGACCCCGAAAAGGAAAAGTCGGCCCTTACGGAGGAGTATCGCCGCGTTTTCGCGGATCCCTTCCGCGCCGCGGAAGAGGGAAACGTCGACGAGGTGATCTTGCCCCGCCGGACGCGCTCCAAGATCATTCAGGCGCTGACGATGCTGCGGGACAAAGTGGACCGCCTGCCCTCGAAAAAGCACGGGAACGTCCCCCTTTAATCAGAAGATGAAATCCTTTCGTCACATCGAGCTGGAGCATCGGGGAGAAGTCCTCTGGATCTACTTCAACCGGCCGCAGGTGAAGAACGCCTTCAACCTGGAGAAGGCGCGCGAGTTCCTTCAGGCGGTCCGTTTCGGGATGAAGGCGAAATCGGTGGCGGTCATCGTGCTCGCCGGCAAAGGCGACACCTTCTCCGCGGGCGGGGACATCAAACTGATGAAGGAGACCAAGGCCCCGAAAAAATTCTTCCTGGAGATTTCGAGGCTCATCCACCGGGCGGTGGTGGAGATCCGGAGAGGCCCCAAGCCGGTGCTGGCCGCCATTTCCGGGTATGTGGGCGGCGTCGCCTTCGGTTTCGTGCTGGCGACGGATTTCAGGGTCGCCACCGAAGACTCCCATTTCAACGCCGCGACGATCCGCTTGGGGCTCGTCGCCAACGGCGGGGCCACCTACCATCTGCCGCGCATCGTCGGATTCGCGCGCGCCTCCGAGATCCTGTTCCTGGGAGAAATCCTGAACGCCCGCGAGGCCCTGAAGTCCGGCCTCGTCAACCGTCTCGTCCCTCCCGGACGTCTTTTGGAGGAGACCCAAACCCTGGCCGAGCGCCTGGCCGCCGGCCCCCGAAAGGCCTTGGCCCGACTGAAAAAGACTTTGAACGAGAGCCTGGATTCCGACCTCGTCTCCCAATTGCAACGCGAGCGTCAGGCGATCGCCTGGTCGTCGACCCAACCCGATTTTCAGGAGGGTATCCGGGCGTTTTTGGAAAAGAGAAAGCCGGTTTTCAACCGGACCTTATCCCGTCCCTCCACGGCCAAGGCGGCCACGTAACCCGGCGCGGGGCGGAAGGAATGAAGGGACCAGCGGGACGCCTCCTTCGGGCTCCACCGCACCTTGAGAATCCGGGCCGGCTCCCCGAAGGAAACGTCGAACCGGTGCAGGG
>DASUFF010000002.1:0-6075 GCA_036274695.1 bacterium | reverse complement strand
CGGTCGACGATGGTGACCTGCTGGGCGGGAGGGAGGGCCTCGTAGGTCTCCCGCAGGAGGTCGGGCGACGCGGAATCGGTCTCCGGTCCGCCGTTCCGGAGCGCCTCGACCCTTTGAAGCACCTCGCAGGCGAAGGCGGCGGCGTCGGGAAAATGGGGCGCCAAATCCCGAAGATCCCGGGCCGCCCCCTCGGCGCGGTCGAAGCGTCCGGCCTCGGCCTCGGAAAGACCGAGCTGCCTTGAGGTTTCGGCCAGGTCGTTCGGGTTTCCCAAAATTTCGAGGATCTCGCGCGCGCGTGTCAGGCGCTCGAGGGCCTGGGCCAAGCGCCCCCGCCTCCGGTCGATGAGGCCGAGGTTCGTCCAGACCGAGGCGAGGAGGAGGTCGTTCCTCCTTTCACGCGCGATCTTCTCCGCTTCCTCGAAGGCCGCCTCCGCCCCGACCTCGTCGCCGCGCTCGAGGCGCAAGAAACCCTCCTGCGACAGGGTCGCGAACAGGCCCTCGTGAAAATCTTCCTCTCCGTAAAGCCGCCGAGCCTGGGCCAGGTGACGCCGGGCCTCGCCCCAGTCGCCCTCCCGGGCGAAGGAGGCGGCGAGATTCCGGCAGATCTCGGCCCTCTCGCGGCCCCGCGACTCCGCGAGCCCCAAGGCCTTTTGAAAGCAATCCCCGGCCTCGCCCAACCTTCCTCCGTCGAGGGCGTTCATTCCCAGGAGATTCCAGGCGCGGGCCGGAAAAGGGCGTTGGCTTAAGTCCGGACGCCGCGCTCCCTCCTGAAGGGAGCGCTTGAGCCGCTCCGACGATTCCTCCAGACGGCCCAGGGCGCGGAGGTTGGAGCCGGTGACGAACCAGTATTTGACGGCCCGGAGGGCGGCCGGCTCGTCGGCGGCGTCGAGGCCGAACCATTCGTCCGCCGTCTCGAGCGCCGCCTCGAAGCGTCCAAGTTCGTTCAGAAGATTCGTCTTCAGGCGGAGGAGACGGGAAGTCTCGTCGCGGTCCTTCATGATGGCGAGGGCCTCGTTCGCGATCTCGAGCGCCTCGTCCTTCCTTCCCTTCTCCCTCAAAGATTCGGCCGTCCGGCGCGCCCCTTCGAAGACCTCGTTCTCGTCCCAAAGGGCAAGGGCATGGCGAAGCCTTTGGGGATGGGGGTAGGGTGTCCCCCGGAGCGTTTGGAGCCAGCGTTCGTGAACCTTCTCCTTTTCTTCGTCCGAAAGCCGTTGGAGGACGGTCGGCTCCAGGAACGAGAACGCCAGCCGATAGGCGGCGCCCTGAACGATCACGAGGCCGCGCTCGACGAGGGACGGGAGCAACGAGAAAACTTCGCGCGCTTCTCCCAACACCTCTTGGAGCGATCGGGACGTCACGGGATAGCGGGCCGCCGCGAGGACCGCGAGGATCCGAAGCTCCGAAGGACCCAGCGACCGGAGGCGAAGAGCGACCAGGGCCTGAAGAGAGGAGTCCTTCTTCAAAGAGGACAGCGTATTTTTCAGACCCGCGGTCGAGCCCGACTCCTGGAGGAGGCCGACGGATTCGACCAGCAGGAGCGGATTGCCGCCGGTTATCTCGAAGATGTCGCCGCGAATCTCTTCGAAGCGGGGTCCGAGCGGCGCCAGGAAGGCGCGAGTCCCCTCGGGGCTTAAGTTTTGGAGATGAATCTCGCTCACTCCGTCGCCCTTCAGGAGGCGGCCGAGCGGCCTTTTGAATCGTTCGTTCAACTCGTCGTCGTTCCATTCCAGAAAGACGATCCCATCCGGTCTTTTTTCCCCCGCGAAAAAGCGCATCGCCTCTTCGGGGCCGTAGAAGACGCGGCAGGGCACGTTCCGAAGCAGGCACTCCGTCGCCGCTTCCTTCAAGAAACGCTTCTTTCCGACGCCGGCGACTCCGTGAACGCAAAAGACCGCCGATGGTCCGGGTCGGGAGAGGACTTCGCCGAGCTTTTCGAAGTGCGGTTCCGCCTCGATCATGACGGCGGCATGGTATTCGTAAGCCTTTCGAGGGGCGAAAGGGATCTTCCCGTCTCCCAGCGCCTCGGCGACTTCATCGACGCCCGCAAAGCGGCGGACGAGGTCGCGTTCGACCATCCGGTCGATGACGCGGGCCCAAAGGGCCCACCTCGAACCGAGGCCGGGCGCCGTTTCCAACAAGGGTTTCGGCGCCGCCCTCAGGAGATCGCGATAATCCCGGCATCCGGCCCTGGGATGGACACCGGCGAGCGCCTCATAAAAGATCGTTCCCAGCGAAAAGAGATCGCCCGCCGGCCGCTGGACGCCGCCTAAACGCTCGGGGGCGACATAGGGAAGAGTGGCGGCGGGAAGGGGGATGCGCCGGGGATTGAACGATGAAGATTGAGAGAGGAGGGAAGAGAGACCGAAGTCCAGGAGCCTGGGCTTCCCCTCGCGGTCGACGAGGATGTTTCGGGGGGAAAGATCGCCGTGCAGGACGTTCTGCGAATGGATGTATTTCAGGGCGTCAAGGCAACCGCGAAACCATTCGAAGACGACGGACGGATCCCGGCCGCGCGCCGCGACGAGAATCTCCGATCCTTCGACATATTCCATCCAATAGCAGGGCCCCCGGTCTTCCCCGAAAACCTCGGCGCTCCGCTCGGAAAATCCCAGGAGGGGAACCAGGTTCGGGTGCCGAAGGCGGCTTAAGAAACGGACTTCCTCTTTTAGGGATGCGATTTCCTCCCTCAGATCCGGAGGGACGACCTTGACCGCGACTTCCATGCCTTCCGGCGACCTCGCCCGGAAGACGCGGCTCATCCCGCTCGAAGGCAACTCTTCCAGAAACTCCCACATGACATCATCAGTATACCCTCAATTGTGATACTCATGAGAACAATATTGTTTCAAACAATGTGAAATCATTTCTGAAAGGCGAATTAAAAATGCAATAAATTCAAATAGTTATATATGGCATCGACATTGCTTGATAGTCTTGCATCGAGGTCAACTATGCTAGGAATTCCCGGAACACCATCCATCCCCGGCGATCCCGTGGAAGCCGGCGTCAACCTGGTCACGGGCGGTGAGACCAAGACGATCGTGAACGCCGCGCCGGCCGCAGACAACTCGGACGCCCTCCTTTATTTGTCGGACAACAACAAAACGACGAGCCTCGCTCAGATCCAGTCCCAGCGGCTCCAGATGCTGCAGGTCGGAATCGACCGCCAGATGCAGCACGCGGCCGACCTTGAGCTGGGCTTGGAGAAGCTGGACACGAACCTTCAGGTCTCGCGCCTCGACTTCGTCCAGCGGATGAGCGCCGAGGAAAACCGCCACGTCGAGAAGATGACACAGGCGGGGAAGGGACTTCAAAAGCTCTCGAACACCTACAGCTTGGGTGCCGACCTTCCGCCGCCTTCCTTCGACGAGGAGTCCTGACGATCCGGGCGAACCGATTCGGTCGGTTGATCCTTAATAACGAACAGGAGGACCTATGAAAAAATTTGCGATCGCAATCACCGCGCTCTGTCTCTAGGGCGGATTCTCGACGGCCCGGGCCGAAGGCTACGGCGAGCTCGACGGGGTGTTCCGGACGCTCAATCTACAGCGCAGCGAAACCGTCAAAAAAGCGGCGCGCAAAGCGATCGACGCCATACGGTCAAGGCTGCGTGTCTCTTAAAGACGTGTGCGAACGGTTCAAGATCCGCCGCACCACTAACTGCCTGCGAAAAAGGAGGTTACTTTGCCGCCAGTCAATCCAACAGCGATTACCGAAACGAAGGGATGCCGTTCCTTCGACGAAACCACGATCCGTGGCCTGAGCGGAGAGTTGAACGCCATCCGCAGCGAGGTCGAGCGGGAAATGGCCACGCGTCTTGAGAGACACGAATTCGATTCGATCAAGCCTAATTTTAAAGGCAAGGCCTTCGATGTCTTCGTGAAGGAGGCGATCGACCGGGAGGCGATCGACCTCTTTCTAGAACGTAACCCGAAGCTCAGCGCGGCGCAGTTGCTCACCGTCGCGCAAAGGGCCCACATCGGATTGGCTTCCCGTCAGATATTTTCTCTGGGAAATTTCCGATATTTCGTGCCCCGAGAGTCCACTCCGTCCAAGCCGAACATGATCCTGTTCCTTCCCAACACTATAACCGAGTCGACAGAACAACCGTCGAGCGAGCCTCCAAAAAGGCTCTGAAAGGGATGGAAGATTCGTGGAAGAAATCAGCCAAATCACGACGATCGAACTTTACGGTCAAGGCTGCGTGTCTCTTAAAGATGTCTGCGACCGATTCAAAATCCACCGCACCACCGTTTGGCGGCAGCTGAAGATCCTGCGGGAGACAGGACGCGAGGGATTGGTCCACAAGCTCAAGGGACGCCCGTCGAACCGCTCGAAACCGGAAGAGCTTCGCCGAAACGTCTGCCGGCTTTTCGAGGCGGAGAACGGGTCCGAGCGGACGACCGTCCTTAAGTTTTTCGAGACGGCCGTCCGGGCGAACCGATTCGACGTGAGCTACGCCACCGTCCGGCGATGGCTGAAGGCGGCGGGGAAGATCGATTGACGGCGCCCCCCCCGGATTGACTTCATGGGCCTTCATCAGTAAAAAACCATGAATGTCGGACCGCATCGCCCAATTTCTCGTCTTCTTTCCCGTTTTTCTCTTCTCGCTCTCGTTTCATGAAGCCTCGCACGCCTGGATGGCCAACCGTCTGGGCGACCCGACGGCAAAGATGATGGGCCGGTTGACGCTGAATCCGCTCGCGCACATCGATTGGATCGGCACCGTCCTGTTTCCCCTCATGATGTTCCTCCTGCCGGGCCTCCTGCTTTTCGGATGGGCGAGGCCCGTGCCCGTCGATTCGCGGAATTTGAGGGGAGGGCGCACGGGCACCCTGAAGGTCGCCGCCGCGGGGCCGATCTCCAACGTCCTGCTCGCCTGCCTCTTCGCGGGCCTCGTCCATCTCCTCATCCGGACCCCCGTCCGCTCGGAGATCTGGGGGCTGATCGCGCAGATCTTGGAGACGGGCGTCCTCTTAAACCTCATGCTCGCCTGTTTTAACCTGATCCCCATCCCGCCCCTGGACGGCAGCGGGGTGATGGAAGGGATCTTGCCCGCGCGCTGGCTGGCGGGGTATGAACGGTTCACGCGGTACGGGTTTTTGATTTTGATCGCCTGTCTGTATCTCGGCGTCTTCCGGTACCTATTGATCCCGGTTTACGCCGTTGCGAGGATTTTACTGCCATGAGGATTGTCTCCGGAATGCGCCCGACGGGAAAACTCCATCTGGGGCACTATCACGGCGTACTGCGGAACTGGCTGAAGCTCCAGAACGACAACGAGTGTTTCTTTTTCGTCGCGGATTGGCACGCCCTGACCACGGAATACCAAAAGCCGGAGATCGTCCGGCAATCCACCCGGGACGTCCTGCTCGACTGGCTCTCCGCGGGCCTCGATCCGGAGAAGGCCGTGATCTTCGTTCAATCGGAGGTGAAGGAGCACGCCGAGCTGCATCTGCTCCTGTCGATGATCACGCCCTTGGGCTGGCTCGAACGCGTACCGTCGTACAAAGAGATGCAGCAGGAACTTTCGAACAAGGACCTGTCCACCTACGGCTTCCTGGGTTACCCGCTGCTTCAGACGGCCGACGTCGCGCTCTATAACGGCGCCAAGGTGCCGGTGGGGCAGGACCAAGTCCCGCATATCGAGCTCTCGCGCGAAATCGTCCGGCGCTTCAATTATCTCTACGGGGAAACTCTCGTCGAACCGCAGCCGCTCTTGACCGAATCGCCCAAGCTGCTCGGCATGGACCGCCGGAAGATGAGCAAGAGCTACGATAACTGCCTCTACTTGAGCGACACGCCGGAGCAGATCGAAAAGAAGGTGAAGGGCGCCATCACCGATCCGGCGCGCCTGAGGCGGGATGATCCGGGGAATCCGGACGTCTGCCTCATCTTCGACTACCACAAGCTCCACAGCACGGCGGCCGAGACGGAGAAGGTGAACGCGAATTGCCGGAACGCGACTTTGGGCTGCGTGGACGACAAGAAGGCGATGGCGGCGACCATCAACGCCTTCCTGGACCCGATCCGGGGGCGGCGCGCCGAGTACGAGAAGGATCCCGACCTGATCGA
>DASUFF010000001.1:0-19872 GCA_036274695.1 bacterium | reverse complement strand
ACCCGGCTGCACTTGGTCGGCACGCCGACCGCCGTCACGGTCCCGGCCGATCCGAACGCGCTCCTCATCCTCGAAAACAACGGGCCGTCCGGCATCCAGTTGAAGGGGCCCAGCAACGCCACTCGAAAAATCGTCTTCTCGGATCCTGGCTTAGTGAATCAGGCGGGACTCTTTTACGACACCTTCAACCCGGCGGCTCCGATCATTTCTTTGAGGGCGTTCAATACCAGCATTAATCTGAACACCGTCAATGAACGCGTCGGCATCGGAACGTCGTCCCCAGCCGCCTTCTTCAGCGTCGGCTTAAACAACTACTTCCGGGTCGAACAATCCGGAAACACCTCGCTCATGAACCAGGCCTCGCTCCGACTCCAGCAGAACAACAACAACGGCTCCAACTTCACGGGTTTCCGTGCGCCGTCGACCTTCAACCCGAATCCGACGGGATTGGAGATTATTTATACGCTGCCCGACAATGCGGGATCGGCCGGCCAGGTCCTGACGACGAACGGGCCGAACCCGGGCCCGGGCCAGACGCCGAACACGATGACGTGGACGACGATCGCCTCGGGGCTCGGGGGAAGCGGGACCGTCAACGCCGTGCCCAAGTTCGGGACCGCCACTTCGTTGACAAGTTCCGGGATCGTCGAGGACGCGAGCGCCAACGTCGGCATCGGGACGACGGCGCCGGAGACGAAGCTCCACGTCTTCAAAGGGAACGCCGGCGCGATTCCCAACTACCCGGACGCGGCCGTCATCTTGGAGGACGACAGCGACCTCATCCTTCAGATGCTGACCCCCGCCGACCGCGGGAGCAGCATCTTCTTCGGCCATCCTCCCAACGGAAACGACGGTTCCATCACGTTCAACGCCGGGGCCCTGCACGACGACAAGATGGTCTTGAGGACCGGCAGCGCCGTGGTCGCGCTGGACGCCACCGACGACAACGTCGGCGTCGGGACCACGGACCCTCAGTCGCGTCTCCACGTCCTGAGTGGCTTCGCGGGCGGCGGCGTGACTCCCCACGACGACTCCGTTTTGACCGTGGAGGACGACCAGGACGCCTATGTCCACCTTCTGACGCCCGACGACGACATCAGCGGCATTCTGTTCGGATCGCCCACGTCGGGCGTTTCGGGGCAACGGATCCGGAGCTCCATCAAGAGCGTTCCGGACGGCGACCTGATCCTCAGCGTCAAGGAGTTCCCGGTGCAAGACGCCACGAATCTGCGCATCAAGGACGGCGGCATCGGAGTGAAAGGCCCCGCTCCCACCGGATTCGGTTTGTCCGAAGAGTGCGGGTCCAATTCATCCATTTTCGGCAACAACACCGTCGGTCATATCGAGGTCGGAGACTTGGCCGGGCCGCAGTGCTCGGTATACCTCTACCCGACGGCTTTCATTTATCATCCCTTGTGCGTCGCCTCGGCCACGACCACCGGCTGCGGGGGAGCCCTCATCGTCAGTCATGAAGTCATCGACATAGGAGACCAATTCTTCACCAAGCTCACATTCGACGTGGAGGGCGTGGGCAACATCGGCAACAGCTGCGAGTTCAATTACCACTGCTTACAAGTGGACTGAGATCAGCGGGCGGGACGCACCAGAAGCCAGCGGGGGAAGAGGAGAGAGTAGGCCGTCTTGATCGCACGGGTGCCCTCCGGCGACTTGCTTAAGGCCCTGAGGGCGGCCATTTCGCGGTCGAAGAGGGATCGGTTCGCTTTCAGGGTCTCTTTCATGAGCTCCACGTAGGCCACCAGGGCCTTGTCTCTCTCCTTCGAGGGACTATTGGCGAGAACTTGTCTCAGCCCGGTCAAGGAAACAGGAGGGGAAAGGACGGCCTTCGGCGTGCCGAAAATCTTCGTCATCCCTTCCAAACGGAACTCGCCGCTATTGGCGAAACAGACGGTTTCGAAAACCTCCGTGGAGGAAGTATAGGGGCCGCCGAAGGTCGTGGATTGCCCTCCGAAAACGGCTTGATAAACGAAACATGCGGCGCCCGTTCGACAACCTATCGGAATCATAAAAACCTCCAGCGTCAGGATGTCGCTGTCCGGCGCGATATGTCGTTAGGAAAGTGAAGGGCCGGCCAATGATCGTCCACTACCGTGGACGAAAAGGAATCACTGCTTCCTCACGGATCGGGGTTCCTGTATCATTATGTCACCATGCTGATGGAGGTCGAGAAAGAGAGGCTGGTCGGCGACATTTTGGGAGCCTCGTTCGAGTCGGTGACCCTGGACGATCTCAGTCGGGAAGTTTTACCCTTTATCGAGCGCGTCTTCGATACCAGCGCTTCCGTGCTCTACCGATGCGGCGAGCACGGCGAGATGTTGCCGCTGGGCGGATCGCACCGCCGGCTCGCCTTCGAATACCGCGAGGAGTACGTCCTTCAGGATCCCATGCAGGGGGCGCTCAGACGCCTGAATCCGAAGATACAGATCGGCTCTCGTCTCCAGGAGTGGAAAGAATACGTCAAACTCCCCGTCTACACCGAATTCGCCAAACGCTGTCAAATTGAGACCTACATTCACGTCCGGATCGCCGACGTCGGTTATCAGCAGCCGGGAATGATCGGACTGTTGCTGGCCCGTTCCCTTAAACAGCCTCATTTCGATGATGGAGACGAGTTGATTTTGCGCCGCATCCTGCCGGCTTTGGATGCCTTGGCGCGGCGAAGCAAAAGGCATGAAAAGGAAGTCTACGAAAAGACCGTGATGGAGGCGATGCTTCAGCTGAGCGCCCGTCCTCTCATCGCCTTGGATCTGAAAGGCCAGATCCTCTGGGTCTCCGAAGAGGCGGAGAAATGGATCGATCTGCGTAATAACGGGCGTTGGATGACGCCGGCGTCCCTGGCCGACGGGGCCCGCCGTCTGGGGGAGATTGTCGCCAAAAGGCCCCATTCTTTGGCGAAGCCCGCGCCTTACGTCTTGATCCATCGGGAAGGCAAGACGCCGCTTCAAGTCGAATTGAGGATTCTCCGGACTCGATCCGGCGAACCTTTCATCCTCGCCGAAATCGATGCCCCAGTCGTTTCTTCTCCGCTGGCGGAGGCGGCGGCACGGCATGGTTTGACCGCTTCCGAAACCGAAGTGCTCCGGTTGATTTCGCTGGGACTCTCCGAGGAGGCGGTCTCCCGCCGGCTCTTCGTTTCCCGCGCGACCATCCACACGCATACCGTTCGCATTTTCGCCAAATTAAGAGTACATTCTCGCGTCCAAGCGGCCCTGGTGGCGTTGGGCATCAAGCCGCAAAACGAATAATCTTCGAACGAGGGGCAAACCATGAAGACACGCGCGCTTTCACTGGTCCTGATGATGATCGTGGCCGTTTTCATTCCCGTCGCGGCGCAGGCGGATACGATCACCGTGAATTCGCTCGACGACGACGGCAACGGGCTCGACGGGGATTGCAATTTCCGTGAAGCCCTGATGGCCGCCGAAGGGAACATCGGCCTCGACGCCTGCGATCCGGGGGGAGGAGCCGACGAGATCGTCTTCGCTTCGGGCCTGACGGGGACGATCAGCCTGGCGAGCGCGTTGCCGAGCGTCAAGGAATCCCTCACGGTCACCGGACCCGGCGCCGACGTCCTGACCATCGACGGAGGCCAGCACGATTCGATTTTCTTTTTGAACAGCACGACCAACGATCAGACCTTCACTTTCACCGGTCTTACGCTCACCAACGGCTTCGGCAGCGACGGCGGCGGGGCCCTTTACGTCTCCGTCGGCGATACGCTCGTCGTTTCCCGCTGCGTCGTCACCGGAAACTCCAACGGCGGCAAGGGCCGCGCGGGAGGCATCGCCGTCGAGAGCGCCACGCTCGTGATGACGGACTCCACGGTTTCGGACAACGAATCCGTCAATACAGGCGGGGGCATCGACATCTTCAATGCCGGCGGCAAGGCGGTCCTCCGGAATTCGACCGTCAGCGGCAACCGCGTTTCGGACGTGGGCGATGGCGTGAACGTCGGCGCCGGGGCCGGGGGCGGGATCCGTTGCAGCGGTTGCGTGTTGGACGTCGTCAACAGCACCATTTCCGGCAATGAAGCCGTCATCGAGGGCGGCGGCATCTCGAATGACGGAACGGTCCGTTTGCGCAACACGACGGTGTCGGACAACACGGCGGGCGCCGGCGCGGGCGGGGTCTTCAACGAAGGGGGCGCCAACGTCTTCCTCAAGAATTCCCTGATCGCCGGCAATGAGGATACGAGTGGCGGGGCGCCCGATTGCAGCGGGGTCCTGTCGTCCCAGGATTTCAATCTGATCGGCGATACCGAAGGCTGCGCCTTCGTCGGAACGACAACCCATAACGTTACGGACGAAAACGCGCTGCTCGGTCTTCTCGCCGGCAACGGCGGGCCGACCTTCACCCACGCCCTGCTCGCGGACAGTCCGGCCCTCGACGCGGGCAATCCCGCGGGATGCGTCGACGAGAACGACGCCCCTTTGACGACCGATCAGCGCGGCTTTGAGCGTCCCGTGGGCGGCGCCTGCGACATCGGCGCTTTGGAATCGGGAGGTTGCGGCGACGGCGTGGTCGATGCGGCCAGGGGCGAGGAGTGCGACGACGGCAACGACGACGATTCCGACGCCTGCCGCAACGATTGCACCTCCCCTCCGGCGGGCACCACGGGAGGAACCACCGGAGGCGCGACGGCCGGCGGCGACGCGGGCGGCGGGTGCAGTCTGATCCGCTAAGCTATTCTTTGAGTTCCTTCTCGATCGCCTTCACGAGTTCGGCGTCGTCGGGGGCGACGTTCGAGGAGAAATGCCCGACGACCTTTCCGTTGCGGTCCACCAGGAATTTTTCGAAATTCCAGCCCACGTTGCCTTTCATGGCGGCACCTTCCAAGAGATAGCGATAAAGCGGGTGCCGGTTGACGCCCTTCACGTCGCCCTTGGCGAGGAGGGGGAAGGTCACGCCGTAGCGCCGCTGGCAGAACGACTTGATCTCTTCGTTCGTCCCCGGCTCCTGGTTGCCGAATTGGTTGCACGGCATGCCCAGGAGGACGAAGCCCCTGTCCTTATAAGTCTGATAAAGCTTTTCCAGGCCTTCATACTGCGGGGTGTATCCGCACTCCGAGGCCGTGTTGACCACCAAGACCACCTCGTTCCGGTACTCGGAGAGGTCGTACTCCTTGCCGTCGATGGACTGGACCTGAATGTCGTAGAACTCGGCCCGCGCGGGAGACGCCATGAAGACTCCTAAAAATAAGAAGGTAAGCCCGAAAAGGGTCCTGCGAAGAAACATAATCGCGTCATTTTAGTCCCCTCCGCAGGCTCGATCAAGGGGGCGGCGCTGTCTCAAAAAAGAGCAACCTCTTGGCGTCGGTTTCGATACAGGCCCCGTGCTTGTCCATTTGCCCGGGGCCTACCGGGCCACCCAGATCTTCGGGGCGGCCTATGTGACCGCGCCCGTCAACCAGCAGTACGCCATGGAACTCATGGCGCAGGCGGTGGAGCGGGACCTTAGCTACCGCTTGCGTCCCGACGAGGAGACGCGCTTCGCTCTGGAGCCCACGCGCGTCTGGGTCCAGTCGACGCTGAGCCGTTTTCCCCTGGCCCATATCCGCGCGCTTCCGAAGTCCGTCCTGGCCTTTCTGGAGAACCGCAAGGCCTCCGAGATCCTGCTTCCTCCCCAGCAGGCCGCCGAAATCTCTCCGTCCTCCTCGCGCCCCCCGCTCGCGCCGCCGCCGAAACGGCTGCCCCTCATCATGTGGCGGGAAGGGGACCTGCATCCGCTTCTGGCCGACTTCAGGCCTCAGATCGAAGGGTTGCAACGGCTGTTGGACGCCGCCCCCGCGGGCGACCTCTCGGACCCCGCTCTTCTCTCCGCCGTTTATTTCTATCAACTGGCCCGCCGGCTGATGCGGACGGCCTTCTTCGACGAGTTGACGGGCTTGCGCAACCGTCACGAGCTGGAGCGGTTGACCGAGGCGGAATTTCTGCCGCGCCTTCAAAGGAAGAAAAAGAATTCGCCCAGCGACTTCTTCCTGGCCATCGACATCGACCATTTCAAAAAAGTGAACGACACCTACGGGCACCCGGTGGGCGACATCGTCCTCCAAAAAGTGGCCAAGCGGCTCTTCGAAGTGACGCGGAAGGGCGATTACGTCTTCCGGGTGGGCGGCGAGGAGTTTTTGATCTTCCTGGCGGGCGCCGGCGACAAGGGCGTGCCGCGGGTCGCTCAGAAGATCCGCCGCGAGATCTCCGAGCTGAAAATCGAGGTCCCGGAGCTGGCCAAACCGCTTCGAGTCACCGTCAGCATCGGCGTGGCTCATTTCCGGGAAGACCCGAGTTCCGTAAAACCTCCCGTGGACCACTCCATGGACGACGCCGACGTGGCGCTGTACCGGGCGAAGGAGCGCGGACGGAACAAGGTCGTCTATTTTTGGAAAAAATAGATCCGTATGAGGCCTTTTCCCCTCCTGCAACCCGCCGTTTTCGTCCCTTCGGCGAATCTTTCGAATCCGGCGCTGACCGTCCGCGAAGCCTTAGGGCCGGCGTTCGAGCGCGCGTCGCGGCTGGCCGACGGCCTTCAGGTTCCCCGCACCACCTTCTACGGCTGGGTGAACGGGCGCCGGACGATCCCTCCCGAAACCTTCGTCCGTCTGGCCAACGAATTGAAACTCTCCGACACCTCGCGCGCTTTTTACGCCTTCTACCGGCGGGAGCTCGATGCTTACTTCACGCCCCGGTTTTCGGAGGACGGCGGCGACGTCCGGTTGGTCACGAAACGGGGGGAGCGGGAGCGCGGCCATGCGATCGACATGGAATCGATCCGCCGCTTCGGTTTCGCCCGCGTGATGTACGAGGCCCGCGTGCGCAAGGGCCTTTCGCTCGATCAGGTCGCCGACCTCATCAACGAATTGCCCCGGAAAAAAAAGACCGGCCGCAAGGCCCGCGGGGACATCCTCAGCCAGTACGAGAAAAGCACGATGATCCCGCAGGAGGGGCATAACCGCGTTTTCTTAGATTACCTGATCGAAGCGCTGGAGCTCGATCCGTCGGAGGCCTATCTGGCGGCCGGACGCCCGTGGGTGACGGACTTCATCCGCGTCCACGACCGCACGCCATGGCGCCGGTTGAAATCCGCCGCGCCGACCATCGGCTCCCTGCAGACCGCGCCTTACGAGGCCCGGATGCCCGCGTACGAACCGTTCTCGAAACCGCGCGCCACCCACAAGCGGGAGGCGACGGGGGGGTTGGGAACCTTGCTCCGGCAGGCGCGGTTGTTGACGGGCCTGGGTTTGGAGGAGGCTTCGAACGCCTCCGGCGTTGCGGTGCAGTCGCTCAAGAACTTCGAGATCCACGGTCTTAAGCCCGACTTCATGGCCCTGTCCCTCCTCGCGCGGGCTTACGGGGCGGCCATCGTCCATCTCTATCCATATTTCAAGGACCCGATGTTCAGTTTGATCATCGCTCACAACGCCTACTTTCATCCGGACGTGGATCCGGAGCGCTTCATGACGGAGAGGGGGCCCCTGTATCTGTCTTGCCGCCGCGACGCCCAAGCGGCGACGGCGTTGGTTCCCTTGCCGTCCTGGAATTTCCGGAGGCGGTATCTCGCTTTGAGACTGGCGAAAGGGTGGTCGCGCGAAGAAACCGGGGAACGTCTGAGCGTTTATGAAAAAGCCACGAACAAGATCGAAGATACCGATCAACCGTATTTTCCTTCCTGGGACTTGGTGCGGGCCCTGGCCAAGCAGGACGGGGAGACGGAGGCCGCGCTGCAGGTGTGGCGGGAGTCCGCTCAGAAGACGTTTTATCCCCAAGTCCCATGGGAATTCCTGCAGACGCACCGAATCTTCCCGGCGGGCCCTCACGATGTGACGCAGCTTCAACATTACCTCGACGCCGGTACCGCTCTCGAAGACCGCCTGGGGTGGCGGCTCTTCAAGCTGCGCCTCGGTCTGGAGATCAACGAGACGCGCCAGGAGGCGGCGGACCGCTACGGCATCAGCAAATCGGCGCTGACGGACGCGGAGTTGGAGAGGCGTCCGACCCAGGACAAGCTGCTCGATAAGATCGCCGAAGTCCGAGGCGTCGACGCCGGCTGGCTGAAGTCCTTAAAAAGGGTGGGGCAGGCGAGCGTCCCGCCTCCGGAACCCGTTCCGGAAAATCCGTTTCCCCATGCACGCAAGATTTCTCGAAAATCGGTTCCCGCCGGCGGCGGTTTCGGGCGGCTTTTGACGTCCGACGCGGAATACGCCGTCTTTGAACCCATGGCCGGCTATCGGGACGATCCTCAAACCGTTCTGGACCGCATCGCCGAGACGGTGTTGGGGCTGCTGTCTTCGGAGCAACGTTTGATCGTCCGGAACATCCCGCTGCTGCCCAAACGCGTCCCCTGGTTTCAAGGCGTCTTTCTTCAAAGGCTTCGCGACGTCCCGCGGGAGAACTTCCAAATCGTTCTCTCCTTCAACGATGCCTTGGTGGAAATCGCGCGGCAGGATGGAGCGCTGAGGACGGTTTCGAGCGCCCATGAAACCGCTTCGGACGACGAGTTATACCGCTTCCAAGAACTGCGGCTATTTTTGGGAGAGTAAAGTTATTTACCGTAGTAATATCAATAAGTTACAAATAAACTTATTTAGCCATTCAGGAAACTGGCGACCCCCTTCCGGCCGATAATCTCCCTTCAACCCAGAGGTCACATTTTTGGACGTATCCCTGCCAGCCTTGGTGTGGAGGGCCGCGGCCGCTCCGTTTCTGACGGACGTCGCCGGCTTCGGCGAAGCCGCGGAATCGGCGTTTCGCGCCTTTGAATCCGGCGACGTGGCCGGGTTCGCGCGCGATTTCGGCCGCGCCGGCTTCGCCTTCGCACGGGTTCATGCCCGCCTGGTGGATTTTGCCGTTACGCATGCGCGGCTGACCTCCGACGCCGTTCCCGAGGAAAGTTTTTGGGAAAAAGGCGCGCGTCTTCTGTGGCCCTCCCGGGATCCGGAGCGCCTGGCCGCCGATCACAATCTCATGGCCTCGGTGCCCTTCGAGGAGAGGGACGTCTTATGGTCGCGCACGTTGGCGTCGTTGCGCGCCGGCGGCAAAGACCTTCCTTGGGATAAGATCCGGACCTACGACGGGTTTATCCGCTACCTTTACGACGCCGGCATCCGGTATCCGCAGCGTATCCGCTCCGTCGAAACCGCCGTGACGCTCGCCGAAAATCGTGCCCATCCGGAACGGTTGGGACGGGATTGCCCGATCGCCATCGTCCTTTCCAATCAGGCCGATGGCGAGGGCTCCTTCGAAGCGAGCGAATACCCCACGTTGGACGTGCTCGTGAGCGGGGGTTACGACGTCGTTTATTTCGAGACCGGCCGCGACGTCGACGGCCTACAATTCATGGAACGCGTGGTCGGCGCCTCCGAACGCCGCATCTCTCTCGCCGTCTTTTCCGGACACGGAGACGGCAAGGGCATCGCTTTGGGCGCGGGGCGTCGTGAAGAGGCTTCTTTGGATATCAACGATTTTAGGTCCCGAGGCTTCGGCCCTTACTTGGACCGGCTCCTCGCCCCGGACGCCGATATCTTCCTGGACGCCTGCGCGACGGGAGAAGGGGACGACAACGTAGGCCTCGCCATCGCCCAATCCGTTCCGGGACGGACGGTCCACGGAACGCGCATCGACAACCGCATTTCCCGCCTGGAATTCAAAAACGGCCGCTTCTCGCGCGTCGTTTGGGAAGACGGGCAAGGGTACGTCGCCAAATTCCAGAGAAGCTGAAGCTGAATTCCCCGCCTGTTGACTGGCGTCCACAGATAGCCGTCCCACCCGCACAACGATTCCATCCCCCCGGCCGATAACCACAAAGACATATGAGCACTAACAACTACTTCTTAGGCCGCGTCGACATGGGCAAGCCGACGCCGGGAAACGACTACGATCCCGCCGATCTGATCCGCATCCAAACCGTCGATGAAAACGGCCGGGCGAGCGTGAAGCAGGTCAGGGCCGACTATTTCGTCAACAGCAAGGAGTTCGAAGGTGTGGGAACGCCCGAGGAGAGACGAGACTACGTCACGAAGATGGATTGGATTAACCGCCCCGTCGGCGGCAGCCACGCGAAATCGCCTCACCGCTACACGCAAGCCATCTTAAAATCAGGAAGGGCGTCATGAGCGAATACAAAATCCTAAAAGCCGTCGACCGCTGGAACGCCACCGCCGACCGGACCATCGACGATCAGGACCAGGTCATCATAGAGGTCAAAGACGGCGATAAGACGACGCCGCTGACGATGACCGTCGCCGAATTTCGGAACAGCAACGCTCTCGACGGCACTTCCGACGAAAGAACGAAGGCCCTGGAAGGCGCGAATTGGTATTCGCTCGACGACGGCGCGGCCCTGAAGGAATTCTCGCTCGCGGGCCGGATCAATACGAGCACGTCGAGCTTGCCCATCGTGAATTCGTCGATGCGTTTTACGGACGCCATCCTCGGCAAAGGCCGGGAAGTCCTCATGGCCGTGGTGGATTTCGCGGAGGGGGTCGTAAACGCCGTGATGGATGAGGCGAATAAGGCGGACGCCGATCCGGCGGCGGACGATGATACCGAAGTTGACGAAGATTCCGAAGTCGATGAGGACGATGGCGTCGCGTGCGATCCCGATGTCGATGAAGATTGCGAAGTCGACGACGATGTCGTCGTCGACGAAGACGAGGAAGATTGCGAAGTGACTGACGACGAGGAAGAGGTGAACGGCGTCATCGAAGGAGCGGAAGATCCCATTGTACCCGCCGACGGCGATCCCCAGGTCGTTTAGAAGTTCCTTAGGAAGCCCCGCCCACGACGATTTCCGGAATTCTTAAGGTGGGCTGGGCGTCGCCCACGGGAACCCCCTGGCCGCTCTTGCCGCAGGTGCCGATGCCGAAGCCGTGGTCGTTTCCGATCTTGTCGATGATCTGCAAAACCTTGGGACCGTTGCCCATCAGGATGGCGCCTTTCACCGGCTCGCCGATCTTTCCCTTGTCGATCAGATAGCCCTCGTTCACTTCGAAGACGAAATCGCCGTTGACGGTATTGACCTGTCCGCCGCCCATCTTGCGGACGAAGAGGCCCGAGTCCGTTCCTTTCAAGATCGACGCCGGATCGTCCGAGCCAGCCAGGATCATCGTATTGGTCATGCGGCAGATGGGGCGGTAGCGGTAGGACTCGCGGCGGCCGTTGCCCGTGAGCGGAAAGCCGTGCTTGGCCGACATCCTCCGGTCGGACATGTACTTCATCAGGACTCCGTCCTGGATGAGAACGGTTCTTTCCGAGGGAACGCCCTCGTCGTCGAACACGAAGGAGCCGCGCTTGTTGGGCAGGGTGGCGTCGTCGACCACCGTGATCCGGTCGCCGGCGATCTTCTGCCCCACCTTATTATGGTAGACGGACAGCCCCTCGCCCGCGAGGTCGGCCTCCAGGCCGTGGCCGACGGCCTCGTGCACCATCGTCCCGCCCGCTTCGCTGGAGAGGACCACGGGCATGGTGCCGGCGGGCGCCTTTCGGGCGTTCAACATGAGTAAGGCCTGGGCGGTCGCCGTTTTGGCGATGGCCTCGGGCGTCGTCTCCGGATCGTCCAAAAATTCCAGGCCGATCAGGCCGCCGACGGGGTGATAGCCCGTTTGAAGGATTCCCGTGTCCGGATTTTGCGCGACGACTTGCACGAAGTAGAGGGCGTAGGTGCGGTCGTCCTTGGCCAACTGGCCCAGGGAATTGGCGATGGTGACCTTCTTGGAGATCTCTCCGTAGAGGACCTTCACCTGTTTGATCTTGGGATCGGCCGCCCAGGCGGCCATTTCTCCGCGTTCGATCAGGGCGCGCTTCTTTTGCATGTCCAGATCGCGCGGCGGCTTTTTGATCGTATGAAGGAGGTGGGGAGGGACGGCCTTGAGCGCGATGTCCTTGTCGAAGGCGCCGGCCTTGACGGCGGAGGAGACGGAGTCGGCGAGTTCCAGGAGCGATTTTTCGGAAATGTCGTTGGTGAAGCCGTAGGCCGTCTTCTCGCCCCACATGACGCGCAGGCCGACGCCGCGGTCGATGGCGGGGTTCACCTTCTCCACCTTCTTCTGCTCCGCGATGATCTGGAGGGACTCGACGTCGTCGGCGTAGAGCTCCGCGAAATCGCCGCCGTTCTTCAAGGCCTTCTTGAGGATTTTGGGAATATCGAAAGATTCAATCATAAGTAACGGACACTATGAACGAAGGGAGCCGCTAAAGCAACGGTCGCGACGGCTCGCGTTATGAGACTCCCCGCAACATTCGGTTTACTTCGACGATAAAAACCATATGAAAGCGGTGTCGATGATTCCCAACAAACTGACATCCTGCGTCATCCGGCTCACGGGATTCTTCCTCGCGGCCTCGCTCGCGTGGACGATGGCTTCCTGCCAGGCCCAGCCCGGCGAAGACCAATTACACGGGATGATCAACGTGGCCTTCAACTCCACCGCCGTCTGCCAGGCCCAGCAGAAACTGATCAGCTTCCGGAACGTGAGCGGGGAGGAGATCGTCATCGAAGGCGCGGCGATTTCCGTCGGCACCGACCCCGAGGGCAATTTCAACCTCCAGGGCGTGCGCATCAACGGCGAGGACACGCCGGCCACCACCGGTTTCTTGAACGACATCCACGTCCCCGCGGCCGCCAGCTACGCCTTCATCCTTTCCTACACGCCGCGCAGCGAGAACACGACGCACACGGCGGTGATGGACATCGCCTATACGGCCCCGAAGGACGGCATCATCCAGGTTTCGCTGACCGGCACGTCCACCTCGCGGGCGCCTTCCTGCCCGACGGGGGGAGGGGAGACGCCGGGCGGCGGCAAGGGCGATTTGGCCGGGGCGCTCACCATCACCATCGACCGCATCGCCCTCGTTTCCAGCGCGCTCTCCCAGCCGATCAGCACGGACGAGGAAAACACCGTGACGCCTTACGAGCCGGTGACGGTGCCGATCACCTTCGACGGGGCGGCGAATTCGGTGACCTTACCGACCATCGGCGAGGACGTCCAATTCCTCCTGCCGCGCACGAAGACGAACCCGTTGTTCAACCTGATCAAGGGCGAGACGCTGGTGACGACTGATGCCGACGGCTCGGGGTCCTACAGCGACGAGGGGGAGATCGAGATCCCGAACGTGCCCATCCATTTGAACGAGTGTTTCGACACGCATTTCACCGTGACCCTGACCACCGGCAACGTCACGATCCCGAACAATCTTCCGAAAAACCTCCTCCGGACGGCCGGTTTCGACCTGACCGACGACCAGACGCAGATCTTCGGCTCGCCGATCAGCGACGAGCTTCAGACCACCCTGATCGGCATTTCGACCTTTACGGGGACGACCGGCGGGAGCGCCTGCACGGTCGCACAATCCATGGAAGCCACCGCCGGCGCCGTCATCATCAAGGCGACGATCCATTTGCCCGAGGGCTCTTAATTTCCTCTTCCGAGTTTCATTCCTTCTTGCCTCCTTTTTTGCCGCGTCACGTCAGAATGTGTCTTTTTTTAGGCAGTTATGCGTCCTTTGTAGGCAACCTTTCCTTTTAGCCGTCGATAAGGCCGGTAGGAAAAACCTAATGTCGCAAACTTTTTCCAAGGGGGTCCTCGCAGCTTTTCTCGCGATTTCCCTCATTCAATTCGGCGGTTGCGGTCTCGGCGGCGAGGACAAGCCCTTCGTCTTCGGCGACGGTTCCGACGGCGGCAACGGCTCCGAGAGCCCCACGCCCACCGGCAGCGGAACGTCCGGCAATACCACCGGCAGCACCGCGGGCGGGACTTCGGGCGACACGACGGGCGGGACCACGGGCGGAACCACCACCCCTTGCGAAGAATCCGGTTGCCCTTCGGGACAAGTGTGCGACTCGACCACCCACCAATGCGGTTTGCCTTCGGGCGCCTGCGAGGTCGATTTCAACGCGTCGCTCGCCCTTAAGATCGACGCGGTGAAGTCCACCTCCGGCGGACACTTCGACAGCCCGCCCGCCTGCTGCGAATATACGGACGTGGACGGCGGCTCGACCTGCCCGACGGTCCCGGCGGGCGATCTCGACCACTTCCTTCAGGCCCCCTCCGAGAACACCGACCTCTATTGTTGCAGCGCCGACAGCGGCGCCGAGGTTTCCGGCCATCCCGAGCTCTTCTGCGACTCCGAAAACCGCCACGGCGGATTGCCGGAACTGGCGGTCACCCGCTGGCCCGCGGCGGCCGGCGCCAAGATCAAGATGAAGTTCCTGGTGAGCGACGGCGGCGCGAGCTGCGTAGCCTCCCTGGTCCGCGACGACTTCCCCGAGTTCAAGCTCGAGAACACGGCCCTGGACGCCGCGCTGGTCATCAACGCCGGCGAGGACTACCGCACGCTCCCGCCGAATCCGTCCGTCGACTTGAACCCGGCGGAGATCACGTCCCCCTGTACGATCACCACCGACGGCTCCGGCAACGTCCAGGTCGCCATCGATTCCCTGCCCCTGCATTTCCTGGCCAAGATCTACAACAACTACACGCAGTGCATCTCCGGCAGCACCAACCCGGGCCCGGTTGTTCCGGGAGATTGCCCCTCCGGCCCGTTCGCGAGCTTCTTCTTCGAATCCGGCCCCGGCGTGCCCGACGCGAACACGATTCAGGTCATCCCCGGCACCAGCCAGACGCCGCTGACCCTGACCACCGGTTCGCGCACGCAGGCCGTGATCGACGCCGCGAAGCAGAACGGCGCCATGAACATCACCGGCGATCAAATGCATTTCGATACCGGCGATAACAAGACGCACATGACCTTGGTCGCCGCCTTCGGTTTCCCGGACGACGCCGTCACCGGCGTTTCCCGTGACGACGCCGCCGGCTCCGGCCAGCTCTTGGCCGAACTCGGCAAGGCCATGCTCACCGCGGAGATCAAGGGCACGGTCACGAAGGCCGGCACCGATTCGCCCATTCAGACTTTGGCCGATTTGACGACGAACTGCGGGGGAGGCGGGACCACCGCGGGCGGAACCACCGCCGGCGGCACGACGGCCGGCGGGACGACCGCAGGCACCACGGGCGGCGAGCCGACCTGCACGGAAGACGACCAATGCGCGGTGGGGAAGGTCTGCAACACCGTCACCAGCCATTGCGAAACGCCCACCGCGGCCTTGAAGCTCGAAGAGATCAATACGGCCGCGCCCAACGCCTCCGTCGCTCAGGTCCTTCCCGCGACGACGCCGGCGACGGTGGATTTCGGGGAATCCCTCCTGGGCATTCAGACCAAGACCAAACTTTATCGGATTTCCAACGTCGGCACCAAAGACATCATCATCAACGGAGTCCAGGCGGCCGACGTGAAGATGAATTTCCGCGTCGGTTCCGTCTATCAGGGAGCCACCTTCGCCGCGCGCACCTGGAAGATCGGCCAAAACCCCTGGACGCTCCCTCGCGGCGGTTCGGGCGATTTCTTCTTCTTCTTAAGCTACGGACCCTTCGGCAAGGTGGGCGGCACCGGCAGCACGCGGAGCGACGTCGGTTCGCTCGTCATCAATACCGACGCCGGCGCCTTCAACGTGGGTCTTGCCGGCACGGCCAAGAGGGATTCCCGGGCCACGGTCGCCCTCTACGTCGAAGACGCCAACCGTTTCTCCGTCACCGGCGCGACCGATCCGGACCTGAAGGACGTCGACGACGGCGGCACCACGCGCCACCTGTATCTGGCGAAGGGCAAGCTCTTCAGCTTCCGTCAGGACAACACCCCGCGGACCGTCTTCGTCTTCAACAACGGCACGGCCGGCGGCATCGACAACCTGGAAATTCAGCATCTGCACTTCACGGCCGACGCCGGCGGCAAGCTCGTCTTCACGCCCGACGCCGCGGCCGAAGTGACCGCCTGTTTCGCGGCGGCGGACAGCGCCACCACGGCCTGCAAAACGCTGGCCGCCGGCGGTAAATTGAAGCTCGGCACCATCACCTTCAACGCCGCGCCCGCCGGGTCTTATTCCGTCTCGGAAGGCGGCCTGGACGTGAAGGCCGTCTCCAAGCCGGCCGGAGGCGGGGAGGGCGTGCCGCCGATCATCGGAGGAATGCCCACGAACTCCAACGACAACCCGCTCGTGCCATACGCCCTCAAGGGCGCCAACGGCGCTCCGAACGGCACCTTCGATCTGCGCGTGCACCGCCTGATCGCCGGCTTCGCCAACAAGATCAACCAGGGTCTCCAGAAGACGCTCATCGTCTCCGGTTCCACCAAGGGCATCTTGAAGCGCTTCAACGACGGCTCGAGCTCGGACGTCAACGCGGACAACCTGAAGGAAGTCTTCACGATCAACGACGGCATGCAGTTGAATCCCGTCACCGGCGCGGCGACCCTGAAACGCATCGTGACGGCCGTGGACGCGGACATGAACAACCCGGCCAACCCGTCCGCCATCACGGGCCTGCGCCTCTACGACGCTCCGGGCTCCACGCCGGGCAACACCGAGTATTTCGCCGAGTGCAAGACGTCCCCGACGCACAACTGTTCCTTCTTCTACCTTTATATCGGCGACTGGGCGGGCTCCATCGCGTCCACCTCTTGCAACGGCGGCACGAAGTTCCCGGTCATCCAGAGCTACTCGGGCACCCAAGCCGCGCGCGACGCCCTCTTCGCCACGGTCATGAAGCCGGACAACGCCACCGAGTTCTCCTGTCTCTCGGGCGCCGACGGCATGAAGGACGAGACCGGCGGCATCTTCGACCCCGTCACCGGCGAGATCACCTTCCGCGATTTGGCTGTCCGCCTCTATGCCCCGAACGTCCCGGCGCTTTCCAACGCCGACGTCGACGCGACGATCCGTCTCTCCCTGACCACGCAGTGCGTGTCGCCGGACCTGGTTCCGGACACGGCGGCCAAGGGCCAGTTCGCGGTGCCGGCCAACACGATGAACGACTCCAGCTTCAACACGGCCTTGATGGCGACCAATCCCTTGCTGGGTTACGTCGACACGCCGGGAACGACCTGCGGCACGGTGCGCGAGTTGCACGGACGCGGGATGTTCCAGCCGGACACGACGGGCACGCTGGATAACGACTCGGATTCGGACGACCTGAATTTCGAAGGCTTCGATCTGGCCGGCGTCGGACGGAACGTGACGAGCCAGACGAGCGTGAGCCCCGCCAACATGTACATCATCATCAAGGCGGAGGTCGGGAACTTCTAATATGAGCTACAGACCTACATCGATCTACACGGACTGCGGCAGCGGATACGGCGTCGCGATGGTGCGTGACGGCGACGGCGATCCCGTCCGCGCCTCGGTGGATTTGAATTTGACCGACGGAACGGCCACGCCGCGCATCCAGGTGAACGGAAACTGGATCGACGTCGACCAATCCTTCGTGACCGCCTACACGGCCTTGACCTCTTCCCGCGCCCTGTCCGGGACCGACCGAGAAACGGCCTGCCGCGCCATCAACGGCGACCGCGCCCCGGCGTCCGAAGGCCCGGTCGATCCGGGCATCGCGCGCGTGCACCCGTTCTGGCTGTTGTCCGCTCCGACCTTGGGGGCCGGGGGCAGCGTCTTCGTCAATTATCTCGCTTATCCGGACCTGACCACGGCCTCGCGGGATCCCGCTTTTCCGGGAACCCTCATGTCCTTGCTGTCGATCGGGTCCAAGTCCCTTTACGCCGGCACCTTCACTCCGTTGACCCGTCACTCCGATCCCGAATGGGCGTATACCTTGAGCGGTATCCACGCCGGGGGCGGATTGGTCCTCCTCGCGGTCGGCCTGACGTCGGAGAACGGACGCGGGACGCCATGGCTGGGGTCTTCGGTCGATTTCATGACCAACGGCGGGTTGGGATTCTGTTACGGGGATCGCGTGAGCGGCCGGGCTCCCGCGCGTTTCGGCACCTGTGCGGCGCTCCAAGGCGGTTTGGGCGCCGCCTATCTGATCATGGGTCTCGCCGGCGTCGGCGCCCGCAGCTCCGTCCCCGAGAGCGACACCTACGCCCCTTCGGGAATGGCCGGCGCCCGGGACGTTCCGGGGAATCCCTTCGAAGCGAACCCTTTCCCGGGCATGAACTATCAGTTGAGAGATTCGGGCATCGCGCAATTGCTGGGAATGGGCGTCAATGTGGTGGATTATCTTTGGATCAGCCGGGCGGGCGAAAATATTCCGGCGGACGCGAACCGTCCGACGGTACGCGTGAGCCCCATGACCCCTCCGGGCGGCGGTTTCGGATTGTCGGCGACGGGAACTTTTTAGCGGCGGAGACCAATTAAGGGAGAACCATGAAGCGCATCGGTTCAAAACTTGTCGGCGGAATGGCGGCGATGACGATCCTCGCGATCGTCTCGACGGCGCGCGCCAACCTGGTTTGCCCCGATCCGCACCAGCCGGCGGGGACGGTGTGGTGCGACGGCGATCCCGTGCGCTTCGTTTCCGAAACGCTTTGCGTTGCCGAGCCGGTGGAAGGGCCTTCGTCTTCGACCATCGACGAAGAGATCATCGGCGGCGGCGTCTGCATCAACGGCAAGTTCAAGACGGCCGCGCAGTTGGAGCAGGTGGCCGATTTCGTCGTCAGCTACGATTTCCCCGCAGATCCCTTGCTCGGTCCTTCGGGCGTCTTCGTTCCGCAATTGGAGACCTTGGCCGGCACCGGCGAATTCATGACGACCATCCCTCTGGAAGAGGAGGGCGTCTTCGACATCGGCGTCCAGGGGCGTGTCTTGAACGACGACGGCTCCTTCACCGACGTGTCGATTTCGCGCCGCGTTCTGCGCGTCTCGAAACCCGATCTGACCGTCACCAACGCCCGCGCCGGCGGTTCTTCGAATGATTGTTCCGCTTCCGATCCGACCTGCTTCGGCGTCGGGCAACTGACCGGCGACAGCGACGGCGACGGCGTCTGCGACGGGGCGGCCGCCATTCCGGATCTTTGCAGCGCCGGTCCGGATCCGACCGACGACAACGGCGCCGACGGCGAGCCGCACACGGTGAAGCTCACGCCCCCGACGGCCGCGCGCGCCGGCTCGGTCGAGCTTTGCGTGAACAGCGCCGAAGAGGGTGCCTTCGCCGGCAATTCGATCCTCGTCCGCGCGATCAACACCATCAAGGACGACAGCGTCACGCCCCCCAAGGAGATCTTGATCGACGCCAGCTGCGCCGAGGCCGGCTCCAGCACCTGTCCGGTCTCCGACGACTCCTTCTGCCCCGGCGGCTTCCGCGTCACCGTCCCGCTCGGCAACGGCGAGAACAACATCGAGCTCTTCGTGAGCAACTTGGTCACCGGTTACGACCTCGGCGCCGCCCAGCAGATTACGATCGCGCCCATCGACGTCGACTTGAAGGGTCCCGATCTCTGCGTGAATTATCTGGACGAGTCCGGCCACGCCATCGACAAGGCCGACGGCCGGTCGATCACGCCGGACGAGGCGGCTTCCGTCATCTTGGACGTCACGTTGGGCGCCTGCGACGGCGACGCCGAAACGGTCACCGGCGGCCTGAGCGCCGGATGCGAGCTCGCCGATCCGCCCGCCTGCGGGACGTCCCCGGTCTGCTTCCAGGCCAACGGCGCCCGTGCGTGGGAAGACGGATCGCCCACGTTCCTCGCCCTCTGCGAGAAGACCGTCGCCGGCAAGACGCACTACCAGGCCCACTGGCCGGAGCTGCGCTTCCCGGTGAACACGGCCGCCATCCAGGCCAAGGACGACTTCGGCAACTTGACCTTCGAGACGCACGCCTTCGGCTACGGCAACGTCCGCCCGCTCTTCAACGAAGACAAAAAGTTCGATTTGAAAAAGGCCACCGTCCCCAACGGGGTCGGCGGCTTCATCCAGGCCGACTTCATCAAGAATGAGCTCATGGACGTGGTCCTCAAGGCCGTGAACACCGAGAAGTTCAAGAACGACTTCTTCTTCAAGCTCATGGACCCGCGCCAGCCG